>NVUM01000001.1 GCA_002733125.1 Porticoccus sp.
ACGCCGCAGGTTTGGCGGTTGTCTTAGGTCTCAACAAACAAGAAATCAGAGAACAGTTCAGCCAAATGGTTGCTCAAACACTTTCCAACAAAATAGACGGTCCAGATGAAAGCTTTTGGGAAAGTCGAAGCAGAGCAAAGCAGCGACTGCAGTTATGAAGACTCAACATCACAATTGTCGAAGTCATCGCCGAAGGAAAAATAAACAATGTATTTTAGTTTCGTTTTCTGACATCGTTACTCCTCAACCATCAGAAAACAAGTTGGAACCGGCACGGGTAATATGGACCTCGAAGAAATTTCTAGACTAGCGCAAGAATGCTTTCAAGGCTGTCCCACTATCATCTTGGGCAGTGGCGCCTCCATGCCGCATGGTTTACCCAGCATGGGTGCACTCAGCACGTATCTAATGGACAATATAGATACCGAAGGCGATGTCGAAGATGATGCCTGGCTGCTACTTAGGCACGCCCTCTCTCAAGGTGATCATCTCGAAGCTGCATTAGAAGGAAAGACCCTCCCTCCTTCTCTACTAAACAAGATTCTACGGTGCACCTGGGAATGTGTGAATGAGAAAGACCAAGCAGTCTTTGCCTCATCTGCTGACGGAACTCAAACCTTCCCACTTGGTAGATTATTGAGAGAACTAATTAATAGCACCCAGAGAGAGCTCAACATTGTAACAACCAACTATGATCGAGTAGCCGAATTTGCCTGTAACTCAGTCGGCATAATGTTCCAAACAGGCTTCGCGCCAGGATACGTTCAAAAATGGGAAAGTACTGGCAGAGTTCAGTTCAAGCATGGCCATAAAGCATCACGTATCGTAAAAATCTGGAAAGTGCATGGATCGCTTGACTGGTTCCAGACAGAAGGTCATCGGACAATAGGCCTGCCTGTCTTTTCTATGCCCGACGAAAAACTCGCACCGTTGATAGTAACACCTGGCTTGAACAAGTATGAGAAAACGAGCGAAGAACCATTTAGAACAACTATCAATGGTGCGGATACCGCTTTGAAAAGCGCGCAAGCATTTTTTTGTGTCGGGTTTGGCTTCCGAGACAAGCACATACATCCAAAAATAATTGAACAATGTATGGAGAGGAATGTCCCAATTGTAGTGTTGGCGCAAAAGCTAACAAATGAAGCCAAACAGTTTTTGCAGGAACAGGCTGGGAACAAGTATCTTGGAATCGAACAACACGCCCAAGGAAACTATATCTACACGTCAAAACAACCAGATGGCATGCTTCTGCAGGGGAAGGGAATTTGGTCCTTGCGTGATTTCAACGAACTAATTCTGTAGGAGATTTGCATGACAGTTTTCAATTTTTCGGACCCAGAAGCCCTTGGCAGCGTAATTTCAGTAGACACTACAGCAGTAACAATTCGAGTAGAGGATTTGGAGAGCCTGAAACGCCTGCAAGTCAATCGGTTAGTGGTTCTTCAAAGCAGTAAGCCGGGCCAACACTTGATCGGAGTGGTGGTTAAGATTACGCGCAAACCCGATGACCGCGAAGTCGATAATGATTCAGAACAGCCTGAGGACCTTCCCCCAAGCGAAAATAATCTCGTCAAAGTCACTCTCATTGGAACGTTATTGGATCGCGTCGGCGAAAGCAGAAATCTCTTTAGAAGAACTTTGGAGACGGTCCCGGAAATCGAGGCAAACTGTTTCTCACTAGAGGGCGCACGATTAACAAGCTTCATGCAAGTCATATCAAACGTAGAGATGGATGGCCCGAAACTATCACTGGGGAAATTCACTTTAGATGACGATGCCGTTGCTTATCTAAATGGCAACAAACTCTTTCAACGGCATGCTATCATTGTTGGCAGTACTGGATCGGGCAAGTCTTGGACCACTGCCCACCTATTGGAGCAAATGTCTGAACTTCCACAAGCGAATGCGGTTTTATTCGATATACATGGTGAATATCGCCCCCTTCAAGGTGACGCATTTCAGCATTTCAAAATTGCCGGTCCGTCAGACATTGAGGAGGGAGGTGGCCTAGCGCAAGGCGTTTTGCATCTCCCCTATTGGTTGCTGGGCTATGAGGCTTTAATTTCCTTGTTCGTAGATCGCAGCGATCAAAACGCACCTAATCAATCGATGATTATGACCCGCACAATCACTGAGGCAAAGAAAGAGAGCCTTGCTTCCGAAGAATTCAAAGATATTTTGGCTAATTTTACGATTGATAGCCCTGTACCATTTTGTCTCAACAAAGTTATGGCCGACCTATCTGAGCTAGATAATGGAACAAAACCGGGAACAAATGGGAAGCCAATAAAGGGTGACTACAACGGTAAGCTAAGCAGGTTAATTGGCCGCCTTGAAGCAAAGAGGAGCGATCGAAGGCTCGCATTCTTGTTCCAGCCTCCTGCGGAGTGTATGGAGATGGCTTGGTTAGAGGAGATGGTACATGCCATTGTAGCTGGTCGCGGTGCCCAAAATGGGACCAAAGGTGGGATCAAAATAATCGATTTCTCTGAGGTGCCGTCAGACATCCTCCCATTAATGGTAAGCTTGCTGGCCCAAATAATATTCTCTACAAGCCTATGGACCAAATTGGAACACCGCCATCCAATCGCTCTAATGTGCGATGAAGCACACCTCTACATTCCCGAACGTGCTAACGCGAATAGTGGGGATTCGATCGCAGTGGAGATATTTGAGAAGATTGCCAAGGAGGGTAGAAAGTATGGCATTGGCTTAGTAGTAATCAGCCAACGTCCCTCTGAGGTAAACCGGACAGTATTGAGCCAATGCAATAATGTCATCGCGATGCGTTTGACTAATGGCGATGATCAAAGTGTGATCCGGAGATTACTTCCCGATAGTTTAGGTAGTTTTGGAGAACTACTTCCCATACTGGATGTTGGTGAGGCGTTGGTAGTTGGGGACGCAAGCCTTCTTCCCTCCCGCGTCCGCATTACCGAGCCAAAAATGAAACCTGATAGCCAAACAGTCGCATTCTGGGATCGCTGGAACGATGAAAGTCCAAAGTCAGATACAGCAAACGCAATCAACTCTTGGCGTAGGCAGAGCAGTAAATAGGCACGAAAAATGTTAGTTTATCTGTCCACCAAATTTAAGAAGACAGTTCCAGACACCAAGTTTGAATATTCGAACTGCCTATCCGGCGACTTAGAAAACAGGATTTGTGTGCTCCATTTTTATGGCAAACATTCTCACCCTACCTATTTTTTGAAGGGAAACCGTCGAATCCATTCATTGGGCGGCAAACCAATTGGTCTACGATTCAATAGAGTCAAAGACGGAAATCTCTTAGACTTTCACTACTGACCTTCCATTTCAAATTCAATTCGTCACTTGTGGAGAATGCCCTGAGGAAGGCACGAAGTCCGCTTCTTCAATCCCACTGGCTTAACCCAACTTCTCTCGACCAATACTTATAAAAACTTCATGCTCTGCAACAAATTTCGCGGCAAAGTCGTTTAAGATCTTCGCTTCCCTCTTTATCCAATCTGTTGATGCGTTGTGGTCCACATGGTTAGGCCAAACTGAGATCATTCCGTGGATAGTAGGCGTCGTATACCTTGCAATTCCATAAGCAAGCTCCTTTGCAACTGCATAAAGTTTCTCTCTTTTTGCCTCAACCTCTTGATCATTAAACACGTGAACGGCGTCATCCCATGTCTCCACAAATTCCCTCAGGCCGGCAATTCTGTTAGGTGCAAATTGCGCCACGAAATCATTTTCTTTGAAAAATCTAATCTCCCCCCTGTTTGCGATAAGGTCACAAAATTCTGCGAACAACTTCCTATCGAACTCATTGACAGGGGAAGCAGCAGCCTCAATTTGAATTCCCTCTTCGACAAAGCTGCGAACAGCTGTCAGCTCTTCCTGCGGCAGGTCATTTGCGAGCTTCAGAAGATCAGTCCAGTCCCACACATCCTTTTTGACGTCCAGCGTGAAACAGGATTTCGTATCAGAAATTTTGGCAACTTGGTACGCAAGCTTCTTCGTCGTAATCAGAACAATCAAACGCGTATAATTCCCATTCAAATTATATTTAACAAATTTATCGACGGTATCGACGATTTTAGATTTACCTGGCGTGGCAGTAACTTGAATACACATGCCTTTGCTGATGTCTCCCAAATCAATTGCGGCAGCATTTCCGAGGTCGACATTCAAATTCACGAATTTGCTCCTCAGAAGCATGTTTAAAAGGTCCCGGAAAAAGTTTTCGGAAACCACAGTCAAGCTAGTCAGGTTCAGCCCTACCGAGGTCTCAATGCTGTTTCGCAGAATTGCGAAACGGCTATTTAGAATGCTCATGTCTTTTTCTCGCTGCAATACCATAAGAGTGGTTCCATTTGCCTTTTCACGAATCCAAGTCCCGGTAACACGAACCAACATTCTGATTTATTTGGCCGACGGAAGGTCGTCCAATTGGTACTAGCTAGTGAGTCTGAAGTAACAAACAAACGCGCTCCCTAGCCGTTGGTAGAATATCTGTTAAACACATCATAAGTCGAAGCCTTTCCTTTACCGATAGTTCGTTAGGCATCACTTTCAAGAAGGGGTTAGGAAATGGCCCACACCTCCAAAAGTATAGTGGCCACCCATCCCCCATTGCTTCCACCCTGCTTCCACGGCTGGTGCTGAACGCAAAAAAGGCCTAGCGATATGAGCGCTAAGCCGTTGATTATRTTGRTGATTTGTTGGTTGCGGGGATAGGATTTGAACCTATGACCTTCAGGTTATGAGCCGAAGAGGTATTTATCTATCATATTGATTTAAATGGTAAATTTAGAATAGAAAATGTGAATGTGTAAGAAAGTGTGTAAAATTTGGCTAGTTTTGAGCAACTTGACTACCGCCTTAAATCAACACCCCAACCCTTTGGAATGCATCAAAATACGCACTCTTACTCACTCGCGGGCGAACTCACTTCTCGCGAAGTAAAAACCTTAACCTAACGAAACCAATTACAAGAGAACGGTTAGCTTCTCTCGATGTAAGACGCCCACCAAAATCCAACCTTACGCATGCCACTTTAGAAATAGAGGGGCGCCATAGCTTGTTCAAAGAACCGTTGCTTGATACGATGCATCTGGCTTCTCCGCCAGACCTGTCGCCGGGTCAAAGAGCAGAACTAAAGCTTCTAATGTGATCCAATCCTTTGGGCTGAATTTAATCGGCGATATGTGGCCCCAAACGAAAGGAGCACTCCTATGGCTATGTTTCCCCTCACACAACAAAATATAGACTTTAGTAAACGTGCCTTACGCACCAAACTTCCACATGTAAAAGCAACTCATTTGATTGAGGCTTTCGCCGCAAGTACCGGTTTCCGCACCTATGCAGCGCTTCGAGCCAAATTAAAGTCACACGAAGATACGCACGCTGACATTACGACCGTAAAGCCAATACACTTCTCTGCCCGCCTTGCCGAGCTGGGATACAAAAATGTAGCCGGAGAACTCTTGGTTGAGGTCATACGTTCTCCCAATTTGCCAAACCCTGCTTGGCGTGAAATCCCAAGTAAGGACTTACACGCGGCCAACGACTGGTTCAGAAGCTGCCAAAAACACGGCATGCCATATGTTTGGGTCAAAATGCGTAGGAAGTATGCAAGACTCAACTGGGATTGTATTTCCCTAGACCCAGCAGACGAGGAGCATCTATTTAACAGTTCTGGCACAACGCTCGTGGAGAAGATGTACCAACGGTTCCAATATCACGCGATTGAAGATCCAGGACATGCCCAGTTCTACGGAACAGCCTTCACCGGGTCCATTGACAACCTGCTACCAACTGTCGCTAAAGAGCTTGCTGATGAGTTTTTCACGATGCTTCGCGTTCCTTATAAAAAAAGGGGGCGTAGCATCACAACCCATCATCACATGCATAGCGTTAGAGAGAGCTCCACAGCGCCCGCAAACAGGCATTGAGCGCCCATCGCCTTGCCAAGCCAACGAATGGACTGTAGAGTCTTGATTGCGTCTCAAATACTTTGCCCG
>NVUM01000002.1 GCA_002733125.1 Porticoccus sp.
TGTGACCAAGAAAATGAAAAACCTGTTGATCCAGGTGGACGGTGAGTTGGGAACGGGCGTCACTGCCAAGGACGTGATCCTGGCCATTATCGGTGAAATAGGCACTGCCGGTGGAAATGGTTACGCCATTGAATTTGCCGGACAGGTTTTTCGTGATATGTCCATTGAGGGCCGCATGACCGTCTGCAATATGGCTATTGAGGCGGGTGCCAGGGTGGGCATGGTGTCCGTTGACGATAAAACCATTGCCTATTTCAAAGGCCGCCGTTTTGCCCCGACCGGGGAAATGTGGGACAGGGCCGTCAGTTACTGGCGCACGCTGCAGAGTGATTCAGATGCCGTTTTTGATAAAACGGTTGCCATCAGTGGCAGTGACATCGTGCCGCAGGTCAGTTGGGGTACTTCGCCCGAGATGGTTGTCCCGGTCACAGGCAGCATCCCTCGCATTGAAGACGAGACGGATCCGGTCAGGCGTCAGGCTATTGAACGCGCATTGAAATATATGGGCCTGCAGGGTGGCAGTCCTGTGACCAGCATTCCGGTGGACCGGGTATTTATCGGTTCTTGTACCAACTCCCGTATTGAGGATTTGCGGGCTGCAGCAGCGATTGCCGAGGGTCGCAAGGTGGCGTCAACCGTCAAACAGGTGCTGGTTGTACCGGGTTCGCAAATGGTCAAGGCTCAGGCTGAAGCGGAAGGGCTTGATCAAATATTTATCGAAGCAGGGATGGAGTGGCGGGAGCCCGGATGTTCCATGTGTCTGGCCATGAATGCCGACAAACTCGGTGCGGGCGAACACTGTGCTTCAACGTCCAACCGGAATTTTGAAGGACGTCAGGGTAACGGTGGTCGTACCCATCTGCTCAGTCCTGCCATGGCTGCCGCCGCCGCTATTGCAGGCCATATTACAGATGTTCGTTCGTTGAACCAGAGGAACATGGCATGAAAGTGTTTACCGTACATAAAGGGCTGGTGGCCCCAATGGACAGGGCCAACGTCGATACCGACATGATCATTCCAAAACAGTTTTTGAAGTCGATCAAGCGTACCGGGTTTGGTCCCAATCTGTTTGATGAGTTGCGTTACCTCGATGAAGGTCAACCCGGGCAGGACAGTCGCGAAAGACCTCTCAATCCGGATTTTCCGCTCAATTGGCCTCGCTATCAGGGGGCTTCCATTCTGTTGGCTCGAGAAAACTTTGGTTGTGGTTCCAGTCGTGAACATGCGCCCTGGGCTCTGGAGGACTACGGGTTCAGGGTGATTATTGCTCCAAGTTATGCCGATATATTCTTCAATAATTGCTTTAAAAATGGATTGCTTCCTATTGTTTTAAATGAAAATATTGTTAATGATTTGTTCTCTGAGGCTGAACAGAATCCTGGCTATCAGTTGACCGTGGATCTGCCTCGCCAACGGTTGATCAAGCCAGATGGCGAAGAGCTCTCCTTTGAAATTGACCCGTTTTACAAGCAGTGTTTGCTGGAAGGGCTCGATGAAATTGGTCTGACCCTGAAAGAAGCCGATGCCATACGTGCCTATGAGGCGCAGCAAGAGATACGTTGTCCGTGGCTGTTCCATGCCATCAAATAAAGGATTGCCGCAGTGAGTAGAAGAGTACTGATCTTAAAGGGGGACCATATCGGTCCCGAAATCGTCAATGAAGCCACTAAGGTGTTGCATCGAATTGATGAAAAATACCATCTCGGCCTGCAATTTGAAGAGGGCCTCCTGGGTGGTGCCGCCTACGACGCGGTGGGTGATCCCTGCCCTGAAGTGACTTTGGATAAAGCCCGTCAGAGTGACGCCATTTTGATGGGCTCAGTTGGGGGTCCTGAGTGGGACGGGGTCGACAGGCAGCTACGTCCCGAGAAAGGTTTGCTCAAGCTGCGCTCGGACCTGGGGTTGTTCGGCAATCTGCGGCCTGCGATTCTCTACCCTCAGCTGGCAGGCGCTTCCTCCCTGAAACCGGAAATTGTGTCTGGCCTGGACATCCTGATTGTTCGTGAGTTAACGGGTGGGATCTATTTCGGTGAGCCCAGAGGTATCCGGGTACTGGAAAATGGTGAGCGCGAGGGCTTCAACACCTATAAATATTCGGAATCCGAAATTGTTCGTATCGGCAAGCTGGCATTTGAGGCCGCCAGAGTGCGCAGCCGCCGGGTCTGTTCCGTGGACAAGGCCAACGTGCTGGAGGCCACTATTCTCTGGCGAGAAGTGATGCAAGCGCTGGCAAGTGACTATCCGGACGTAGAGCTGAGTCACATGTATGTGGATAATGCTGCCATGCAGCTGATCAAGGCGCCCAAGCAGTTTGATGTGATTGTCACTGGCAACATGTTTGGTGACATCCTGTCAGATGCGGCTGCGATGTTAACCGGTTCGATAGGCATGCTACCCTCCGCTTCGCTCGACAGGAACGGTAAAGGCCTCTACGAACCCTGTCACGGCTCGGCACCGGATATTACCGGGCTGGGCATTGCCAATCCGCTCGCAACCATACTCTCCGCTGCAATGATGTTGCGTTACTCTCTGCAGGCCCCGGAGGCTGCCGTTGCTATTGAGCAGGCTGTGAGCACTGTGCTGGATAATGGACTGCGCACGTCAGATATCTATACTGAAGGGACCCGAAAGGTGAGCACTGCTGAAATGGGTGATGCAGTAGTAGCGGCACTCTGAGGTGTGCTTAACATTAAAGTAATTTCTCTGATAAATTTATAATAGGTTGAATTAAATGAATAAAGTTGGTTTTGTAGGTTGGCGAGGAATGGTGGGTTCGGTCCTGATGGACCGCATGCTGCAGGAGAATGACTTCGCTCTGATCGAGCCCATATTCTTTACGACTTCCCAGTTGGGTCAGCCTGGCCCTCAGGTCGGCGTCGATGTTCCGCCGTTACAGGATGCCAATGATGTCGAATCACTGGCAAAAATGGATATTATCATCACCTGCCAGGGTGGTGATTACACCAAAGCGGTGTATCCACAATTGCGAAATGCTGGCTGGCGGGGCTACTGGATTGATGCCGCCTCTGCACTGCGGATGGCCGATGATGCGCTGATTGTTCTGGATCCGGTTAATCTGTCCGTGATTAAAGATGGCATCGGTCGTGGGGTCAAAAATTTTATCGGTGGCAATTGCACTGTCAGCCTGATGCTGATGGCGATGGGCGGCTTGTTCAATAAAGGATTGGTAGAGTGGACCTCTGCCATGACGTATCAAGCGGCATCCGGTGCGGGTGCACAGAACATGCGTGAACTGATTGCCCAAATGGGTGCTATCGAACACTCTGTGGCACCAGAACTTGCCAATCCTGCCTCTGCAATTCTTGAGATTGATCAAAAAGTTGCCGCTGCGATGCGCAGTAGCTCACTGCCGACGGATCACTTCGGCGCACCGTTAGCGGGTAGCCTGTTGCCCTGGATTGATGTGCAGTTGGAGAGCGGGCAAAGCAAGGAGGAGTGGAAAGGCCAGGCTGAAACCAATAAGGTTCTCGGCCGCTCTGGCAATACGCTGATTCCGGTTGACGGCATTTGTGTCCGTGTTGGTGCGATGCGTTGTCACAGTCAGGCGTTGACCGTAAAGCTGGCTCAGGATGTGCCCCTGGATGAAATAGAATCCATTATTGCCGAGTCCAATGACTGGGTTAAGGTTGTGCCCAATGAGCGTGAGGCATCGTTGCGAGAATTGACGCCAGCGGCAGTTAACGGTCATCTGCATGTGCCGGTAGGACGATTGCGTAAAATGAATATGGGTAGTCAATACCTATCTGCGTTTACGGTTGGCGACCAGCTTTTATGGGGCGCCGCGGAACCACTGCGTCGGATGTTGCGCATATTACTGGAAGCCTGACGGTTGAAAATGGGCTGTTATCGTGTTCAGGACAGCATTAACCGCATTGAACAGGGGCCGGTTTTGTGCAATCGGTCATAGTTCAGGTTGATCAGTCCGGTTATTTGTCGATATTTGGTTGTCATGGCAGTTGAACAATTCTTATTAGTCATAAATACTTGCAGACGGAACCTAATAAGGTGTGAACAGTTTTCTGAAAAGTTTCAGATCCGGGCAGGAAACTGTCTCACAAAGTAAAACAGGGAATATCCTATGACGCTGCGTACCTTGATATTGACCACCGGCTTGCTTGGCCTGTTGCTGACTAACACCGTTTTGGCTTTGGGGCTGGGGGAGATCAAGTTGAACTCATCCCTCAATGAGCCACTTGATGCTGAGGTTCAATTGACCAGCATTGGTGAGCTGACTGATATCGAAATACTGGTTGGATTGGGCTCCCCGAGGGATTTCAAAAACGCAGGTGTCGAAAGACTGTTTCTGTTGACAGATTTGAATTTTTCAGTGGATCTCGAAAACCGCGCTCAACCTGTGCTTCGGATTACTTCAAAGAAACCTATTCGCGAGCCCTATTTGAATTTTCTGGTAGAGGTTCAGTGGCCAACCGGTCGTCTTGTGCGCGAATATACCCTGTTGCTCGATTTGCCGGTCTATGCCTCGGAGAGAACCGCTGCAAAAAAGATTGAGGCTGCGAGTTCCGGCCCGCAGCTCCGCAGCAATTCGGCGACGCCCAGGCCTGTATCAAATATGCCCTCCAGTCAGTCACCTGTAGCAGGTGACGGTCAATACAGCGTCAATGCCGGTGATACAGTCTGGGCCATTGCCCAGCGGATTCGTCCCCGGCAGGCCACCATGAATCAGACTATGGCGGCTATCAAGCAGCTTAATCCCGATGCTTTCATCAATGACAATATCAATCTGCTGAAAAAAGGGGCTGTTCTTCGGTTGCCGGAGGGCAGTGATATCCGGGCATTGACCCAAACAGAGGTTAGGACTGAACTCAGCCAGCCTGAATCGATACCTGCTAAAGAGGCCGGAGCATTGGCTCCTGTGCTGGATGCCACCGATCAGGATGCAGCGGCAACCGATTCCGCGGTTGCGGGAGAGGGTCGCCTCAAGCTCGCTGCGCTGGGCGCCGATGATGCCAGCGAACAATCCACCGGAAACGTGAATGGCAACGGTGAGGCTAGTAGCTCCTCTGGTTCCGGACAGGGTGAGTTAATAGCCGCACAGGAGGAACTGGACAAGACCCTTCGTGAAAATGATGATCTGAAAACACGTATCGCCAACCTGGAAGAACAGTTGTCCACCATGAATCGTTTGGTGGAAATTCAGGATGACTCCCTGCGCGGCACCCAGTTGGCAGTTCAGGCAGAAGAGCCTGAGCCTTCAGCCACAGAAGAGCCCTCAGCCACAGAAGAGCCTTCAGCCCCAAAAGAGCCTTCAGCGTCGGATGCTGAAGCCAATGCCGTTGTCGAACCTGCTGCACCAGCTCATGAAGGTGGTCAAGGTGACAGGTCATTGGGGCTTGCTGGATGGATGGACTACTTGCTCTATCCCTTGATTGCACTACTTGCGCTTTTACTGGCGGTGGTAATGTTTTTCCGCAATCGGAAAAATGATGATGACGACCAGGACGAGGTCTCTCTTCAAACTCTGGCCACCCCTAAAGAACCCGAATTACCTGAAGAAAATCTTGCCGAAGCCTTTACTGAGACAGAAAAGCAGTATGTCCATGAGGTTGCCGCAGAGCTGGATGAGTCAGATTTAAAAGACCTTGAGGAACTTGAGCTTGGTGATGGTGAAGGCGTTGACCCCAAGGGTGAAGCAGATATTTATCTCTCGCTGGGAAATTATCGTCAGGCTGAGAATATTCTTCGCAAGGCTATAGAGGCCGACCCGCAAGACAGCTCGTTGCGTCTAAAATTGCTGGAAGTACATGTCAACGCCAATAACCCGGATGCCTTTGAGGCAGAAAAGGCCTCACTGGCTGAACTCAATGACAGTCAGGCCGACGCCCGGGCGCTTGCTCTTGAAGCAGAATTGTTGCCTGGGAAATATACTTCTCCGGATACCTCGGCCGACTCTGATGCGCATGCTGATATTTCAACCGGGATACCGGATTCTTCAGTGGACTCGGCGGACTTTGAGGCCCCGACACTCGATTACGATCTGGGTGATGTGTCCCCCAATGCCTCCCTTGAGGATGACACTTATCCGCAAGATGAAGAGAGTGTAACGCCGTCGGCAGATCGTGATTTAAATGACATTGACCTTTTCGCTTCAGGTGAATTTTCTACCGAAGAGAGCTCTGTCGATAAGGTTTCCGCTGATGAAGATTTGACCTCAACATCCCCGGATACGCAATCATCCGCCGGGGAGACCGAGCCGGACTTTGATCTGGATCTTGACCTTGAAGACATGGACCTGGGTGCCCTGTCGACTGAGATCGATGAGGGTATGCAGGATATTGATTTCGATAAAGAAGACCCCGCCAAAGCAGAAAATAAACAGGCCGGAGCTGACAAAACGGAAGACGCAGCCCTGCCTGAGGATCAGGATTTTTCAATGGCAGAGTCTGAGAACTCGACCATTGAGCAGGCTGAACCCCGGACAGCAAACGATGGCTTTGATGATCTCGCCAGTGTGGAGGATTCACTGGGTGACGATGACGAGTCCGATACCAAGTTGGTTCTGGCAGAAGCCTATGTGGATATGGGCGACCCGGACAATGCGCGCGATTTGCTCGAGGAGGTGCTTCAGAGTGGTACCGAAGAGCAGCGCAAAAAAGCTAACGACCTACTTGAGACACTTTCCTGACAACAATGATTCCCGGACTAACCCGAGAGACGGGGTCTCTCGGGCACTCGGCCGAGGACTTTGTTCTTCCTGCCGGGGTAAAACGCATCGCCGCTGCCGTCGAATATGACGGCAGCGCTTTTTTTGGTTGGCAACGGCAGCGACACAGCCCCAGTGTGCAGGCCTCAGTGGAAGCAGCCCTGTCCAGGGTCGCCAATGAGCCCATATCGGTCGTCTGTGCCGGGCGCACGGATACCGGTGTACACGGGACCAACCAGATCATTCATTTTGATACTGCTGCGAAGAGGCATAATCGCAACTGGCTACTGGGAGGTAACGCCAATTTACCTTACGGGATAAGATTGCACTGGGTGGCCGAACAAACAGCAGACTTTCATGCGCGTTTCAGTGCCACAGCCAGAACCTACCGATACCTGATTAGCAATCAGGCTCAGCGTTCCGCGCTTTTCTACCATGGATTGACTTGGGAGAAGCGGCCGCTGAATGCGCCTGACATGCATCGGGCCATTCAGCACTTGATCGGAGAACATGATTTCAGTTCCTTTCGCGCTGCAGGCTGTCAGTCCAACTCGCCAAATCGCAACATCCACCGAGCCAGGGTTTGGCGACAGGCAGACCTTGTCATTGTTGAAATAACCGCAAATGCGTTTCTTCACCATATGGTTCGCAATATTGTTGGAGCATTGCTCTGTATCGGTCGTGGCGACAGATCAAAAGACTGGTTGCAAGAGCTGCTATTGCTGCGGGATCGCACTAAAGCGCCGCCAACAGCCCCGCCTAACGGTTTGTATCTGGTGAGGGTGAACTACCCAGACTGTTTTGACGTACCTCTATTCGTGCCAGGTCCTCAATTTATTGCAGAAGCCTGAGCGGAGAAGGGCGGTGCTCAATAGCCGCAATCAGTGCTTTTTTGCTACAATCCTTTCAGAATCAATGGGGCGCATAGTGAAACGAACTCGTGTCAAAGTCTGCGGTATAACCCGACCGGAAGATGCACGTGTTGCTGCTGCTGCCGGAGTTGATGCAATAGGTCTGGTGTTTTATGCAAAAAGCCCCAGATTTGTGGGCCTATCCGATGCCGCAGTCATCTCAGCCGAAGTGGGTCCCTTTGTCACAACGGTCGGTTTGTTTGTCAATGCTCCGCAGCAACAGGTGGCAGAGACACTTGAGAGAGTGGGGCTGCAACTTCTGCAGTTCCACGGTGATGAGGACGATGAGTACTGCCGGCAGTTTGGCAGACCGTTTATCAAAGCTATAAGAATGGCGCCGGACCTGAATCTGTCAAAGGAGCTGGCGCAGTTCCCCAGCGCGAGCGGATTTCTGTTTGATGCCTGGCATAAAGACAAGTATGGCGGTACCGGAGAAACGTTTGCGTGGCGGCGTCTACCATCGGGTTCAGATTTCCCGCTGATTCTGGCGGGGGGGTTGAACCCCGGGAATGTGGCCGATGCCATTTCCCAGACCCGACCCTACGCAGTAGATGTGAGTGGCGGTGTGGAGACGGCTCCGGGCATTAAATCCGCTCGACTCATAGAACAGTTTATTGCCCGCGCTTCAGCCGGGTAACACGTCGGAGAACACAGTGAACAAGAAAGCCTCGATTGATTTTAACCAGATGCCGGATGCTCATGGCCATTTCGGCCCCTACGGTGGACGCTTTGTTTCTGAAACCCTGATATATGCACTGGATGAGCTGGAGAGTATCTATCGCAGCTTAAAGGATGACCCCGAATTTCAGGCCCAGTTTGATTATGACCTGGCCCATTATGTGGGACGGCCATCGCCGCTGTATTTTGCGGAACGCTGGACCAGGGAAACCGGTGGTGCAAAGCTGTTTCTCAAGCGTGAGGACCTGAATCATACCGGTGCACACAAAATCAACAATACTATCGGGCAGGCGTTGCTGGCCAAGCATACTGGCAAGCAACGAGTAATTGCTGAAACCGGTGCTGGTCAACACGGTGTGGCCACGGCCACTGTAGCTGCCCGTCTTGGTCTGGAATGCCATGTGTTCATGGGTGAGGAAGACATCCAGCGCCAGTCCCTTAATGTCTACCGTATGAAGCTGCTCGGCGCGACGGTCGTGCCCGTCACCTCCGGTTCCAGAACGCTCAAGGATGCCATGAATGAAGCGCTGCGCGACTGGGTGACCAATGTGGATGACACGTTTTATATCATTGGTACCTGTGCAGGTCCCCATCCCTATCCGGAGTTGGTGAGAAACTTTCAATCTGTGATTGGCCGGGAGGCCCGTCAACAGTCATTGGCCCAAACGGGTAAATTGCCGGATGCGTTAGTCGCCTGTGTGGGCGGAGGGTCAAACGCCATCGGTTTGTTTCACCCGTTTCTGGCAGACGAATCGGTCGCGATGTACGGTGTGGAAGCTGGCGGGTTTGGCCTCGGCACAGGTAAACATGCTGCACCACTGAACGACGGCATTCCCGGCGTTCTCCATGGTAATCGTACTTATCTGATGGAAGATGAAAACGGGCAGATTATTGAAACCCACTCTATCTCAGCTGGACTGGATTACCCTGGAGTTGGCCCGGAGCATTCCTGGTTGAAAGATATCGGTCGTGTCAAATACGTGGCTATTGACGACGATGAGGCAATGGATGCCTTTCGTCATCTCACCAGAATCGAAGGTATCATGCCGGCGCTGGAGTCCAGTCATGCGATTGCCTATGCTGAAAAACTGGCTCGCAAGATGGATCCAGATCAGACCATCGTAGTGAATCTTTCCGGACGCGGTGACAAAGATATTCTGACAGTTGCAGAAATCGATGGCATCACTTTGTAATCATGCATCAGTAAAAAAGAAGTTGGAAATTGTCTGTGAACAGGATTAAACAACGTTTTGAAGTTCTTAAACAGCAGGGCCGCAAGGCCCTGATTCCTTATATAGTATTAGGTGACCCCGCCGCCGATGTGACGCTGCCGGTGATGCATGCCCTGGTCGAACAGGGTGCTGATATTCTCGAGCTCGGTGTCCCTTTTTCAGATCCGACTGCCGAGGGGCCGGTGATTCAGAAGGCCCATGAGCGGGCCTTGGCCCATGGCAGCAGCCTGCGTGATGCATTGACACTGGTGAAACAATTCAGGGAGACCGATTTCACCACTCCGGTCATTCTGATGGGGTACGCCAATCCCATAGAGCGGCTGGGCTATCAGCATTTTATTGAGCTTGCTCTCGATGCCGGGATTGATGGGGTCCTGACAGTCGATCTTCCCCCTGAGGAAGCGGGAGAATTCAATCAACAGCTCGGTGAAGCCGGTATTGAAAATATTTTTCTGTTGGCGCCCACCAGCAGTGACAAGCGACAGAAGATGGTTGCAGAAATGGCCGGTGGCTTTATTTATTATGTCTCGCTGAAAGGTGTGACCGGTGCGGGTAATCTCGATGTGGTGTCAGTGAAACAGCATGTGGACCATATCCGTACATTGACTGACCTGCCAGTCTGTGTAGGATTCGGGATTAAAGATGGTGCCTCAGCGCGCGCTGTTGCCGACCTCTCCGATGGCGTGGTGGTTGGTAGTGTGCTGGTGAGTAAAATGGCTGAGCTGGCTGCGCGCGCTGAAACATCACCACGGGCTTTTTCACAGGCAGTTTCAAGCCTGGTCGCAGAAATGCGGGATGCACTGGATAACTGACGGAATAAACTATGAGCTGGTTGGAAAAAATCCGCCCCAAGGGTCCGGCGACCCAGAAAAAAGATCGCACCCAGAGTGTTCCCGAAGGGTTGTGGAAAAAATGCCCGAAATGTAGTGCACCACTTTATCGTCCAGAGCTCGAAAAGAATCTCGAAGTCTGCCCAAAATGCGATCACCACCTCCGTATAGGTGCCCGCCGTCGACTGGACTTCTTTCTTGATCGGGAGGGTCGTGAGGAGCTTGCCACAGAGGTCAAGCCTGTTGATCGTCTCAAATTCAAGGATGTACGGCGATACAAAGACCGGTTGAATGATGCCCAGAAACTGACCGGTGAAGACGACGCGCTGGTGGCGATGAAAGGCACATTAAAAGGCATGCCTGTTGTTGCGGTGGCATTTGAGTTTGCCTTTCACGGTGGCTCCATGGGCTATGTGGTTGGTGAGCGCTTTACCCGTGCAGCCCAGGTTTCGCTGCAGGAAAATATCCCGTTGATCTGCTTCTCCGCCACGGGTGGTGCGCGTATGCAGGAGGCACTGATATCCCTCATGCAGATGGCCAAAACCAGCGCAATTATCGAAAGGCTTAAAAGTCAGGGCACACCCTATATCTCGGTAATGACAGACCCCGTTTATGGCGGTGTCTCTGCCAGTCTTGCACTGTTGGGCGATATCAATGCCGCTGAACCTGCAGCAAGAGCAGGTTTTGCCGGGCCCAATATCATTGAGCAGACCATCCGTCAGCGCCTGCCCAAGGGGTTTCAGCGCGCAGAATTTCTGCTGGAGCACGGAGCGATCGATTTAATCATTCCGCGCCCTGAGCTTCGGGATACGCTGGCGTCCCTCATTTCAAAGTTTACCCATTGTCCAGAACCTGATCATATCGATGCCCCAGCGCTCACTGAGTGAATGGCTGACCCTGTTACAAAACAGGCATCCCAAAGAAATTGAGCTTGGCCTGGAGCGCATTCGCCTGGTTGCCAGGGAGTTGGGGCTGGTGGATGTGCCGGATAGACGTTCGCCCGCAAAAACCATCGTCACTATTGCCGGCACCAACGGCAAAGGCTCTTGCGTCGCTGCACTTCAAGCGCTGTTGACAGCTGCGGGTTATCGCGTGGCCTGCTATACATCGCCTCATCTGATCAACTACCGCGAGCGGATAGTAATTGATGGGCATTGCGTCAGTGATGAGGCAATTTGTGAAGCATTTGAACAAATAGAACAGTCCAGGGGACAGACGAGCCTGACGTACTTCGAATTTGGTACGCTGGCTGCCTTGATACTGATGGCCAGGGAGCAACTGGATGTTGTGCTTCTCGAAGTCGGTTTGGGGGGGCGGCTCGACGCAGTCAATATCCTTGATGCCGATATAGCGATTGTCACCGGTGTGGCGCTGGATCATCAGGAATGGCTCGGCGACGATCTCAACCAGATAGCTGCTGAAAAAGCGGCCATTGCTCGTGCGGGTAAGCCGCTGATCTGTGGTGACCCGAACCCGGTCGCAGGGTTAATCAGCACTGCAGAGAAAGTTGCTGCAAAGCTGATGGTCAATGGCAGGGATTTTTCGGCAAGACAGTTTGCGCCGTTGCCTGAGACTTCACTGCCGTCTGCCAGTATTGCCTGTGCCCTGCAAGCCACCAGTCTGATCACAGGGCTGTCACCTTCTGAAGTAGATACCAGCGCAATGGGTGCTGTTGCGGTACCAGGCCGGTTTCAAAAAGTGACTATCAATGGTGTATCCGTGGTGCTGGATGTGGCCCACAACCCTCAGGCATCGGCATTGCTGGCAGATCGGCTCAATAGTTTCTCGGGCCACTTGATTGCGGTTGTCGGTCTCATGGCGGATAAAGATATTCCAAATATTCTTGCACCTTTGGGACCGCTGGTTAAAAGCTGGTACTTTTGCAATATACCAGACCAGCCGAGAGCCGCAGATGCAGGTATGTTGTCATCGATGTTGTACAATGCCAGCGAACCATTATCCGCCAGAACAAGCGTCTGTTCTTCTCCGCTGAACGCTCTTGAATTGGCCCTGCGTGAAGCCACACCCGACGATCAAGTGGTCGTTTTTGGTTCTTTCTTTACTGTCGGGCCGATACTGGACTGGTGGCAAAACCTGCCAAAAGGAAAAAAGGATGTTGAGTGAAAATATGAAACAGCGCATTGTCGGTGGCTTTGTATTGCTGGCGCTGGCTCTGATTCTATTCGCTTTGCTTTTTGATTTTTCCGATGCCGCCAAGGTCGATACTCGCTCGCAAATTCCCGACTCCCCGGAAATCGCTCCTGTGGTCGTCGATGAACCGGACCGTCCGGACAATATTGAAGCTGCAATAGACGATGAAAATATCTTCCAGCCCGAGGTTTCGCAAGAGGTAGAGGCAGCAATTGGGTCTTCCTCACCGCCGCCGGGTTTGACTGATGAGGGCGTTGCGGAAGCCTGGGTTTTGCAGGTGGGCAGTTTTCGCGATGCAGAAAAGGCTCAGTCATTGCTGAAACAGCTTCTGGCGGAGGGTTATAGCGCCTACGTCCGTCACCAGAAAGGCGATGCCGGAGAGCTGAACCGGGTTTTTGTGGGTCCCAAGGTGCTAAAGAGTAAGCTGATGGAAGACAAAGCGGCCATCGACAAAAAATATGGTGTCAATGCATTGATGTTGCACTTTGATCCCTGACCGTAGAACCTCGCTCTGATACACTCTCGGTCATTCTAAAAAATGATGAAAGCATGAACTGGGCAGACTGGGCGATTATTGCAGTTTTAGGGTTTTCTGTGCTGATTAGCGCGGTGAGAGGCTTCATCAAAGAAGCTCTGTCGTTGGTGATCTGGCTCGCAGCGGCAATCATTGCATCCATTTTGCACGATGAGCTCGCATTATGGCTGGTTGATCTCATTTCAACGCCTTCCCTGCGTATGCTGACTGCCTGGATCACTCTGTTTATTGTTGTTTTGATCATTGGCGGTATCTGCAGTTATCTGTTGGGAAAACTGGTGGAAGCGACGGGTCTGACGGGCACCGATCGGCTCCTGGGTGTATTGTTTGGTCTGACCCGGGGCCTGATCATTATTATGGTGGTACTGCTTGTCCTGACGGAAATACTGCCAGTGGCAGAGGATGTATGGTGGCAGGAATCACGTTTGATTTCTTTTTTTATGCAGTTTGAACATTTCGCCAGGGAGGCAGGAGCTGCGGTGTTAGGTTTTCTAAAAAATCTGCTCTAGTGAACAGGCGTCACAGCGCAGCCAGCAAGTCTTTAAAAAACGAGGTTGTTTAGTCCATGTGTGGCGTTGTCGGAATTGTCGGTAAAAGCGATGTCAAATTGCAGCTCTATGATGCATTGACGATGCTTCAACATCGGGGTCAGGATGCTGCAGGGATCATGACCTGTGTAGGTGGCCGCCTTAACCAGAGGAAAGGGGTCGGTCTGGTTCGGGATGTGTTTCATACCCGCCACATGGCCGAGCTGGAAGGCAACATGGGTATCGGTCACGTGCGTTATCCGACTGCCGGCAGTTCTGGTGCTGCCCTGGCCCAGCCGTTTTATGTGAACTCTCCCTACGGGATCTGCATGGCACATAATGGCAATCTGACCAATACCGATGAGCTGATGGAGCATCTTTTCAAATCGGACCTCCGGCATATCAACACAGATTCAGATTCCGAAGCATTGCTCAACGTTTTTGCCCATGAACTGCACTTGCAGGGTAAGTTGCAACCATTGCCCGCCGATATTTTTGAAGCAGTGAGACGTGTGCATCGCCGATGCCGAGGGGCTTACGCGGTAGTGGGTATGATTGCCAATTATGGCATGGTCGCTTTCCGGGACCCGCTTGGTATTCGTCCTCTGGTATTTGGCCAGCGCGAAACGGCGCAGGGCATGGAATATATTGTGGCATCGGAGAGTGTCGCACTGGATGTGCTCGGCTTTCAGCTGGTCCGGGATATTGAACCGGGCGAGGCACTTTATGTGGATGAGCAGGGTGAACTCCATTTGCAGCAGTGTGCCGATAACCCGCAGTTGATGCCCTGTATATTCGAACACGTATATTTTGCCCGCCCCGACTCCATTATTGACAGTATTTCTGTTTACAAGTGCCGCCTGCGCATGGGTGAGCATCTGGCAGAGAAGATTCTCCGGCAATATCCGGAGCACGATATTGACGTGGTGATTCCTGTGCCGGATACCAGCCGGGTGGCTGCCCAGGCTATCGCTGAACACCTACAGGTTAAATTTCGCGAAGGGTTCATGAAGAATCGTTATATCGGGCGGACATTTATTATGCCGGGACAGAAGGAGCGCAAGAAGTCTGTGCGACAGAAACTGAACCCGGTACGGCTGGAATTCAAGGGAAAAAATGTTTTGTTGGTGGATGACTCGATTGTCCGGGGCACTACGTCCAGGGAGATCATTCAGATGGCCCGTGAGGCGGGTGCCAGCAAAGTCTATGTGGCATCGGCCGCGCCGCCGGTTCGCTATCCCAATGTCTATGGTATCGACATGCCATCTGCACGGGAGTTGATTGCCCATGACAGAACCGAGCAGGAGGTCGCCACGCTGATCGGTGCTGACTGGTTGATCTATCAGGATCTGGAAGACCTTATCGCCAGTGCCAAAGAGGGCAATTCCGGTATTGTGTTCTTTGATTGTGCTGTCTTTGACGGTATTTATGTTACGGGTGATGTCAATCAGGCCTATCTGGACAGACTCGAATCAGTTCGCAACGATAAAGCCAAGAGCAATTCAAAAAAGGGTAAATCGGCATCCTCGGGGAATGGTGAGGTCATTGGCCTGCATAACTCGGAAATGGAACTCAGGTAATGAAAGCAGCTGACGATATTGATAATTCTCTAGCTGAAGCCGGACTGGATACACTGGCTGTCCGTGCCGGCCAGCATCGCTCTGCAGAGGGCGAGCACAGTGAAGCATTGTTTCTGACATCGAGTTACGTCTTTGCCAGTGCCGCCGAGGCCGCGGCGCGATTCTCCGGCGATCAACCAGGTAATGTCTATTCCCGCTATACCAACCCGACAGTGCGGGCTTTTGAAGAGCGCATTGCGGCTCTGGAAGGGGCTGAACAAGCCGTCGCGACCTCATCGGGAATGGCCGCTATCCTGAGCACCTGTATGGCCTTTTTAAAAAGCGGCGATCATCTGGTCTGCTCACGAGACGTGTTTGGAACGACCACGGTATTGCTCGATAAATACCTGAGCAAGATGGGTGTGGAAACCACCTTTGTGCCAGTCACCGACCTCGCCTTGTGGAAACAGTCGATACGGCCTGAAACGAAACTGCTATTTCTGGAGACGCCCTCCAATCCACTCTGTGAAGTGGCGGATATTACTGCACTCGCTGAATTGGCCCGCGCAGAGGATGTACTTTTTGTTGTCGACAACTGTCTTTGCACCCCGGCCCTGCAAAAACCGATCGCATTGGGTGCCGATCTGGTGATTCACTCCGCAACCAAATACCTCGATGGCCAGGGACGCTGCCTCGGTGGGGTGGTTTGTGGTCGCAGCGAGCTGGTCAATGAAGTGTTGTCTTTTATTCGCAGTGCCGGGCCCACCATGAGCCCCTTTAATGCCTGGGTATTTCTCAAGGGTCTTGAGACGCTGAGGTTAAGAATGGATGCACACTCCGTCAATGCACAGCTGTTGGCAGAGTGGTTGCAGCAGCAACCGGCTGTTGAGCAGGTGTTTTATGCCGGACTGCCCGATCATCCCGGTCACCAGCTCGCTGCGCGGCAGCAGCGCGGATTTGGTGGTGTGCTTTCATTTCGGGTGCGAGGCGGTCGGGAGCAGGCCTGGAAGGTTATCGACAGCACCCGAATACTGTCGTTGACAGCCAACCTTGGTGATGCAAAGACGACCATTGTCCATCCCGCAACAACGACCCACGGCCGCTTGAACGATCAACAGAAAAAGGCCTCGGGCATCACTGAAAACCTGATCCGTGTTGCCGTTGGCCTCGAAGACATTGAGGATATCAAGAACGATCTGTTGCATGGTTTGACTGCTATCTGATTCCATCCTCATAGTCACACTGGAAATGGAAGTGAACAATATGCGTCAGGTGGTAGACAAATTGGTCACCTCTATCGGCAGGGTGTTGATCGGTAAGGATGAGCAGATCCGGCTGGCGATTACCTGTCTGTTTGCCGGTGGGCACCTGCTGATCGAAGATATGCCGGGTATGGGAAAAACCACCCTGGCACAGGGGCTGGCAGCCGTTCTGGGCCTCTCCTACAATCGTGTTCAATTCACCAGTGACCTGTTACCTGCCGACATATTGGGCATTTCTGTTTATGACCGAAATCGGGGACAGTTTGAATTTCACCCCGGCCCGGTATTCAGCCAATTGCTGCTCGCCGATGAAATAAACCGCACGACACCAAAAACCCAGAGTGCATTACTGGAAGCAATGGCGGAGGGCCAAGTGACGGTGGAAGGCGAAACCCGCCCGTTACCGCACCCATTTTTTGTGATAGCCACCCAGAACCCGCTGACGCAATCGGGGACCTATCCATTGCCGGAGTCACAACTGGATCGCTTTCTGATGCGCATTGAGCTGGGTTATCCGGACCCACGCTCCGAACGGGCATTGTTGTCAGGGGTTAATCCCCGCAGTCGACTGGCAGAGATCAAAACATTATTGCCAGCAAAGCAGCTGTTGCAGATTCAGCAACACGTAGCTGATGTCAAAGTGGCTGAAAATCTGGTGGACTACCTGCAACGCCTCGTGCAATTTACCCGCGATGACCCCGTTTTTTACTACGGGTTGTCTCCACGCGGTGCATTAGCCGCACTGCAATGTGCCCGCGCCTGGGCCCTGATCCATGGCCGGCAATATGTGATTCCCGAGGATATTCAGGCAGTATTTCCGGCCGTTGCAGGTCATCGGTTGCGCGGTGCGGGGGAGTGCGCCAATCACGATGGCGATGTGCTTGCCAGTCTGGTGCTGAACTCAGTGGATATTCTTTAGACAAACAGCGGACGATGTAGTTGGCTGCATGAAGTGGAAGCATCTTGCCCCATGCAGCAGGACAAAAAAAGGCCGTCATGATCAGTCGATTCAGGCAATTTTTTCAGCACCTCTACGCACGTTGGTTGGCACACCGCATGCCCCCAGCCCGGCAGGTAAAACTGAATACTCGCAGTCTTTTCATCTTTCCCTCCAAAGCGGGATTTTCATTTCTGTTGCTGATATTGCTTTGCTGGCTGGTGGCCACCAATTATGAAAATAATCTGGTATTCGGTATTACCTGCCTGCTGACAGCAATTTTTGTGGTGGCCATTCTGCATAGCTTTGCGAATTTGTCTGGCCTCAATATCAGTTGTTCGCGAGTAAGTGCAGGATATGCCGGACACCCGCTGACGATAGAGCTGGTGTTTCATCAATCGGGTAAACGTCTGCGTGAAAGCCTTATCCTGGCATTTGCCGGGCATGAACCGGTTGCCATTGGCATAGCGGCGACTCAGGAAGCGCGGGCAAAGCTGGGCTTTGTCCCCGCCAGCAGGGGGCTGATTGATCCCGGTCGGTTGCACGTGGAGAGTCTCTATCCGTTAGGTCTGTTCAAAGTCTGGACACAGATAGACCTCGATATCCGTTGCCTGGTATATCCTTCACCACAGACCGCGCTGAATCGACAAACCACGGTCAGTCCTGTAGACGGAGATGATGGATTAATAGTGCAGGTGTTTGAGGGCGGTGAGGATTTTACCGGGCTGAGTGATTACCGCCCCGGCGACTCGCCGAAACGCATTGCCTGGAAGCAGTTTGCCAGAGAGCAGGGGTTATATACGAAACATTATGGCTCGGCCCAGGACGAGCGGCTCTGGCTGGATTGGGATGCATTTCCCGGGCTCGATACCGAAGCCAGATTGTCGAGGCTCTGTGGCCTCCTGCTCAGTATTGTGCCATTGGACGTCCCCTATGGACTGAAGCTGCCTGGTTTGACCATTGCGCCAAATACCACGGATTCACATCGACTTCAGGTGCTTCGGGAGTTGGCCCTGTTTGGCCTGTCAGACCGGGGAGGGGAGCGGTGACATCGCCTGTCTGGAAAATTCACCGAAACGGCCTGTTCTGGCTGCTGGTGGCCTTTGCTGGCGTAATTGTTCTCCATGCAGATCATTTGCCCAGTTGGATATTGCTGGCAGCGTCGGTGGCCACAATATGGCGAATCCAGCTTTATCGGAGCGCCTGGCGCCCTCCCTCCCGGCTGATTAAAACGGGTCTGTTGGGGCTTTGTTTGGCGGGGCTGGTGGTAGAGTACGGCAGTCCGGTTGGACTTGAGCCTATGGTGGCACTGCTGGTTTCGGCTTACCTTTTAAAGTTGCTTGAAATGCACCACCGTCGCGACGCCTATCTGGTAGTTTTCCTGGCCTTTTTTATCACTGCACTGGATGCATTGTTTGATCAATCTATCGGTAACACCCTCTATATCATCGGTTGCCTGTCACTGGTTCTGGCAGCATTGCTCGGTCTGCATGGCAGTGACGCTGACGGAGGGCAGCTGCGTCCGTTAGGTAAGGCGATGGCCATTATGGCGCAGGCGCTGCCGCTCATGTTGCTGTTATTTATCTTTATGCCGAGACTCGGTGCACTGTGGTCGGTGCCAATGCAACAGCAAAGCGCCAAAACAGGTGTCACTGATACGATGTCTCCCGGTGACTTCAGCCGGTTGGGCCGCTCCGGTGAGTTGGCTTTCCGGGTGAGCTTTGAAGGTGCGATTCCTTCCCAGCAAAATCTCTACTGGCGGGGACTGGTGCTTGCCGAGTTCGACGGACGCACCTGGTCCAGGTCTCCACTTTCCCGTTTTCAGGACAGCGGCCTTGTGCAATGGTATGGGGAACCCCCTAAAAGCTGGGATCAGCTCATTGAACGGAAGGGTGAGCCCCTGACATTCAGTGTGGTAATCGAACCCACTCAGCAGCGTTGGCTCTATGCCCTCGACACACCGAAACCTGACAGTGAGGGTGTTGGCCTGACCAGGGATTATCGCCTGATTTCTGCCTATCCCCTGCGGAGTAAAAAGCAGTATCGGGTCAACAGTTGGCCTGAGCATCGTCTCGAACCTCAAGGGCTGGCCCCTCAACACCGGACAGTCTATCTACAGCTTCCTGAAGAATTTAACCCCCGAACCCGGGAGCTGGCCAGTCGCTGGCGCAAGACGGTCAGCGATGATCTTGAACTGGTATCGAGGGTGTTGACGCTATACAGCAGTGAGTTCGTCTACACGTTGCAACCGCCACTACTGGGCAAACATTCTGTGGACGAGTTTCTGTTCGATAGTCAGCGGGGTTTCTGCGAGCATTTTGCCGGCAGTTTCGTGTTTTTTATGCGAGCTGCCGGCATCCCGGCAAGGGTGGTTGCCGGTTATCAGGGTGGCGAACGCCACCCCGACGACTACCTGGTCGTACGTCAATACGATGCCCATGCCTGGGCAGAAATCTGGCTGGAGGGTAGGGGTTGGATCAGGGTTGATCCGACCGCCGTCGTTGCCCCTCAACGTATCGAGCAGGATTTGCAGTCGGTGTTGGGTAGCGAGACTGATTTTTTAGCGGACTCACCGGTTTCGCTGGTGCGCTTTCGCCATATTGGCTGGCTGAATCAACTGCGTTTGCAGATCGAGTCGCTCAATTACAACTGGGCCCTGTGGGTGCTGGGTTACGACCAGATACAGACCGCTTTTCTGCGCAACCTGCTGGGTGACAACTCGCTCTGGCGAATCGCGCTGGCCCTGACTGGAGTGGGTGGCGGTTTACTGCTTTTGCTGGGTTTCTGGATACTGCTGCCGCGTCGTTCTGAGCGGTCCCGGAATCAGTTGGACCGGGAGTTTCTCCGGCTTTGCCAAAAACTTGAAAAAGCCGGTTTTCCCAGACAGGTGGGTGAAGGGCCGAGAGATTATGCGCAGCGCGTTGCTGAATCCAAACCGGAAGTAGCCAGAGAACTGATTGACGTGACGCGAATGTATGAAACCATGCGCTATGCTGGCGAAACACCTGACGCACGTACCCTCGCGAGGACAATTCGTAGTCTGCGCATTAATCGTTCAGGATAGCGCTGTCATTTGGTCAGCATATTGCGGGCCCCCTTAACAAAGGAAGTCGCCTTGTCTTCCTGTTCGTATTCAGCGGCGGGCTGGTTGATCCCCCGTTGGAAAGCGGGCCGCTCGTCCAGCCGTTCAACCCATCGTTGCAAGTGGGGAAAGGGTTTGATGTCAATCCCGGACCAGTCGTAAATTCGTACCCAGGCCCAATTGGCGATATCGGCGATACTCAGCTCATTGGTGAGAAACTGTCTGCCTTCCAGGTGGTTGTCCAAAACGCCAAAGAGACGTTTTACCTCGTTTTGATAACGATCGATTGCCGGTTGATAGGTTTCATTCCAGTAACGGTACCAGACGTTCGCCTGGCCCATCATCGGGCCGATACCACCCATCTGGAACATCAGCCACTGCAGAGTACGAGACCGCTCCTTTGGATCGCTCGATAGCAACTGTCCGGTTTTCTCCGCCAGATAGATCAATATGGCCCCCGACTCAAAAACCGTAAAATTGTCATTGGCACGATCTACAATAGTGGGAATTCTGCCATTGGGATTGAGTGCAAGGTACCAGGGCTGCTTTTGTTCATTATCGCTCAGGCTGAGCACGTGCATGTCATAGGGCAGATCCAGTTCTTCAAGTGCGATGCTGACTTTGTGGCCATTGGGTGTGGCAGCAGTGTAGAGTTCAATCATGGGTAATGTGCTCCTGATCCAGGTCAGCAGAGATTAGGACAGTAGATTCATGGTGGCAAGCGCAACACAGGAGCCGAGATATGTTTGATTATTCCCATAAAGCACAGATGGTCAGTCCCGAGCAGGCACTGCCTGGCCGCGCTGAGCCGCTGGTGGTTAACAACCGGCATCTGGCTACAGGCCATCCGCTCAAGGCCCCTTTTCCCGGTGGTATGCAAAAAATCATTCTCGGTATGGGCTGTTTCTGGGGGGCTGAGCGTCTTTTCTGGACGCAACCCGGTGTCTATAGCACGGCAGTGGGCTATGCCGGTGGTTACACCGAAAATCCTACCTATGAAGAAGTCTGCTCGGGATTAACCGGCCATACCGAAGTGGTTCTGGTGGTTTTTGATCCGGACGTGATCAGCCTGGCAACACTGCTTGAGTTGTTCTGGGTATCCCATGATCCCACACAGGGGATGCGTCAGGGCAATGACAGGGGAACCCAGTATCGTTCAGCCATCTACTGCTTCGATGAAACACAACACCAGTTGGCGGGCAAATCACGTGACGCGTTTCAACGTGAATTGCAACAGCATGATTTCCCCCCGATCTCCACAGAAATCAGTTTGTCCTGCCCGTTCTATTATGCAGAGGACTATCATCAACAATACCTCATCAAAAACCCGGGTGGGTATTGCAGTCTCAAGGGAACGGGCGTTTCATTCCGGCTCGATCAGCCGGAATGATCGGAGAGAAACTCAGTTACTGAACGACTTGATATCGCCCGGCTTGCGCAGCATCTTGTCAACTTCTGCCGCGTGCATTTCTTCTTCTGCTATTTTTTGCCGGGCATACTCTTCTAGCATGACGGAATTGTCTTTGACGAGCGCCAGTAGTTCGTAATAGAGGGCTTTCGCCAGGGCTTCCTGCTCCATTGATTCCCGAAGAATGTCGCCGATATCATGCCGATGGGTTTCAAGTAGCGGCCCGATGGCCAGTGACGGGTGGCCACCCAGAGCAGTGATCATTTCTCCTGCTGCCTGAGCGTGGACAAGACTGTTGTCGGCTTCCTCCCTCAGCCAGCTCACGATGGGAATGCGGTTGTAGCCATAAACCATCAGCGCGTAGTGGTTGTAACGAACCACACCTGCGAGCTCAAATTCCATAATCTTATTGAGTAACTCAATAATCTGATCCTGATTTTTCATTTGCAATCCTCGTTTTCATGAACTTCGATAATCACAATTTTCATAAAGCATAGGTGATGGGCCGCTATGCAGCCAGTTTTCCTCCTACCTGCCAGAGGCTTTCACGACTAGAAAAAGGCATCCAGTAGCATCACCACACCACAGATCGGCATGAGAGTGAGCGTATAGACCCGAAAACGATGCTCATCTACCTTTTTCAGGTGGTGTCGGGCACACCATACACCCAGGGCACCACCCAACCCAATCACTAGGCCATAACCGGCAACTTCCAGGGTCATGGCGCCGAATCCGGTATAGGCCAGCAGTTTGGTGAGTTGCAGGACCAGCGAGTTGATTGCTTTTGTGGCAATAAGCTGCTCTTTCTGCAGGCCGTAGTTCAGCAGAAAGGGGTTTTGCACCGGCCCGGTTCCACCCACCAGTGCGGACAGGAAGGCAACGCCGAGTCCCAGCGGAAAGAACCACTGGCGCCGCATCTCAAAAGAGCGGCTGGATTTGCCAAAACGGTACTGAAATACCGTTGAAATTAAAAACAGCGCCAACGCCAGTTGTATCCAGAAAACCGGAATCTGGCTAAAGGTCCAGGCGCCGAGTATCGCTCCACACAGGCTACCGGGAATCATCCAGCGGCATACCTGCCAATCGACACTATGCCTGAACAGCCAGGCGCGGGAAGGGTTTGCCAGAAAGGCGCCCAGGCTGATTGCCGGTGCCACGGTTTGCGGGCCAAGCAGCAGTGCAACCAGGGGAATCATCAACATGGCTGCGCCGCCAGCGGCGATGGTGCTGATAAACCATGCTGCGAGCCCTGCAATAAACAGAATCGACGCAATGATCATGAATGGGGTGATGTCTCAATAATTGAATCGGGGTAACTGCACCAGTCGCTCCAGCTACCCGGATAGAGTTTTGCAGACTCGACCCCGATCATTGCCAGTGACAGCAAATCGACACAGGCGGTTACTCCCGAGCCACAATAAACCACTGGCGATGGCGACAATGTCAGTTTTTGCCAGACAAGACGCTGTTGTTCGATCGGCAGCATGTTGCCATCCACATCGACAAACTGCTGCCAGGGCACATTGATTGCGCCGGGTATATGGCCGGCGATCGGATCGATCGGTTCCTCTTCACCGCGATAGCGGGGTGCTTCCCTGGCGTCGATCAGTGCAGATGCGTTATCCCTGCCGGATTGTTTGATATCAGGGTATGTCGCGGTCATGGCAGCATTTTCAATGGCGAGAAAATCACCCGCCACTGCATTTTTCGGGATGGTTGTATTCGCCGGTAATCCGGCGGCCAGCCATGCCTTGATGCCCCCGTCGAGAATGCGCACCTGCGGGTGTCCAAAATAGCGCAAAAGCCACCACAGGCGGGCGGCACCTGCCAGTCGGTTGTCATCATAGGCGATCACCAGCGAGTCCCTGGTTACACCGGATGCGCGCATGCGGTTCGTGAACGCCACCGGATCGGGTAACGGGTGTCGGCCGCCGTGTAGCCCCCTGGGTCCGGATAAATCTTTTTCCATATCCAGGTGAACAGCGCCGGGAATGTGGCCCCGTTGATAGGCGCTCAGCCCCTCGCCGGGATCCGTCAATGAAAACCGGCAATCAAAAATGACCACCTTGCCTGCAAGGTGCTGTTGAAGTTGTTCCACACCGATTAGGCAACGTTTCATCCACTGGTCCTGCATAGGTGGTATTTCACATTATCATAGTGCCAAATATCCGATGGATTTACGGGTATTTATTTGCATCATCCACGGTCTGCCCCTAACCTTGCCGAGCCCCTTTCAGGAACAACGGACCTGCCATGCTGAGATTGATTTTCCCGATCTGCGCGTTGCTGGCCAGTATTGCACTATTGCTGGTTGGTAGCGGCCTGCTCAATACCTTACTGGCCCTGCGCGGCACGGTTGAAGGCTATTCGGATAGTATGCTGGGTTTCATTATGTCCGGCTATTTTTTCGGTTTTTTTGTCGGCACTCACCTGGCATTGCCTTTGATCAATCGTATCGGTCATATTCGTACGTTTGCCTTTTGTGCGGCATTTACCGCCTGTTTTTCGCTACTGCATGTGCTGTTTCTTGATCCCTACATCTGGCTGCTGTTGAGGGTCATGACAGGTGCCAGCCTGGTCATTCTCTACACCGTGATTGAGAGCTGGTTGAACGGTCAGACATCCCCCGAGAACAGGGGCCGGGTCTTTGCCATTTATATGATGGTGACACTGATTGCCCTGGCACTGGCGCAACAATTTCTCCACCTGGCTGCGCCAACCGCTTTCACCCTTTTTGCCGTGTCTGCGATTCTGATCTGCCTCAGTGTGACGGCAATTACCTGGACGCGGATGGCACAGCCAGTATTCTCTGATGCTCCGAAAATGAAGCTGAAAAGGTTGTGGGGGCTGGCACCGGTAGCCCTGATGGCCGCCGTGTTCTCTGGCCTTTCCATGGGAGCTTTCTGGGGCATGGGCGCGCTTTATGCCGGTCGTGTGGGCCTTGATAATAGTGGCATTGCCACCTTCATCAGTTGCGTGATTATCGGCGGTGCCATTTTTCAATACCCACTGGGTCGTTATTCCGATCGCCACGACCGTCGCAGGGTGCTGGCTTTTGCCAGCGCCCTGGCTGCCATTGCGGCGCTGCTGATGTCCTTTTTCTCCAACATGATGGGGCTGTTTCTGGCCGCTTCGGTCCTTTATGGCGGGATGGCATTTTTCATCTATCCGGTGGCGGTAGCCCACCTGGTGGATCACCTGGACCATGACGATATTTTGCCCGGTGGCAGCACCCTGTTGTTGATCCACGGGATTGGTGCTGCATTTGGGCCGGCATTAGCCGGTCAGCTTATGGACTCCCTCGGTCCCCACGCGCTGCCGGTATTTTTTGCGCTGATGCAGATGCTGTTGGCGCTATATACAGTCATCAAACTTCGCGAGGTGCAAGTGGAGGTACTGGAAAATGCCGGACAGTTTGTTGCCATGGTTCGCACAACGCCCTCGGCATTGGAAATGATGCCCGACGAGCCGATTGAGGCTGAACTCAATACAGAGACTGATCACTCGAGGTGATCCACGGTTGCTGTGCGATGGCATAAACAGCCCGTCAGGCGGGTGGTCGATTACTCTGGAAAAGCAGATCAGGTGAGCTAATGGTTGTTCTATGGATGATGGGCGCTTTGCTGTCACTGTCGCTGATGGCGGTGGGGGCACGGGAGTTATCCGGTAGTGTCGATACATTCCAGACCCTGTTCATCCGCAGTGTGATTGGTCTGGCGATCATTTCTGTCATTATTTACCGGGTTGGCGGCAAGAAACACTTCATCACACAGCGACCAAAGCTCCATATTGTGAGAAACCTGTTTCACTTTGGGGGCCAGTATGGCTGGTTTCTGGGTATTGGTCTGTTGCCGCTGGCCCAGGTGTTTGCGCTGGAATTCACAGTACCCTTCTGGGTGGCCATCATTGCAGCGGTGTTCCTGGGCGAACAGCTGACACCGAGGCGCATGCTGGCAGTGGCATTGGGTATTGCCGGCGTGGTAGTTATTCTCAAGCCGGGTATTGAAATACTTGAGCTGGCCTCGTTGGTCGTGCTGGCCTCGGCGCTAAGTTTTTCATGTGCGTATGTGGCCACCAAATCATTGTCCCGCAGTGAACATCCACTGACGGTTCTGTTCTATATGTGCCTGGTTCAGATGCCAGTCAGCCTTGCGCTGGCTTTGCCCAACTGGAGCCTGCCGCGTTATCCAGAGCAATGGTGGTGGCTTTTTATTGTCGGGGTGACGGCGCTGACGGCCCACTTCTGTATAACCACAGCCATGAAAACATCGGATGCGGGTATCGTCGTGACGCTGGATTTTCTGCGTTTGCCGTTAATCGGATTAGTGGGCATTCTGTTTTATCGCGAGGCTTTTGATATGGTCCTGTTGTTGGGGGCGGGCTTGATGCTTGCGGGCAATCTGATCAATATTTACCGGCCCAGAAAGCAGCGGGCGCTGTTGGTTGATACCGTGGCTGCCGATAAAGAATAATGATGCTTCAATGGCGATTGATAACCAGTGAGATAGCGTATGACTAAAATGTTGAGTGGTACCCGCTTCAGTGCCTTGATTCTGGGCGTGGCAATGATCGCAGGGTTGACCTCACTGGGTTACCTGCTGGGCAATGCGCTTATTCAATTCAAGGAATACGAACGAAGCGTCAACGTTAAGGGGCTTTCCGAGCGGGAATATCCTGCAGATGTGGTTATCTGGCCGATAGTGTTTGCTGAAGCGAGCAATGATCTGGAGCAGCTTTACAACTCAATTGAGGACAGTACCGGCAAAATCCGCCAGTTCCTGCTGGATAGCGGGTTGGAGGCCAGCGAGGTCAGTGTCTCTTTGCCGGCAATTACCGATAAGTCAGCCCGGGAATACGACAGTGGTACCCGCGCTGAATTCCGGTTCACTGCTAACCAGACGGTGACTATTTATTCTTCCCGGGTGGATCAGGTCAGGTCTCTGATGGCCTCCCTTTCCGAGTTGGGAAAGCAGGGTATCGTATTTACCGGGGGGAACTATCAGAGCCGCCCCGAGTTTCTTTTTACCCGGTTAAACGAGGTGAAACCGGCGATGATCGAGGAGGCCACCCGTGAGGCACGTCAGGTGGCGGAAAAATTTGCAGAAGATTCACAGAGCGAGCTGGGTAAAATCAAGCGCGCCTCACAGGGACAGTTCAGCATCACACCAAGGGATACCAACAATCCCCACATCATGAAAGTCCGGGTGGTGTCGACAATCGAGTACTATTTGTCGGACTGATTTTCGGCGCTGTGTAGTGCATAGGAGAGTGCAGTGGCGTGCTGTTTAAGCCAGTTCTGTAGGGGGCTTATTGGTAATGTAGGGCGCAGGTATTGCCGATAGCAGTTTGCGGCTGTAGTCGTGCCCGGGATTGGCAAATAGGGTCTCGGTCTCGGCAATTTCCACCAGTTCGCCGTGATGCATCACGGCGATGCGATCGGCGATATAGCGCACCACAGACAGGTCGTGGGAAATAAACAGCATGGTCAGGTTGTGTTTCTCCACCAGTGCCAGGATCAAGACCAGTATTTGCGCCTGAATCGTCACGTCCAGTGCCGAAACCGGTTCATCAGCGATAATCAATTCCGGTTTGGTGGCGATGGCCCGGCCAATCGCGATGCGTTGCCGCTGGCCCCCTGAAAACTCGTGGGGGTATTTGCGAATTGCCGCTCTGGCCAGTCCCACATCGTCCATCAGTGCCAATACCTGTGCCGTTACCGTTTTTCGGGTTGCCAGGCCGTGGTAGAGCAGCGGTTCTGCGAGGCAGTCAAAGACGGTCATACGAGGGTTGAGGGATGCGTAGGGGTCCTGAAAAATCATCTGCATCCGGCGGCGCAGTGGAGTCATCCGTTTCTGCCGGAGGCCCACCAGATCCGTGCCATCAAATATCACAGTGCCACTGGTCACCGGTACCAGCTGCAATATGGATCTGCCCAGTGTCGATTTGCCGGAACCGGACTCACCCACCAGCCCGAGAATCTCGCCGCGCTGAATAGTCAGGGATACCTCGTTTACAGCTTTTTTGTCCGCTTTCTGTCGGCTTAGCCATCCTCCGCTGTTATCCGCGAAACAGGTGGTCAAGCGGTCAATCAGCAGCAATGGTTGATCGCTGGGCTGAGACGGATGGGGTTTACTGCCCGATGGAATCGATGCCAGTAGTGTCCTGGTATAGTCTGAACGGGGCTTCTGGAAAATATCGTCGACCGGCCCTGTCTCAACGATTCTGCCTTCCTTCATCACGGCCACCCGGTCCGCCAGGCTGGCCACAACAGCCAGGTCGTGGCTGATAAAAATGACGGCGATATTGCGCCGCTTTTGCAGTGCCTTGATCAGGGAGAGGATCTGGGCCTGTATGGTCACATCGAGTGCTGTGGTCGGTTCATCACAGATCAACAGTTTCGGTTCGGCAATCATCGCCATTGCGATCATTACCCGTTGACGCATCCCACCCGAGAACTCGTGTGGATAGCTATGAATGCGCGTTTCCGGGTCGGCAATACCCACTTCGTCGAGCATTGTTACAGCGCGTTTCAGGGCCTGCTGACGGTTCAGGTTTCGATGGTATAAGAGTGGTTCAATCAGCTGCTCCCCCACGGTCATGTAGGGGTTTAGCGATGTCATAGGATCCTGAAAAATGATTCCGATTTCGTTGCCTCTGATCCGGCGCAGAGTGTCCGGTTGCATGCTCAGCAAGTCTCGGCTTTCAAACAGTGCAATCCCCGACTCAATTTTTCCCGGTGGTTGGGGTATCAAGTTCAGCAGGCTGTAACAGGTCACTGATTTGCCTGAACCGGATTCACCCACGATGGCCAGTATTTCCCCTTGATCTACGGAAAAGCTGACACCGTCCACCGCCTTCATTACCCCCGCACGGGTGTGGAAATGGACGTTCAGGTTATCAACATTTAAAAGCGTCATATTATTTTATAAATCATAAAGATACAGGTTTTTTGTGATAAATAAGTTTAAATATTTCCTGCTCAACTAATCCTTTGATGCTTTGGGGTCCAGGGCATCCCGTAGGCCATCACCGAGGAAGTTGAGTGCGAACTGGGTGATGGATAATGCCAGCCCCGGGAATATCAACAGCCAGGGGTATTCCTCCATGCTCTCGACGCCGTGGGAAATCAGTAATCCCCAGGAACTCTGGGGCGGTTGGATGCCCAGCCCGAGAAAACTGAGGAAGGCTTCCAGCAGCATCACATTGGGAATGGTCAGGGTGGTGTAGACAATGACCGGGCCCAGTGTATTCGGGATCAGGTGTCGGCGAATGATGATCCAGCGGGACAGGCCCATCGAAAAAGCCGCCTCAATAAATTCCTGATGGCGAAGATTCTGTACCTGCCCCCGGACTATGCGCGCCATGGTGAGCCATTCCACCGCACCAATCGCCAGGAACAGCAACAGAATATTGCGGCCGAATACCACCATAAGCAGCACAATGAAGATCATAAAGGGCAGGGCATAGAGAATATCTACCAGCCGCATCATCACAGCATCCACGCGTCCGCCGGCATAGCCGGCCACGGTACCCCAGAGCACGCCGATGACCAGCGCCACGCCAGTGGCAACAAAGCCCACCAGCAGAGAGACGCGACTGCCGTACATGATGCGGGTCAGCATATCCCGGCCAAAGATATCCGTGCCCAGCCAGTGTGCTGCCGATGGCGGTGAGGCCCCCAGTTGCAGGTTCTGCTGCTCGTAGCCGTAGGGGGCTATCCAGGGTGTCAGCAGTGCGATGACACAGAAGAAGGCTATGACAGCGAGGCCAAACAGGGCCAGATGATTTTTGCGCAGCCGCACCCAGCCATCGCGCCAGAGCGACGTCCCTTTTTCCGAAGCCGATGCTGCTGGTATGGGATTTACCATCAGCGGGACCTGCTCAGTTGGTGGCGCAATTTTGGATTGATCCACACGGCAACAATATCGGATAACAGATTAAACAGGACGATCAGCGTCGCGAAAAAAACCGTTGTACCGAGAATCATGGTGTAGTCGCGGTTGAACGCTGCCTGCACATAAAATCGACCCAGACCGGGTATCTGGAAGATGGTTTCGACCACAAAGGAACCGCTCAGCAGTCCCGCAAACGCCGGGCCGAGAAAGGCCACCACGGGTATCAGTCCGCCGCGCAGGGCGTGTTTCAGCACCACCACCCGTTCCGGCAGACCTTTGGCCCGGGCGGTGCGAATGTAATCCTGGGTCATTACCTCCAGCATGCCGCCGCGACTCAGTCTGGCGATATAGGCGGCGTAACCGGTACCGAGGGTAATCGCCGGCAATATCTTGTCACCGGCGAGCTCGCCCCAACCGGATACCGGCAGCCATTCCAGCCAGATCCCAAAGACCAGCACCAGCAAAGGCCCCATCAGAAAAGAGGGCATACAGATACCCAGCATGGCCGCCGACATGGGCAGGTAATCCTGGGGGGTGTTGGGTCGCAGTGCCGCTATCACGCCGGCACAGACACCGATCAGGATAGCCACCAGCATGGCATAAAATGCCAGTTCGGCAGTGATGGGTAGTCCCCCGGCAATCAGCTCGTTGACAGTTCGCCCCGGGTAGCGGAAGGAGGGGCCAAATTCACCCTGGGCGAGATCCCCTAGGTAGCTCAGGTATTGTTGCCAGATTGGCTGGTCGAGTCGGTACTGGGCCTCCAGCGCCCTGACCACTTCCGGCGGCACTGCCTTTTCCGCGCTGAACGGGCCGCCCGGCGCGCATCGCACCAGCAGGAAAGTGGCAGTGATAACCACCAGTAATACCGGAATGGCCTGTAATATCCGACTCAGAATAAAGCGCAACATCAGTGTGGCAACTCTGCAGCCGGCTTCTTATCGAGAGACAGGTTATCGAGAGACAGGTTTTTGTACAGGGTGTAGTCGAGTATATTCGGTTCAAGCCCTTTAAGTGCGGGGTGCACCAGGCTTTTGCTGGTATAGATATGAATCGGAATAATCGGCATATCCTCCAGTAACAGCGCTTCCGCCTCACGCATCAGACGGTAGCGCTCCTCGCGCGTCTCTGCTCTGGGTGCTTCCTCCAGTATCAGCTGGTCGAAGCGGGCACTGGACCAGCCGGTGCGGTTATTGCCGCCGTCGGTTATCCACATATCGAGAAAGGTGTTGGGGTCCACGTAATCGCCAATCCAGCCCGCCCGGGCAATGCCATAGTTTCCACCGTTAACCGAGTTCAGAAACACTTTCCAGTCCTGATTGTGGAGACTCACCTTGATACCCAGCTCCTTGTACCACATCTGTTGGATAGCCACGGCAATTTTATGGTGTCCCTCTGAAGTGTTGAACAGTAACTCGGTAACCGGAAAACCTTCGCCACCGGGGTAACCCGCTTCCGCCAGCAGTACCCGCGCCCGGGCCGGGTCATAGGTAAAGCCATCGGGGGCGGTGTAGCCCAGCGTATCCGGCGGCGTAAAGGTGTAGGCCGGCAGCTCATCGCCCTTCGTGACCTGCCGGACAATCGCCTCCCTGTCGATACTCATGGCCAGCGCCCTGCGAACCCGTTTGTCGCTGAGGTGTGGCACCTGGGTATTGATGCGATAGAAATAATTGCCGAGATACGGATGGGTGTGCAGCAGCCCGGGATGATCCCGCCGRTAGACCGCCAGTTTATCGATCGGCACGGTGGCGGTGCGGTGCAGTTGCCCGGAGCGAAACATCCGYTCCTCGGTRGTGATGTTTTCCGTRGGRTAGAAGTGGATGGCATTGAGCGACACGTTTTCAGCRTCCCARTARTGGGGRTTCTTTTCCACMAYMACMCGYTTGAASAGTTGCCATYCRGTCAGGGAGAARGGGCCATTGCCGACAAAATTGCCGGGSCKWGTCCAGAGRCTGCCSCGTTGGTCGGGCGGGCCAAATTTTTCAATGGTGGCGCGRTGCARTGGAAAGTAACTGTARTGRTCGAGCAATTGCAGGAAGTAGGGTGTTGGGTTGGCMAGCTCAACCTCCAGYGTATGGTCGTCKAYAACATTGATACCCACRGCGGAAAAATCMSTCARCTCCTGCCTGAAATACGCYTCCGCATTTTTGATGGCAAACAGCATRTAGGCGTATTGATTGCCGAGCGMGGGCTGCAGYGCCCGCCACCAGGACCAGGCRAAATCCYSGGCYGTGACRGGRTCRCCGTTKGACCAGCGTGCRTCATCGCGCAGGTAAAAYSKRTARCGCWTGCCRTCGGCGCTGATCTCCCARYGGGTWGCYACRCCGGGAAYMGGTTCMAGTGTTGAAGGRTCTTTCAGCACRAGCCCTTCGAGGAGGGCCGTGAGRATATTGTGCTCSGGMACCCCCGTGACAATATGCGGATCCAGYTCCTGGGGRTCAGTGCCATTGCCGAGGTGGAGTATTCCCTGYCGGTTRCCRCTGGCGGTGTTGCTCTCYCCCTGRCCRCAGGCCATTAMCAACAGGCTGAGCAGGRYRCTGACAGAGRCCATTTTCARRARSGGCATAGMTTGCTCAATAGCGTGATAGGAGACAGGNCTATGTTAGGCAAGGACGGCATTGAGTGCCAGNCCCCGATCRTGGTTGAAATAGCGGTTSCGAAGGACCATAATGCCCACCCTTCGGGAGTTCTGTACAAGACTCCGATTCTTTATGGTGACCTCTGCCGGTCCCCTCGCAATGATCAGCTGTGAACCCCGCCAGGCCCGGAAGGGAGCAACGGTAGCAGTGACATCGTGTGCCGKGGTGCGGCTGGCAGGGGAAGCCACCAGTTTATTTTCAAAYAYYGKTTAATCAGAAAGYCCRGCGCAGANTNGCGAATWGGRCCTGTYTYTTRCGRAAAAATRAATCCCCRACTACYACCCGAGCAYCTGGAGAAGCGACCATGCTCAGATTGTAGCCGGGGACCAGTCGTGTCATACGTGCTTTGCCCTGTTATCTATGCGGCATCGACATTCAGGGTCTCGTTGATCAGTTTGTTAAGCTCCGGTATGCAGGAGCCACAGTTGGTACCGCAGTTAAGTTGTTCTCCCAGTGYYTTTGTGGAATTTGCCCCATCGACWATGGCTGCCAGGATCTGTTTTTCGCCGACYTCAAAGCAMGCRCATATCAATTTACCCCGRTCGSKCTGRTYCATGTCGATCCCYGCCAGCAATTGCCACGGRGARGACGTTATCTCCCGGCTGAGYAATCCCTGTAACCAGCTTGTTGCMGGCATYWSYGACAGRCTGTGATGACTGAAGATRGCCATTTGYACCAATGCGCCYTCGTARCAGATAAAACGCTCGTCCCTATGTTCGGTATCGGMGTAWTGGGCGCAGTTGCCGGTRWASCCCTGYTGKCTGATAAARGCTTGCCAGTCRAAGCCCTCRGYGGCAGCAAAYCGGTARCAATARCCCTTGTTRTCTGTCAGTGGCGTCATTGACCAATCGATGAATTCRTTGCAKTCSAGSGKCTCCCTGCTGACCACCATTGCCCAAACCGGTGTSGCCACTTTTTTCAGYGCRGCGGGGGTAAATTTGAATTCTGGTTGCCCGGACACCGGRTCGGTCARYGGGGCAATCACTGAGCAAACKCGAGCCTGACGGGCGAACTGGTCATTCCAGTGAATCGGCACAAACAGCTGATTTTTCCCGATGCCTTCATCCAGTATCACGCCGACCCGGACGGCCCCATGGGCGGTGCGCACCTCTGCCAAATCTCCGTCGTCAAGTTCATTTGTAAGGGCTGTTTCCGGGTGAACCAGCACAAAGGGGGCATCGATATGATTGAGCAATCGTTGGGCGCGGGCGGTGCGCGTCATGGTGTGCCACTGGTCGCGGATTCTTCCGGTATTGAGTGCAAAGGGATAGGTCACACTGAGCGGTTGAACCGGCAGACGGGGCGCAATGGCGATAAACTGAGCCTTGCCGGATGCCGTCACGAACCCGCCCTCAGTGAACAGGCGCGTTGTTCCCGCGGGAGATTCAGCCGTGACGGGCCATTGGATGGGTGAGAGATCGTTGTATTGTTGTTCAGACAGTTCGCTGAGGCCGCTGATGTTGAATATGCGCGTGCCCCCGTTCCTGAAACCACTCAATGCGGCATGTTCAACAAACACATCCCGCGGTGACCGGTAGGGAAACGCCTCCGAGAACCCAAGTCTTTGTGCGACCTGGGTCATGATCCACCAGTCGTCCTTTGCTTCACCCACGGGTTTTATCAGTGCTCGCTGTCTTGAGATGCGGCGCTCGGAGTTTGTGACGGTGCCGTTTTTCTCGCCCCAACCGGTGGCTGGCAGCAAAATATCGGCGGTGGCGGTCGTGTCTGTGGCTGTCACGCAGTCGGAGACAATCACGGTTTCACAGCGCTGCAGAGCCTCTCTGACACGATTGGCATCCGGCATGCTGACCACCGGATTGGTCGCCATAATCCAGATTGCCTTGATCCTGCCGTCGGCGACGGCATCAAACAGGTCCACTGCTTTCATGCCCGGCTGCTGACAGAGTTGGTCGGTAGCCCAAAAGTCGGCCACGGTTCGCAAGTCCCCGGGGTTGTAGTCCATATGGGCAGCCAGCTGGTTGGCCAGACCGCCCACTTCCCGGCCACCCATGGCATTGGGCTGACCGGTAATCGAGAACGGGCCTGCGCCGATCTTGCCGATTCTTCCGGTGGCAAGGTGGCAATTGATAATGGCATTGCCCTTGTCAGTGCCGGAGGAGGATTGGTTGATCCCCTGTGAGTAGAAGGTAATGGTTTTGTCCGTTTCGGCGAACCATTGGTAAAAGGTTTCCAGCACGTCCGTTTCAAGCCCGACCAGGCGGGCCGTTTCTGCAAAAGAGATGGCATTGGCGGCTTCCAGTGCCTCCCGATAGCCTTCGGTGTGCTGCGCTATATACTCATAACAGCTGGCCCCCGTTTGCTGCAACCATGCCAGTAAACCGACAAATAAATAGCCATCGGCACCCGGGCTGATCGGCAAATGGAGGTCGGCGAGATCACAGCTGGCCGTGCGGCGCGGGTCGATAACCACCACCCGCATGGCAGGGTTTCGTTTTTTGGCGGCGGCCATCCGGCGATAGAGTACCGGGTGGGTCCAGGCAGCGTTGGAGCCAACCAGAATCAGCAGATCGCAGTGATCCAGGTCTTCGTAACTGCAGGGCACTGCATCGGCACCAAAAGCCCGCTTATAGCTGGCGACGGCAGATGACATACAGAGCCGGGAATTGGTATCCACATTGCCAGTGCCCAGAAAGCCCTTGGCCAGCTTGTTGGCCACGTAGTAGTCCTCGGTGAGCAATTGTCCGGACAGGTAAAAGGCGATGGCGCCGGAGCCGTGTTCCTCGCGAACCTCGTTCAGTCGCTTTGCCACTGTATCGAGGGCGGTGTCCCAGCCGACCCGCTGACCATTGACAGACGGGTAGAGCAGCCGGCCGTGGTCGCCCATGGTTTCGTGGAGCGCTGAACCTTTTACACAGAGGGCACCGTAGTTGGCGGGGTGGGTTTTATCGCCGGATACGGCGATGATGCTGTCGTCCCGTAACTTTGCAGAAACACCACAGCCAACCCCGCAGTAGGGGCAGGTGGTTTCCAGGTGGGGTGGTGGTGAAGTCATTAGAATCTGCCGGTTGCCTATGGCCGCCTAAGGAGTGACCACCACTTGACTGTCCACCAGTTCAATGGCGTAGGTGGGCACCGTCACGTCCTGGTTTTCCAGGCACTGGCCAGTTGTCAGATCATAGTGCTGTTTGTAGAGCGGTGAGGCGACCACCAATCGACCCTGTACATCGCCGACCACACCCCTGGACAGCACATTGGCCTTGCCGATGGGATCCCAGTTGCCAATGGCATAGACCTGGGGTGCTTCATCGGGCATGTAAAAAATTGCCACCTGCTGGCCGTCGATCAACGCGCAGATGCCGGAGTTTGGAATCAGGTCTTCGTGTCGGCAGATCACCAGCGGGTTTTCAGATAGTCTGTTTTCTGCGGTATTCATCAATAAAGCCTCATTACGCCGATTTGGCCAACAGTTGGTCGGTTTCTTCTTCGGTGGCCGGCCGTGGCTGGCCGCGCTCCTGCACGAATACAACCCGTTCGTCCGCCGCATCAGAGTTGACGAACTGGCGGAAGCGTTTCAGTTTTTCCGGATCCTCAATGGTGGTTTTCCACTCGCACTGGTAGGTGCCGACAATGCTGTTCATCTGTTCCTCCAGTTCGGCACAGATACCCAGCCGGTCGTCGATAACCACCTCTTTCAGGTAATCCAGACCACCCTCCAGGTTGTCCAGCCACACCGAGGTGCGCTGCAGGCGGTCGGCGGTTCGTACATAGAACATCAGGAAGCGATCGATGTACCTGATCAGGGTTTCGTCATCCAGGTCGGTGGCGAACAGGTCGGCGTGGCGGGGTTTCATGCCGCCATTGCCGCACAGGTACAGGTTCCAGCCGTGCTCGGTGGCAATTACCCCGAAGTCCTTGGATTGCGCCTCGGCACACTCCCGGGTACAGCCAGACACGGCGGACTTCAGTTTGTGGGGGGAGCGCAGACCCTTGTAGCGATCTTCGATATAGATCGCCATGCTGACGCTGTCCTGTACCCCGTAGCGGCACCAGGTGCTGCCGACACAGGATTTGACGGTGCGCAGTGCCTTGCCGTAGGCGTGGCCGGTTTCAAAACCGGCGTCGATCAGTTCTTCCCAGATATCCGGCAACTGATCCACTCTGGCCCCAAACAGGTCGATCCGCTGCCCGCCGGTAATCTTGGTGTAGAGATTGTATTTTTTGCCCACCTCGCCGAGCACAATCAGTTTTTCCGGGGTAATTTCGCCGCCCGGCACCCGTGGCACAACGGAATAGGTGCCATTTTTCTGCATATTGGCGAGAAAGGTGTCGTTGGTATCCTGCAGGCCCACATGTTTCTCTTCGAGGATGTAGTCATTCCACAGGGAGGCGAGGATGGAGGCCGCTGCCGGTTTGCAGATCTCGCAACCGCGGCCGCTACCGTGTTTACCAATCAATCCCTCAAAAGACTTGATGGATTCCACCTTGATAATGTGGAACAGCTCCTGGCGGGTGAACTGGAAGTGCTCACAGATGGACTTGTTCACCTCCATGCCGCGGGCAGCCATTTCGCCGTCCACGATGTTTTTCAACAGTGCTGCACAGCCACCGCAGCCGGTGCTGGCCGCAGTGCAGGACTTCACGTCCGCCAGCGAGCAGCAGCCACCGTCGAAGGCGCTGATAATGTCGCCCTTGCTGACATTGTGGCAGGAGCAGATAGTCGCCGTGGTGGGCAGGGCCGCCGCGCCGAGCAGTGGCGCGCCACCTTCGCTGGCAGGCAGAATCATGGTTTCAGGGTTGGCGGGCAGTTCAATACCGTTGAGGTAATACTGCAGCAGGGTATCGTAGTCGGAACAGTCGCCCACCAGCACTGCCCCCAGAGCGGTCTTGCCGTCTGCGCTGACAACCAGGCGTTTGTAAACTTCCTCGCGTTCGTCACTGAAGGTATAGGCGATGGCACCCGGGGTTTTGCCGTGGGAATCGCCGATGGAACCCACGTCGACACCCAGCAGTTTCAGCTTGGTGCTCATATCCGCGCCCTGGAAAGCGCTGTGCTCACCCGTCAACTGGCTGACAGCCACTTCCGCCATGCGGTAGCCGGGGGCCACCAGACCGAAAATCATGCCGCCATACAGGGCACATTCACCGATCGCAAAAATGTCGGAATCACTGGTGCGACAGTGGTAGTCGATGGTGATACCACCGCGCGGTCCCACCTCCAGGCCGCAGTCCCGGGCCAACTGATCAGAGGGGCGAATCCCGGCGGAGAACACGATCACATCGGTGGCCAGGGTTTCGCCATCGGCGAAGTTCATCACCAGGCGGGTGTCCTTGCCATCAGTTGCGGTAATGGTCTGGGTCGCCTTGCTGGTGTGTACCTGAACATCCAGGGCTTCAATTTTGCGGCGCAGCATGGCACTGCCGCCATTGTCGAGCTGCACACCCATCAGGCCGGGAGCAAATTCCACAACGTGGGTTTTCAGGCCGAGATTCTGGAGGGCATTGGCCGCCTCCAGCCCCAGCAGGCCACCGCCGACCACAACGCCGACTTTGGCATCCTTGCTTCTGGCCTGAATCATGCCCAGATCGTCGATGGTGCGATACACCAGACAGTCGGGCAGGTCGGCCCCGGGAATCGGTGGTACAAAGGGGTAGGAGCCGGTGGCCAGTACCAGTTTGTCGTAACGGAAGTTGCGGCCACCCTCGGTGGTGACTGTTTTGGCTTCGCGATCAATGGTTGCCACGGCATCGCCGAAGTAGGCATCCACGCCGATCGATTGGTAATGCTCGCGGGTGGTCAGCGCCAGCTCTTCCGGTTTGCGACCCGCGAAGTATTCCGACAGGTGGACCCGGTCGTAAGCGGGGCGGGGTTCGGCCCCGAGGACGGTGATTTTGGCGGTAACGCCGGATCCGGCCAGTTGTTCCACGTAGTGGTGGCCCACCATTCCATTTCCTATAACGACAATTTTCAACATGTCCTGTTACCTGCTATTGCTCTATTTCATTTCGCGTACGATGTCCTGACCGGCCATGTCACTGAACATCAATTGATTTACATTGGTACCGAGTGGTTGCCCCTCGCTGATCAGGGTCTCGTAATGGCTGCACAGACTTTTGTCACCAAACAGCAGGGCAGCCTGCAAGCGGTCATCGTCAATCACCAGACGCCGATAAATACCAGCGGACGGGTCGCTGATCACAATGTTGCGTTCACTGTTTCCTGCGTTTAGACGTCCCGCCGAGAACACATCAATTCCCGATACCTTGAGTTGGGTCGAGTGTTCTCTGGGCCGATAACAGGCGGCGTTGCCCAGCAGGGTTTCGGCGAGGACTTTTGCCTGTTCCCAGATCGGCGCAACAATACCCACGGTGGTGTTGTTGTGTTCCGAACACTCACCGAGGGCATAGATATGTTTGATGGACGTATGCATCTGGTCGTCGACGACGATGCCACGGTTGATGTTCAGGCCGCTGTCCCTGAATACCTGTACATTGGGTGATATTCCGGTAGCAAACACCACCAGCTCGCCCGGTAACCAGTCGCCGTTTTCAAGCATCAGGCCGTCTGCGCGTTCGCTGCCGGTAACGGCTTTGGTTCTTACCCCGGTGAGGACAGAGATGCCCCGGTCTTCCAGGCTTTTTTTCAGCATGGCTGCGGCGGTCGCATCGAGTTGCCGATTCATCAGGTTGTCGCTGTTGTGCACCACGGTGACATCCAGACCGAGATGATTCAGACCATAGGCGCCTTCGAGCCCGAGCAGACCACCGCCAACCACCAGGGCGTGTTGACCCTGTCGGGCGAAATCCTGCATGAGGGCGACATCATCGAGGGTGCGAAAGGACATGACACCGGGCAAGCTGTTTCCCGGAATCGCCGGTACAACGGGTCTCGAGCCGGTGGCAATCACAATACGGGAAAACTGTTCTTGCCATCCTGAAGCGGTGGTTATGGCCAGATTGCCGGTATCCAGTTGAATCAGCGGGTCGCCGCAACGCAGACGAATATTGTTGGCGCGATACCAGTCATCGCTGAGCAATGGCAGGCAATCCAGGGTCTTATCGTCGGTGAGTAACGAGGATAGCTGTACGCGGTTATAGGCCTTGACCGGCTCTTCACCAATCATGGTGATTGACCCGGAAAAACCGCTATTCACCAGCGCCTCGGCGAGGCGGGCGCCTGCCATACCGGTCCCGACAATTGCAATAGAATCTGCCATTGCTCAGGCTGCCCTGGTTTTGTCGGTACCGGTCGTTGTCTTACCGGTATCGACAGCGGCATCGTCCTGTGAAGAGGCCGGTTTACATGCCACCTCCTGTAACTTCCTGGCAGAGTCGGTCGGCTTTTTTTCAATCTGAGGGTTTTTCTGCTTGTCGTAGAGAAATTCCAGGACCTGCTGACGGTAGTGAATGAAGTCGGCGTCTTCAGCCAGGGCCAGCCTGTCCCGGGGGCGGGGCAAATGGACGTCGAGTATTTCACCAATGGTGGCGGCGGGGCCGTTGGTCATCATGACGATTCGATCCGACAGCAAAACGGCCTCATCCACATCGTGGGTAATCATGATCACCGTGTTGCCCAGACTGGTCTGGATTTCCATCAGTGAATCCTGCAGGTGAGCGCGGGTCAGGGCATCCAGTGCGCCAAATGGCTCGTCCATCAGCAACACTTTGGGTTGCATGGCCAGACAGCGGGCGATACCGACGCGCTGTTTCATGCCGCCGGATATTTCTCCGGGCAGTTTGTGCAGGGCGTGGTCCATGTGAACCAGTGAGAGGTTGTGTTCAATCCACTCGTGCATTTCCGCCTTGTTTTTGGTCTTGCGAAAGACCCTTTTTACCGCCAGTTCGACATTCTGGTACACGGTCAGCCACGGCAACAGGGCATGATTCTGGAAGACCACTGCCCGGTCGGGTCCCGGTTTGTCGACTTCGCGCCCTTCGAGAATGACGCCGCCTTCGCTGGCCTCATAGAGTCCGGCGATGATGTTCAATACCGTGGACTTGCCGCAGCCGGAGTGGCCAATCAGCGAGACAAACTGGCCCTTGTCAATTGATAGGTCGACATCCTGCAGGGCGCGGAACGGCTCACCATCGGTGGCAAACTCGATGCCGATATGGCTGATTTCCAGATAGGGGGTTTTCATAGGTTGCTCCTTGACTGCTGTCCGCCGCTGTTAGCGGAGAATTGCCTGTTTGTCCCAGCTGATACGTTTCTGAAGGAGCAGCATGAGGCGATCCAGCAGAAAACCGATCAGTCCAATAGTCACCACAGCCACCATGATGCGGCCCAGTGAATCCGATGAGCCGTTCTGAAACTCATCCCAGATAAACTTGCCCAAACCGGGGTTCTGGGCCAGCATCTCGGCGGCAATCAATACCATCCAGCCAGTGGCCAGGGATAACCGCATGCCTGTGAAAATCATGGGTATGGCGGAGGGGATAACAATTTTTCGGACGTGTACCAGCGAAGGCAGTTGCAGAACCCGGCTGACGTTGACCAGGTCGCGATCGATACTGGTGACGCCCACCGTAGTGTTGATCACGGTGGGCCAAAGGCAACAGAGGGCCACAGTAAATGCGGAGGTCAGGAAGGCCTTTTCAAACATGGGGTCGTCTGTGACATAAAGGGCCGATACCACCATCGTCACCAGCGGTAGCCATGCCAGGGGTGAGACCGGCTTGAATGTCTGAATGATCGGGTTCACCGACTGGTACACCTTTTCGCTCAAGCCGCAGACGATGCCCAGCGGCACCGCAATCACTGTGGCGATCAGAAACCCGAAAGACACGGTATAGAGGCTGGTTATCACCTGATCCAGGAAGGTGGCTTTACCGGTATAGCTGCGAATTTTTACTTCCGCATCGGGATTCTGGGCCAGCCGTTTGGCATTTCTATCCTCTTGCCGCTGGTAGAATGCGGCTGCTTTTTCCCGCTCCCGTTGGTGCTCGGCCAGCAAGCCTTTGGATTGCTCCCAGACTTGCACCGGTCCCGGAAATTGCCCCAGCGAGGTATCGATATTGTTGGCGACACCCTGCCAGAGCATTAAAAAAATCAGGATGCCAGCAAGAGGGAGGGCGAGGGTTTTACCCACTGTGCGGGCAATACTGCTCAGTTGTGAGATAGAGAAGCAGGCGATTCCCTGTTCATTCCTGAAAATAGCAGCAAGGTCAGTCATGTAATAGATCCTTCGGTGGCTAATGGGCAGCCTTGACTGCCCGTGCTTTACTTAAGATTTAGCGTTGCCCATCAGAGCGTTTCGTCTTTCAGACCAATGGAAAATTTTTCCAGGTAGGCGTTGGGCTGCGTGCCATCGAACGTGATGTTGTCGATAAACTCTGACTGAGGCGGTTTGAAACCGGATTCGCTGTCCAGGTCCGGAAAATCCTCCGCAGACATCAGTCCTTCGGCAATCAATGCCTTGGCTGCGGTGGCATAGATGTCTGGGAGATAGACTTTCCTGGCGGTCTCGAAATACCACTCATCGCTTTTGGGCTCGGCAATCTGTCCCCAGCGGCGCATCTGGGTTAAATACCAGACGGCATCGGAGTAATAGGGGTAAGTGGCAAAATAACGGAAGAACACGTTGAAGTCGGGTACGTCGCGTTTGTCACCCTTCTCGTATTCAAAGGTTCCCGTCATGCTGTTGGCAATAACTTCATAATCCGCGCCGACGTATTCCGAACGGGAGAGGATTTCAACGGCTTCAGGGCGGTTGACATTGTTGTTTTCATCCAGCCACTTGGCGGCACGGAGCATGGCCTTGACCAGGCGGGCGGTGGTGTTCGGGTACTTCTCGGTAAATTCCTTGGTCATGCCAAAGACTTTTTCCGGGTTGTTTTTCCAGATCTCATAATCCGTGATGACTGGAACCCCGATACCCATGAATACCGCTTGCTGGTTCCACGGCTCACCGACGCAGTAGCCGTGAATGGTGCCAGCCTCAAGGGTGGCGGGCATCTGAGGGGGAGGCGTGACAGACAGCAGGGCTTCGGCATTGATGTTGCCGCTGGTATCGCCCTTGTGTGGTGCGTAGAAGCCGGGATGAATCCCGCCGGCCGCCAGCCAGTAGCGCAACTCGTAGTTGTGCGTGGAGACCGGGAAAACCATGCCCATTTTAAATGGCGTGCCCTGCGCCCGCATCTGATCGACCACCGGCTTCAGATAGTCGGCTTTGATCGGGTGGACCGGTTTGCCCTCAGCCATCGGTACGTGGGCTTTCATTTTCTCCCAGACAGCATTGGAAACGGTAATACCATTTCCGTTGAGGTCCATACTGAACGGCGTAACGATGTGGGCTTTGGTGCCAAAGCCGATGGTGGCCGCCAGGGGCTGACCGGCGAGCATGTGGGCGCCATCAAGTTTGCCGTCGATAACCCCATCCAGCAGTACTTTCCAGTTAGCCTGTGCCTCAATGGTGACGTAGAGCCCCTCATCCTCGAAATAGCCATTTTCGTAGGCGATGGCGATAGGTGCCATGTCCGTGAGCTTGATAAAGCCAAACTTGAGCTCGTCCTTTTCAGGTGGCCCCAGTTCAGCGTGTGCCCAGCTGGCCATGACCAAAAAGGATAGGGTCAACAGGATCCATTGTGAAACTTTCAATCTTTTCTGTACCGGAGAGTTTTGAAGATTGCTATTCATTTAACGGGTACCTCAGCTATGAATGTCACTTGCATAAAAAAAGCCCACCTGCAGGTTTTATGTGCAGGGGGCTTCATTGCCCTTAATACCATTGGACAGGTATTAACCGGTGCGTTATTGATGTCTTACCAAATAGATATACAAAATATATGCCAAATAATAAAGTCGGCAAAAACAGGGTGTTGAGATGAGCGGTTAGGGGGCCGCCGGACCCGGCGGCACAATTATGGGGCGCTTTTCAATCGAGTTGCACCAAGAGGTGAACTCGGGCCTGGTTGTTGCGGGGAGTGTTAGTCGTTGCGATTTTTTTGCAGCACCTGGGGAGATACCATCAGATCGCTACCCAATTTAATCTGATCATTAAACCAATAGGGTTCAGCGTGAGATCCTTCACTCTTGTGATCCTGATCCGGTGTGGGGTAACCCAGCAACCGGGCAGCTTCGCGGTATAAATCCGTCCGGAAACATTGTTGCGTAATAGACACAATTTTGTCGCGATCAAAAACCTTGCCCAGCAGCGGCTCACAGTGATGGAGAAGAAACTCCGCCTGAGACCGCCATGGAAAGCCGGCATTGTAACTGGCAAAAACGTGGAAATTCGGGTGATGTTCAGCCGCACAGCCGCGGTCATAGACCAGATTGCCGGTCAGTGAAGGCCGCAAATAGTTGGTGGGCAAGTCCAGGTAGTCCCGGCGAGTCAACATTTGCACAGTGGCTTCACGATTGGCCATGTCGGCCAGCCACTGACAGGCCTCCATCAATGCCAACCGCAACCGGAGGTGAGTGGCGGGATTGCGGGTATGCCATTCCTCCATGACACCCAATACTTTTTCCGGTGCATTGTTCCAGACATGGAACCCCGTGGTAGCCAGTACACCGACACCATATTCCACCGCGATACTGTTCCAGGGTTCACCGGCACAGAAACCGTCGATTACGCCCTGAGCCAGGCTATCCACCATCTGCTCCGGTGGCAGTACGATGACCCTGACATCGCGATCCGGATCAATACCGCCCGCCTCAAGGCACATGCGAAGCAATTGTGTGTGTGTGGAGAAAGAGTGAACAGTGGCGAGGGTAATTGTCTGGTTGCTGGGCAGTTTATCCAATACTTTTTTGAGTGCTCTGGCACTTGCCAGGGGTTGATTGGCCAGCAATGGAGTTTCCGACTGGTTGAGCATTTGTTCCCATAGGGGGCGGGACAGGGTAATCCCGTTACCATTGAGCGACAGCACCAACCCGGTGACAATCGGCGCGCGTATCCCCGCAGCCCCCAGCGTTGTTACCAGCGGCATGGGTGCCAGCATCTGACAGGCGTCAAAATTGCCGGCAATCAGTTTATCGCGGATATTGGCCCATGAGACCTCCCTGCAAAGCGTCACATCCAGGCCATATTTGGCAAAAAGCCCAAGTTCCTGGGCGATGATCAACGGCGCGCTGTCACTCAGTCGCATATAGCCGATATTAAGATTTTGCCGTTCGCCGGTTGGTAATTTATGGGTAGTTGTCTGCATGATTATCTCGCGCTGCGACTGGGCTTTCCCAGAATATTAATCACTGACCGAGCCGCCTCGGGCAAACTCTGGTTGGTGTCCATCGAGAGTGTCCGCAAGGTTTTATGTGCCTTGTCCTCGCTGATGCCGCGTTGATCCATCAATAGTTGTTTCGCCTCTTCTATAACAGACTGGCTGGCAAGCTTGGTGCGTGCGTCATCCAGAGCTCTGCGCAGTGACTGGTAGGACTTGAACTGGGCAATAGCCAGATCAATAACCGGTTTGACGCGGTCCGGGTTCAGTTCATCCATCAGGTAGGCGGTCACTCCGGCGTCCACGGCCTGTTCGATAAAAGCGGGATCTTCTTCATGGGAAAACATGACCACTGGTCGTGGATTATGGTGGTTGACCACCGAGAGACTCTCCAGCACATCGCGACCGGGTGACTGAATATCGATTAATACCAGGTCTGGTTGATGCTGTTCAATCTGGAACAGTAATCCGGTCGCCGATGGCAACCGCGAAATGACTTCAAAACCGGAATCCCGGAGCTTTTCTTCGACACTAGCGGAACGTTCGACATGATCATCGACCAGCATGATGCGGATGGGGTCCCTGACTGAAGGTGGTGTCATGGTGCTCTATTTGAAGTAATTCGTTGGAAGGATAGATTTAAAAATGCGAAAAAATCAGTGGCAGGAGAATCATAGCCCGCCACTGAGAGAGATGCCACGGTGATGTTCCGGGATCAGAACTTCACATTGACTGAAAACCAGATTTTGTCAGTGTCCTGGGAAAACTCATCGGCATCGTATTTGGCGTACTTCAGCTCGACGCCGACATATTTGTTGATCGGGTAGCTTGCCACGGCATTATATTCCTCGCCATAGTCGGCGCTGCCCTCGTCGGCGGAATAATCGTGGTAGAAAAAGGCCAGATTGGTTTTGCCAATGCTGCCGGTCATTTTGAAGTAAATGTCCTCGATACCATCGGCAGGTGTGACCAGAAACTGATCCGCCCATCCCTGAAACTTGTGCAGGGTGGCGAGGGGCGTGCTGAAGGCTTTCATCCCGTCATCACTGCCGAGTAATTCATAACCGATGCCTAGACCGACGCCTTTGATCTTTGTACCGATTTCGGCCATGTAGTAGTCGGCGTCGTAATCAATTGGCCCATCGGCATAATCGGTCTGGCTGGCGGCACTGGCTGCCAGAGTGACGGGGCCAACGGCACCGCTGTACTCAATACCATAGGTTTGTGATGAATTGGCTGCTGCATTGTCGAAATCCAGCAGATAGGCAAAGGCGGCCAGCTTGTGACCTTCAATTGGCGAAAATGACAGGTAGAGTGCGTGAGAGTCAGAGTCGTAGCGACGCGGTTGTGCACCACCGGTATCGGGTCCAAAAATTCGGTTTACATCCCAGATATAGCTGTAATCCAGTGTGACTGGCCCGATGGGCAATTGCACTCGTACTGAGTCATAGGTCTGTTCGTTCTGGCGCCAGCCCACGCCGCCGACAAACCGCTGGCCGGAATGGAGAATGCGTTGGCGACCAGCTGTACCGGTAAAGCCATCTTGTTGATACTTGAGATAGACCTGATTGATATCGGTACCATCCGGATCGGCAACAATGGGATATTCACCGACTTTCCCGTTGGAGGGTGTCGCGTAGTTTTCGCCGCCAATATGGCTTACGTCATCGACTTCCAGTAAGCCGGAAAAGCCATGATAGCTGGCCGAAGTCCAGGTTATGCGGGACTTTAGTGTGGATGCATTGGCATTTTTCTCGGCATTTTCATCATCCACATGCTCAAATCGATAACGAAAAGTAAAACTGGTATCACTCTTGGTGAATATTTCTGAAAGACTGGTGGCCTCTTCGGCATTTACCATCAGAAAAGGATGGAGGCCAAACAGTAATGCAAAAGCTGAAAGTCGAAAAGATCTCGGTTTCATGTGAAATTCCTCGAGTTTGTTTTCCCCAAAACAAAAATAAAAAAGCCCGTACGCAGGATGGTGCGTACGGGCTTCATTACCCAGTAGGATGTAGTGTCAAAAAGTTATAAGCATAACGCGTGCCATATATCGAATAATGGCTATTTCAGTTGTTATGGGTGGCCTGTAGGGCGTCGGGCGGGGAGTTTTTGTTTGAATTTGGTGCGATAAAGATGCGGGTGCGGAGTAATTTGGGGCAAGAAGCGGCCTCTGATCTTTGGTGCTTGTCCGATAGCAACAGCGGAGAATTTGGCGGGATGAAACATGTACCCATGGTTGCCATGGGTGAGGCATGGCCGAGTTAACAATGATGGGCTATAAAACAACCCCGGCTATCTGATAACCGGGGTTATCGGGCACTGGCAATCCTATTTATCGGTTTTGTTGCAATGCAGGCGACGTTTTTCCTTCCATTCTGCTTTCATTCGCGTCCTGGCTTCCATAGCTTCGGTTTTGCTCACCAGTCCATTGCCATCGGCATCCATTGCGTTGAAGTGGGCCATGCGTTCTTCCATTTTTTTCCGGAGGCCCGCTTCATGCTCTGCTCTTGATATATTGCCGTCCTGGTCAGTATCCATTTTTTGAAACATGGAACCGGTATAACTTTTCCTGGTATCGGACTGATCGGATTTTATTGTTGTCTCGGCGAAGCTGGATGTGGCGAGAACAATGCCCGCCAGTAATACTAGTCGTCGCATGGTATTTCCTCATTGGTGATTAAAGACGTGATGCTTTTAACGCCAGCATAAGGATTCGGTTGACCTGCGGGCTGTATAAATTTCGAAGAAAGGGTTTCGTCGATACAACAGTATGCTCACGGGGACGTGTTCTTTGTATCCTGCCGGTCGAGAATATGCTCAACCTCGTCCATCAACCGGGTCATTCGTTGAATCATGGGACGATACGTGGCTGGATCGGCCAGATCCACTCCCGAATTTCTGAGTAGCTTGTAGGGGTAGTCAGACCCGCCCGCCTGGAGAAGGGCAAGGTATTGTTGTCGTGCGTCTTCGTCACCGGTTGTAATGCGATCTGCCAGATTGTAGGCGGCAACCATGGAGGTCGCATACTGGTATACCGAAAAGTTGCGGTAGAAATGTGGAATGGAGGCCCACTCCACCGTATAGGGTTCACTAACTTGCATGATACCCATGCTGTGGCCGGCATGACGTTTCTGGATAGACCCATACAACGTATTCAATTTATCGCCCGACAGATTGCCGCCGCTCTCAATCTGCTCATGGATAGCCAGTTCGAATTCGGCAAACTGGGCCTGTCGAAAAAAAGCACTTCGCAGAAGATTCAGTTCGCGAAACAGGTAAAACAGTTTTTCATCGTCACTTGATGCGTTGTCACGTAGATAATCAAAAAGCAGTAGTTCATTAACCGTCGAGGGGATTTCCGAAATAAAACTGGAATAGGCCGACTTGCTGAAGGGTTGATGACTGTTGGCCATCAGGGAGTGTATGGCGTGCCCCCATTCGTGAGCGTAAGTGCTGACAGAGTCAAAAGTACCCTCAAAATTCAACATCAGGAAAGGGTGGACATCATAAGCGGCACCCATCACATAAGCTCCCTTGCGCTTGCCTGGTGCGGGATAGGCATGTAGCCAGTGTTGTGTCAGCGCCTTCCTGAGGGCTTCACCATAATTCCTGCCCAGGGGCTTGAGCGCGGCCTGTGTCAGGGTGGCGGCCTCCTCCAGTGTAAATTCTCGGGGCAGAGTGACCACGGGTGTGTATAGGTCGTAGTAACGGGATTCCCCGAGGCCGAGTATTCGTTGACGCAGCCCAAGCAGACGGTGGAGCGATGTGAGGTGCTCATTGGCGGTCGACAACAGTGTCCGGTAAACCGCTTCAGGGATGTTGTCCTGGGACAGGGCGCGATCCAGGGATGAGTCGAATCCGCGGACCCGGGCTACCATCGCCTCTTTTTTTATCTGCCCCTCCAGGGTAATGGCAAGGGTCTGACGAAAATGCTGGTAGGTACCCCAGAAGCTCTCAAATACCCGTTTTCTGTCGTTGCGGTTTGCCGATGCCCGGTGGACTTCATAGGCCATCGGGTCGAGAGTGACTTTTGCGCCATTTGACAGGGTGATTTCCGGCCAGGGGATGTCGTTGTTGACCAACACACTGTAGGTGCTTGAGGTGGACTGCAGCGCGTCTGAGGCCGCTCTGAGGACGTGTTCCCCCTCTTCACTGAGAATATGTTCAGATTGACGCAGGGTATTGCGGATAAAAAAATCGTGCTCTTGAAGTCGTGTGCTTTCATTGAGGTAGTGGTTAAGGGTTGCTTCTCCGATATGGCTGAGTTCCTGCTTTACAAAGCGTGTGGCTTCTGTGAACTCGAGAAGCAACTCCTGGGCAACCGATGCCCGTTCCTGATGCTGGATATTGCCCTGATTGGTGTCTTTGTTCAGAAAGGCATAAACGTAAAGCCTGAGCAGGGCTTTGTAGGTGTCGCTAACCTGGCTCAGGCAATCAGCCAACACACTCGCGCTGTCATCGAGAATACCTTCGCACTCACCGATGGCGCTTATTTGTGCGGTGGCATAATCCCGTGCGTCATCCCAGCTGGCGATATCCGGATACAGGTCAGAGATATCCCAGACAGAAGCAGTGGGTTCCGGCTGGGATAACGGCAGGGATTCAGTGGTTGATTCAGCCGGTGTCTGGATTGTAATCGCAAGCAGACAAAGACCGAGGTATCGTTTCATGATTGTGGATCCGGAAAAATTTTATCGACTTTGCATTCCAGGGAACCGTTCGCCAGCCGTGTGGTAATGCTGTCGCCGATTTGTACGGTTGCGACGCCCCGCAATATGTTGTGCTGTTGGTCTGTAACAATAGCATACCCGCGTTCCAGCGTTTTTAGCGGACTCACGGCGTTGAGCAGTTGTAACGCGTTTTGCCACCGGATTTTCTTTTGCTCGAGCAGGGTGTCGGTGGCGCGTTCCAGCCGGCGAGTCAGCAAATTCAGGCTGTCGTTCAAATAGTCGATTCGATAACCGGGACCTGCTTGCTCCAGGCGTGCATGCAAATGCTGCAGGTGCATATCCAGCTGTTGATGTTGCCCCGAGGTGGTTCGGACCAGTCGCGCTTGCAGGGCCTGCAGCTGTTGCTCCTGCTGCTTGAGGCGTTCTCCGGGATCCCGCAATTGACGAGTCAGGCTGTCCAGGCGTTGCGACGTTGATTGCAGCCGCCGCGAAATGGTTTCGCAAAGCAACTTTTCATAACCGCGCAATTGGTCGAGCAGTTTGTTGCCGTCGGGACTCAATACTTCGGCTGCGGCGGAGGGGGTTGGCGCTCGGTAGTCAGCAACGAAGTCGCTGATCGTGAAATCAATCTCATGGCCCACCGCGCTCACAATCGGAATCCGGCTGTGGTAGATCGCTCTGGCAACGATCTCTTCGTTAAAAGGCCAGAGATCCTCGATGGAACCGCCGCCGCGGCCGACAATCAGCACATCACAATAATTATCGTGATTGGCCAGCTCAATGGCCGCTGCGATCTGTGCGGCAGCGGCTTTTCCCTGAACCAGCGCCGGGTAAACTCTCACTGCGATGGCCGGAAAGCGGCGTTTCAGCACCGAGAGAATGTCCTTCAGTGCCGCGCCGGTAGGCGATGTAATGATACCCAGCCGCTGCGGCTGGGTCGGCAGTGGCTGTTTGTGACGATCGTTAAAAAGCCCCTCGGCATGCAGGCGCTGTTTCAGTGCATCAAATTGACGCTGCAATGCCCCGAAACCGGCTTCTTCGAGGTGCTCAACAATCAACTGGAAGTCACCCCGTCCTTCATACAGGCTGACCCTGCAGCGGGCCAGCACATGATTGCCATGGTCGGGGTGGAAACGGACATGGGCGTTTCGATTGGCAAACATCGCACAGCGAACCTGGGCCTGTTCATCCTTGAGCGTGAAATACCAGTGTCCGGAGCCGGGACGGGAGAAATTGGATATTTCACCCTCGACCCAGACCAGGGGAAAGTGGGTTTCAAGCAACTGTCTGGCGCGACGGTTTAGTTGAGTAACGGTCAAAGTGATTGGTATGTCAGGCATAGCGCATTGTCCATCACCAGTGAATCGAGTCAATTTAAATAATAGCTATTGGCTATAACCGATGGTCACCAGACCTATTTAAAAAAGTATTTTTTAGACGACCATGCCTTTATAATAGCGCGCTTACTTTTATCCTTGAGCTATGAGGCACGGTAATGATCCATTGTCCGACGCTCAAGCACTGAAATCCATTTCCCTGACGAGGTAAGCCATCCTGATGTTGCGAATCGCAGAAGAAGCTCTCACCTTCGATGACGTACTGTTGGTACCCGGTTATTCCGACATAACCGCAAAAGATGTATCTCTTAAAAGCCGCCTGACGCGGAACATTGGACTGAATATCCCGCTCGTCTCTGCTGCGATGGATACCGTTACCGAGGCGCGACTCTCCATCGCGCTCGCCCAGGAAGGTGGTATCGGTATTATTCACAAAAGCATGTCCATTGAAAAACAGGCCCTGGAAGTGCGCGCCGTCAAGAAGTTCGAAAGCGGTGTGGTCAAAGACCCGATTACCATAGATGCTTCTGCCCCCGTCAGTGCCTTGCTGTCCCTGACCCGTGAACACAATATATCCGGTGTGCCCGTGCTGGATAACGGGGAGCTGGTGGGTATTGTCACCCGCCGCGACGTTCGCTTTGAACCCAGCCTGGATTTGCCGGTATCGGCCATCATGACGCCCAAGGATCGACTGGTAACCGTGCGGGAAGGGGCCAACGCAGACGAAATCAAGGCGCTGCTGCACAGGCACCGCATTGAAAAGGTATTGGTCGTAAACGCCGATTTCGAGCTGCGTGGACTGATTACCGTCAAGGACATCGACAAGGCCGAAAAATACCCCAATGCCTGTAAGGATGATCAGGGCAGATTGCGGGTAGGGGCTTCAGTGGGCACCAGTGCCGATACCGATGAACGTATTATCGCCCTGGTTCGGGAGGGTGTGGATGTGCTGGTGGTTGATACTGCCCACGGCCACTCTCGCAATGTGCTCAACCGGGTACGTCAGATTAAGGCCCAGTTCCCAGAGGTCGATGTGATTGGCGGCAACATTGCCACGGCCGAAGCCGCTTTGGCGCTGGCCAAAGCCGGTGCGGATGGTATCAAGGTGGGTATTGGCCCCGGGTCGATTTGTACCACGCGGATTGTAACCGGCATTGGCGTGCCACAAATTTCTGCCGTCGCGAATGTGGTTGAAGCATTGGCAAGTTATCAGATACCTGTTATTGCCGACGGGGGTATCCGTTTTTCAGGTGATATCGCCAAAGCGCTGGTCGCCGGTGCCCATGCGGTCATGATGGGTTCGATGTTTGCCGGCACAGAAGAAGCGCCTGGTGAGATAGAGCTGTATCAGGGCCGAACCTATAAATCCTATCGCGGCATGGGATCGATGGGCGCAATGTCCCAGACCAGCGGTTCCAGCGACCGTTATTTTCAGGATGCAAGCCAGGGTACTGAAAAACTGGTCCCTGAGGGCATTGAAGGCCGCGTTCCCTACAAAGGTCCGTTATCGGCGATCATTCATCAGCTGATGGGCGGCGTGCGATCAGCCATGGGTTACACCGGCAGCGTTGATATTGAAACCCTGCGCAGCAAACCCAGTTTTGTCAGGGTGACTTCTGCGGGTATGAGTGAAAGTCACGTGCACGATGTATCGATCACCAAGGAAGCTCCAAATTACCGGCGTGAATAGCCCGGGTTTCCGGTGTGTTGAAAACGACCCGACAGGGCTGCCTAGAGCAGCCCTTTTAGATTGGTAACTGACTATGACAGATATTCATTCTCACAAAATCCTAATCCTGGATTTCGGCTCCCAATATACGCAGTTGATCGCCCGCCGTGTACGCGAAGTCGGGGTCTACTCGGAAATCCGTGCCTGGGATATGGATGAAGCCGAGATCATTGCTTTTGATCCGAAAGGCATCATCCTGGCGGGGGGGCCGGAGTCTGTTACCGCCGGGGAATCGCCCCGGGCTCCCCAGCTGGTTTTCGAGCTGGGTATCCCGGTTCTGGGTATCTGTTATGGCATGCAGACCATGGCTGCCCAGCTCGGTGGCGCCGTGGAAGGCTCCTCCATTCAGGAATTTGGCTATGCCCAGATCAAGACCCAAGGCAACAGCCGCCTGTTCCAGGGTGTGGCTGACCATGTGGATCATGACGGGGGCACACTGCTYGATGTCTGGATGAGYCATGGCGATAAAGTGRTTGCCYTGCCKRCYGGTTTCGAGCTTATGGCATCGACGGGTTCCTGCGCCATTGCCGGCATGTRTTGTCCCSAAAAAGACTTTTATGGTGTCCAGTTTCACCCGGAGGTGACACACACCCTGCAGGGYATGCGGATGTTTGARCACTTCGTGCTKGATATCTGTGGCTGCGAGGCRCTCTGGACACCCGCCCAGATTATTGASGACAGYATTGCCAGRGTGCGTGCCCAGGTCGGCAGTGACAAGGTGTTGCTGGGGCTTTCAGGWGGCGTCGATTCMTCMGTGGTCGCAGCGYTGYTGCACAAGGCCATCGGCGACCAGCTYACCTGTGTTTTTGTCGAYAACGGCCTGCTGCGCAAGCACGAAGGCGATCAGGTCATGGACATGTTCGCCAAAAACATGGGTGTGAAAGTCATCCGTGTGGACGCAGAAGAACAGTTTTTGAGCAAATTGGTGGGGGAGGCTGACCCGGAGAAAAAGCGCAAAATCATTGGCAACACGTTCATTGATGTTTTCGATGTGGAGGCCACCACCCTCAAAGACGTCAACTGGCTGGCCCAGGGCACTATCTACCCCGATGTCATCGAATCGGCGGCGGCCAAGACCGGCAAGGCCCATGTGATCAAATCCCACCACAATGTAGGAGGCCTGCCCGAGACCATGAAAATGGCGCTGGTAGAACCCCTGCGGGAACTGTTCAAGGATGAAGTCCGCAAGATCGGGCTGGAGCTGGGGCTGCCCTACGACATGGTGTATCGACACCCATTCCCGGGGCCGGGGTTGGGTGTGAGAATTCTCGGTGAAGTGAAAAAAGAGTACGCCGATATCCTCAGGGAAGCCGATGCCATTTTTATCGAAGAACTCCACAAAGCCGACTGGTACCACAAAACCAGCCAGGCGTTCGCCGTCTTCCTGCCGGTCAAGTCCGTGGGTGTGGTGGGTGATGCCCGTCGCTACGAATGGGTGATTGCCCTGCGCGCGGTGGAAACTATCGACTTCATGACGGCCCGCTGGGCGCATTTGCCCTATCAACTCCTGGAGCAGGTTTCTAATAGAATTATTAATGAAATCAGTGGTATATCAAGAGTTGTTTATGATGTTTCGAGTAAACCTCCGGCGACAATTGAGTGGGAATGACTGGAATTAACGGGTGATGCCTGGCACTGGCAGATATCTGATTGTTTATTTGAGCTCATTGAGGGGCAAATGAAAGAGGTGACTGGGTAGAGTTGCTGGCTAGACTTCATTTCTATCTGTTTTCTGCGCTCAAGAAGATTAATAACTGATGAACTAAATAGTCAGGTCAATACCAAATTGCTTAAACACCTGGGTAAATAACCAAAAGCAGCTAATTGTGATAAGTGCGCTGACCGATAAAGAGCCCCAGAACCCTAGACGAGGAAGCAGGGATGGGAAAATCAGAAACATGGGCAGTGTTGGGATCACATACCAGAATGTGTACCAGGCGTGGTTGGAAACTTTCTCAGCGGAGCCGGTTTCGACCTGAAGCCAGATAAGCGCAAGAATGGTAACCAGGGGCAAAGCGGCAACCAGTGCACCCAGCTTGTCGCTGCGTTTTGCGATTTCTGAAACCAGAACAACGACAAATGCAGTCGTTAAATATTTAGTTGCCAGCCAGCCCATTCCCATCGCGTTCCCCTTGTTTAAAATATAAGTAATCAGAAAAAACCGATTGCCTATCGGTATTTGTCTGCTAGTATAAGTCCCAGTTAACACCTAGGAAAGCTGTATTGTGATATTGGGTGAATTAGAGAAGCGCGTTCTGCAGTACTTGTGGGAGGCGACAGAGGCCGATGCCAAACAGGCTCATACAGCATTAACCAAGCGCCGGGGTGGCAGACTCAATACTATCCAGAGCACTCTGGACAGACTGTTCAAAAAAGACCTGCTCACCCGCCAGAAGGAGGGGCATGCCTATTATTATCGCGCCAAGGTCGGCAGGGAAGAACTCATCGCCCAGCTGATTCATAATGTTACCAGCGATTTTATGGTTGAAGGTGAAGACCATTTGATAGCTGCCTTTACTTCCTTTTCGGCAGGACTGGATGACGATAAGCTGTCTCAATTAGAAAAGCTGATTCAACAACAGCGTCAATTGCGCAGTCAGGAAGACAGCGATGCTCATTAATGAGTGGGCGATTGTTTTCAATCTGCTGAGTATTGCACTTATGGGGCTGTTGGCGGCGGCAGCACTGCTTGCTTTGATTTGGCCGTTAATGGCTCGCCATATCACGCTGTTTTTTGCCGGTACACGAAAAAAACTGATGTGGTTATTTGTGGTTACACCTTGGGTAGCAGGTATTCTTTGCCTATTCATTTTTATACCCTCGGTGTTTCAATTAGAAAGTACGCTGTGGCTGACCACGCTGTCGCACTGGCATCATCCGTACGTGTTTTACCTGGATAGTTGGCACGGAGCGGCCCTGTTCCTGTTTACGCTGGGTACTGCGTATGTGTTAATCAAGAACGGGCTAGGTGCAGCTCGCCATTTCAACGCACTGAATTTACTGACGCGCCTTTCGAAGGAGAACCCTGGCAGTCGGATTCAGAACAATTCCAGGCAATGGAAAATTGGGCGGGACATTATTGTGCTTGAATCCCGTACCCCGGTAGCGTTTGCCACAGGTCTGTTAAATCCCAGATGTTACGTGACAACCGGCCTTATTGGGCAGGTCTCCGAGGCGGAGCTGGATATTATTCTTGCCCACGAACGGACGCATATTAAGCATAAAGATACCCAGAAAAAATTGTTTTTTGCGCTATTGGCATCGCTTTACCCGAAGCCTATAGCACAGCGATTAAATGGGTTGTTCTCGCTAGCCACTGAGCAGTTGACTGATGCAGACGTCAGTCAATCCTACAGTGTTTTCGAAGTCGCCCAAACCCTGGTTAATGTGGCCAAAATTCGGCGCTTCTCCGGGGATAGTGTGAATACGGTCAGCATAAACTATTTTATTACCGACGACGTTGATGTGCGGGTTAGAGCTTTGGTGGCACCGCAAAAAATTCGATCGTTTCCCTGGGCACACTGCCTGTTGATCATGATGCTAACAACGACCCTGTCATTCGCCGGGGTTGATACCTTGCACCATCTGATCGAAGCATTTTTTTCCCACTAAATTTTTAAATCAAGAAGGCTGATGAATGAATCTGCGCTCTTTCAGTTTGCAAAAAATACCGATTACCAATCGGTTTGTGAGGCCATTTGGGTTGTCTGTAGTCGTTTTCACTGCAATGTTCCTAACTGTTTCAGCTGTTCATGCACAGAGTGAGTCAGAACCCACCCTTTTGTCACTGGAGAAAGCGGTGCGACTCACTTTGGAACAGCATCCACAGTTAGGTGCGTTTCTCCACCAACGCGAAGCGTATCAAGGCTTAGTAGAACAAGTCAGCGTGGGACAGCGGCCCAGTATAGGTTTAACAATTGAAGATTTTGGTGGGGGCGGTGATTACAACGGCTTTGATAGCGCTCAGTCTACGTTATCCATTAGTTGGGTAATGCAAGGAGCACGAATTGATCAAAGGATTCAGGCAGCACAGGTTACCGCCACTCAGGTTGATATCCAACGACAGATCAAAGCGCTTGACCTGTCAGCTCAGACTGCCCGGTTATTTATTCAGGCACTGGTTGAAGAACAGCGTTTAACACTGGCACGACAAGCGCAACAACAGGCCAGAAATACCGTCGCTGCACTCAAAAAACGTGTCGATGCCGGTAAAAGCCCGGAATTCCAACGTCTCCAAGCGGAGGTGGAACTGGCGCAAAGGGAATTGGAGGCTGAAGACTTGCAGCACGTGCTGACCTCAACGCGTTACCAATTGCGCGCGCAATGGGGTGGTGAGCGTAACGACTTTCGGTTAGTGGGTGAGCTTCTTACCATTCCAACCCTGAGTAGTGTTGAACAGCAATTTGATCAACTAAAAGAGAACCCCACATTGACATTGCTGGCTACCCAGCAGCGTATTGCAGAATCAGAAATAGAGCTTGCCAGAATTGAGGCCAAGCCGCAGTGGCAGTTTTCGGTTGGTGTTCGGCGCTTTGAGGCAAGCAATGATTTCGGCATGGTAGCCGGTGTTTCTGTGCCGCTCGGTAAGGATCGCAGTAGTGCCGGGAAAATCAGAAGCCTTCTGGCCAGGCAGGCTGAATTTGCTAGTGAATCCGAGGCGCTTCAACGCCAGTTGGATACGCAGCTTTATGTCCTGCTCCAGGAAATTAAACACAGCCATCATGTAATAGAGACGCTGCAAAAGCGGATTATCCCCGCCTTAAACACTGCCAATTCACAGGCCACGCATGCCTATGAAACCGGCAAGCTGGGTTATCAGCAGTGGGTCATCCTTCTGAACAAAAAGCTAGGGGCGCAACAGGATCTGTTAAGTGCCTTTGAAGCGATCCACTTACAACATATCGAACTTCAGCGCCTCACCGGCACCACGCTGACATTCTAAGGACGCCGCTACCGTGAGAGAAACCATTATGAACCGCTATGCTCTACGATTTTTCCTGGTGTGCCAGGTAGTACTTGGTGCCATGTTTTTGCCCTCAATCGCCGCCGCTGTCTCAGAGCCAGAGGCCCAGGAAGCAGAACCGGAAAAAGGGCCGCACCGTGGCCGGATGTTACGTGATGGCGATTTTGCGGTGGAGCTGGCTATTTTCGAAACCGGCGTACCGCCGGAATTTCGTGTCTGGGTCAGCGATGACGGTGAATCCGTATCACTCGATGCGGTGGACCTTCAGGTCAAGCTCACACGCCTGGGAAATGTCGTTGATGATATCCGCTTTAGAGCCGAAGGAGACTACATGCGTGGCGATACGGTGATTTACGAACCGCATTCATTTGTCGTCACCGTTATCGCGCAATACCAGGGTAAAACCTATCGTTGGGACTACGACAACTTTGAGGGGCGTACGCTTATCGGTGACGGCGTCGCTGAAGCCATGGGTATTGCCACAGAAGCCGCTGGCAGTGCCACTCTGCATCAGACCATCAGGGTTTACGGTCAGTTAGTGCTGCCCCCGGATGCCAAACGGCAGATTCAGGCTCGCTTTGATGGTGAGATCAAACAAATGCAAGTCAACCGGGGCGATCGGGTCAGCAAAGGGCAAGCTCTAGTCACCATAGAAAGCAACGAGAGTCTGAAACCCTATCAGATCACTGCACCAATAAATGGTGTGGTCAGTGAGCAGTTCGCCAGTAGTGGAGAGCAGACCGCAGGACGTACATTACTGGAGATCACGCGCACCGATACCCTGTTGGCTGAACTGGCTGTCTATCCAATGGACAGGAATAAAGTCAACGGCAAAGCCCCGGTCACCATATCCCTGAATGGCTTTGATCAGTCGCTCACCACGACCATTAACGGATCAAGAACTGCCTTGCGTGAAGATCAGGCAAGATTGCTCCTTGCGGAAGTCAACAATACTGAAGGCCTTTTTAGTGAGGGCCTGTTTCTTGCTGGCGATATCGAAGTCGAAACCTTCTCCGTGCCATTGGCGGTGAAACGCAGCGGTTTGCAGGGTTTCCGTGATTTCACCGTGGTCTATGCCAAGGTTGGTGAGGAATATGAAGTACGGATGCTGGAGCTGGGACGCGAGGCCGGAGCCTGGGTGGAGGTGCTGGGTGGATTGGAGCCCGGTACTTTGTACGTGACCGAGAACAGCTACGTCATCAAAGCTGACATTGAAAAATCCGGCGCGTCACACGACCACTAGGAGCCCATCCATGCTGGACAAGATTTTATATTTTTCAATACACCGTAGTGGTTTGGTGATTCTGCTGGTACTGCCACTGGCGGCACTTGGAGCCTGGAATTTCACCAAGCTCCCTATTGATGCCGTGCCCGACATTACCAATGTACAGGTGATGATCAATACCGAAGCGCCGGGCTTTACCCCATTGGAGGTGGAGCAGCGCATTTCCTACCCACTGGAAACCTCTTTGGCCGGCTTGCCGGGGCTGACCCATACACGCTCGGTCTCCCGCTACGGATTGTCACAGGTGGTGGCGATTTTCAGCGATGACACCGATATCTATTTTGCCCGGCAATTGATTAACGAGCGATTATCTGCCGCCCGATCCGAGCTGCCCAATGGATTGGAGCCCGAGATGGGGCCCATTGCCACCGGCCTTGGCGAAATCTTTATGTTCACTGTGGACGCCGAGCCCGGCGCGACCAATGCCGACGGTCAGCCCATCACCCCCATGGACTTGCGAACGGTGCATGACTGGATTGTCCGCCCCCAACTCATGCGTGTGCCCGGTGTGGTGGAGGTCAACCCCATCGGCGGCTATGAGCGCGAGATTTTGGTGGCTTTTGATCCCGTTCGATTATTAGCCCACGGGCTGACCCAGGCTGACGTAGTGGCGGCGATTAACGCCAACAACGTCAATCAGGGTGCTGCATTTATCGAGCGCCATGGTGTTCAGTTGCTGATCCGTATTCCCGGACAGGCTGAAGCGATCAAGGATATTGGCCAGATTCCGCTGTCCACTCGGGGCGGTGCTCCACTGAGAGTGGCGGATGTAGCGCAGGTTAGCGAAGGTCAGGGACTGCGCACGGGCGCAGCTACCCAGAATGGCCGCGAAGTAGTCATGAGTACCGTGTTCATGCTGATCGGCGAAAACGCCCGTACCGTAGCCAATGCGGTGGCAAAAAAGCTGAAGGAAGTTAATCAGACTCTGCCCCAGGGAGTGGTTGCCACGGCGGTTTATGATCGCACTAAACTGGTGGACAAAACCCTGACCACAGTACAGACCAACCTGGCCGAGGGGGCTCTGCTGGTCATCGTCATTTTATTTCTGTTTTTGGGTAATATCCGTGCCGCTTTTCTGACAGCGCTCGTGATTCCTTTTGCCATGTTGATGACCATCACCGGGATGGTACAAACGCGAGTCAGCGCCAATCTGATGAGTCTGGGTGCCCTGGATTTCGGCCTGCTGGTTGATGGTGCCATTATCATCGTGGAAAACTGCCTGCGGCGATTAAGTCAGGCCAGTGTGAACGGGCAAATACTCGCCGTGCGCGAACGCCTTGAAGTGGTGTTTCAGGCCACGCGGGAGGTGATACGACCAGCGCTGTTTGGGGTATTTATTATCACCGTTGTGTACCTGCCGATTTTTGCGTTGGAAGGTGTCGAGGGAAAAATGTTCCATCCCATGGCCATTACGGTGGTCATTGCCCTACTCAGCGCTATGGTGCTCTCGATTACCTTTGTCCCGGCGGCCATTGCACTGTTGTTTAAAAAGCCGGTTCAGGAAAAGCGCAATCCGATCATGCACACTGCTACATTGGCGTATCAGCCGGCATTGCACTGGGTGCTGAGATACCGCTGGTTGGTAGTGGCATTGGCAACACTGCTGGTAATTATCAGTGGCTTTGGTGCCACCCGACTGGGCAGTGAATTTGCCCCTAATTTGGACGAAGGGGATATAGCCATGCACGCGCTGCGTATTCCTGGCACATCCCTGAGTCAGTCTATTGTCCTGCAGAAAACCCTCGAAGAGCGTATTAAGGACCTTCCCGAAGTAGAGCGTGTGTTTGCCAAAATCGGAACGGCCGATGTGGCAACCGATGCTGTACCGCCCAGTGTGGCGGACAACTTTATTATTCTCAAACCCCGGGAGCAGTGGCCCGATCCGGGCAAACCCAAGACCCAGGTGGTTGAAGAGCTCAACGCTCTGGTGAGTGATATTCCCGGCAACCGGTACGAGTTTTTGCAGCCTATTCAGATGCGCTTTAACGAGCTGTTGTCGGGTGTGCGAGCGGAGTTGGCCATCAAAGTGTTTGGTGATGATCTGGAGACTCTAGCGGCACTGGGCGATGAAATCGAGGGGGCGATTAGTGCGGTAGAGGGCATTGCGGATGTCCAGGTGGAACAGACCACCGGGCTGCCCATGCTGATGATCTTGCCGAAGCTAGACAAACTTGCCCAGTACGGCGTCAGCAAAATGCAGATACAGGAGCAGCTGGCGACGGCCTTTGGTGGGCGTGTTGCCGGTAAGTTCTATGAGGGCGACCGTCGCGCCAATATCGTTGTTCGGCTCAAAGAATCGCTGCGCAGTGATGTGGATGCAATGGCTCGCTTACCAATCCATCTGCCCGGCGGAATGAGTGCGCCATTGCAGGAGCTGGCGCACTTGGAGAGCGTACAAGGGGTCAATCAGGTCAACCGCGAAAATGGCAAGCGCCGAGTGGTGGTAACCGCCAACGTGCGGGACCGTGATCTGGGAAGTTTTGTGGCGGATATTCAGAGTACCATTAATAGCTCGGTAGAACTGCCTGCTGGTTACTGGGTGGAGTACGGCGGCACCTATCAGAAATTGCAGTCGGCCTCACAGCGTCTGTCGATTGTGGTGCCGGTCACGCTGCTCATGATCGTTGGCTTGTTGGTGCTGGCGCTGGGATCTTTCAAAGATGCCATGATCATCTTTACCGGTGTGCCGTTGGCACTGACAGGTGGTGTTGCGGCACTAATGATGCGGGATATTCCCTTTTCCATCTCCGCCGCTGTGGGTTTTATCGCACTCTCCGGCATCGCCATCTTAAATGGGCTGGTCATGGTGTCGTTTATTCGTGAACTCCTTAAGGAAAAAATGCCACTGGAGCAAGCTATTATTGACGGTGCGTTAACCCGCCTGCGCCCGGTACTCACCACTGCGCTGGTGGCGTCATTGGGCTTTATTCCTATGGCGCTGAATACAGGGATCGGTTCCGAAGTGCAGCGGCCATTGGCCACGGTAGTTATTGGTGGGGTGATTTCATCGACGTTGCTGACGTTATTTGTAATCCCAGCTTTGTATCGATTATTGCACCGCAATGGGCCTCACCTTGCGAAGGAGGCAGTTCATGCTGAGTAACCAGATTGTTTGACGCGCAGGCCCATTGTTTCTGCAGGCATTGGTTTCTGCAACTGCCTATGCTGACGGGGTGAATGATAGTATCCACTTCTTTCTGCAACAGAATACCGGTCTTCGGTTTATCCCATGTCGATCACCTGCCTGACCGCTTCGTCTTTAAATTTTGGACTATATCGAGGATTATTCATGCTGTTCTCCTATGCTCAAAGCGTAGCCTAGGAATATTTAGCTATTCAGGGTAAGTCCATTTTGATTTTTGGGTGCAGCCCAAATCCGAATTTGAAGCACAGGCTTGGGTGCAACAACAGGTCGCAGAAAGATCCAAAACTGGAGCGGAAGCGCCGAAACTTTAGTTGGAATACACAACTAAATCGAGACTAATGAGCTTGCGTTGCTTCTTGTCGGAGTCCCTGCTTGCCATGGAGGCTGCGCCTGGGTTCCTTTAGGAGCTGATTCCACAAAGGCCAGGGGGGCACGCTGGTCATTGCCAGCGCCCGCGAGCACAGCCTCTCTGCCAGATCGTTTAGCAGCACCACTTGGCATTCACAGCCGGTTTGCACTAATCACTTGATCCAAATCTGCTTGGCATTAACAAACTCTTTAATGCCTTGCGGCCCCAGCTCACGGCCATAACCGGAACCTTTAATTCCGCCACTGGGTAGTCGTGGATCGGTTTTAACAATGCCATTAATGGCCACTTGGCCGGAGTCGATTTGTAAAGCCAGTGATTTTGCCAGCGAGGCATTTTCTGTCCAGATTCCGGCACCCAGGCCATATTCAGTGTCATTGGCCATTTCAAGTGCATGATCGACATCATCTGCTTTGATGATCACCATCACGGGTCCAAAAGTTTCCTCCCGAAAAGCGCACATGGTGGGTGTCACACCAGTCAGTAATGTCACCGGATAGAAGAACCCGGCATCTTCCGGCAAGTGACCGCCAACCAGACATTTGGCACCGGCGGCAACCGTCTCTTCGACCTGACGGTGCAGATTCAGTTGTAAATCCTTACGGGCAATTGGACCGATATCCGTGTCGGCCTGTAAGGGATCACCAAGTTGTAACTTGCCAAGTCGCTGTTTGACCAGTTCGATAAAACGATCATGAACATCCGTCTCAACGATTACCCGCTTGGCAGCGATGCAGGACTGGCCGGCATTAATGATCCGCGACAGGCAGATAATATCCGCCGCTTGTTCGAGATTGGCATCGTTTAATACCAGTACTGGATCCGAACCGCCGAGTTCCAATACACAGGGCTTAACTTCACTGCCGGCTATGGCCGCAACTTTTTTGCCCGCGCTGTTGGATCCGGTAAACGACACTGCCGCTATGCGTGGATCGCGAATCGCCAGTTCTACTTCCGGTGTTTCCAGTGGCAGGTTGACCATAATATTATCCGGCGCACCGGCCTTTAAAAATGCGTTGGCAATTGCCTGGGCAGATCGCGGTACATGCGGGTCATGTTTCATCACACAGGTATTGCCAGCCATCAGTGCCGGCGCCAAATAGCGGAACGCCAGCCATAACGGCGCATTCCACGGCAAAATACCCAGCAGGGTACCGAGCGGCTGATAGGTCACATAACTAAGGCTGGCATCGGATGGCAAGGTCTCGTCGGCCAGATAGGCCTCGGCATGGTCAGCGTAATACTCTGCGCAGGTCGCGGCTTTTTCGACCTCCGGTACACCTTCTTTGATGGGTTTGCCCATTTCCAGCGCCATTAATTCGGCAATGTCATGTTTTTCGGCGCGCAATTGTTTGGCGACGGCTTGCAGCACTTTGGTGCGCTCGGCAAAGTTTGTGGCGCGCCATCCCGTAAAGGCGGCGCTTGCATCGCCAATGCGGGCGTGCATTTGATTTTTATCAAGCGAGGGAAAACCTTCGAGCTGTTGTCCGTTATAGGGATTAATTGCTACTAGCATAATGTCCTCAGGAAGGGTGTTTGGCGGTGGTTTTTTTAACGTCTGTGGTGGCCTCGTTATGACGCGCGCTATCCAGACTCAGCAATTTTTTACTACTGTTTGTCGGTTTGACGCTAAAATCCCGATCCATTGTGAAGAAAGACTCGCAGCCATCTTCAGTAATGTAGATGGTGTCAGAAATGCCGCAGGTTTTATCGCCATCGACACCCCACATCCAGGGAATGATATGGAAAGTCATGCCGGGTTTTAGTACTGCGGATTCGCCTTGCTTAAGACTGACGATATAGCCCTCATCCCAACTGGGTGGAAAAGCGATACCAATCGAATAACCGGAGCGGGTGACCAGCCGGGCACCAACATCATTTTTGGTAATGATATTGCGGATCATATTATCGGCATCCGACACGGTCATTCCCGGTTGAAATTTATTGTGTACGACATCCAGTGCCATTTTCATGATCTCCTGGGCCTTGTACATTGATGCGCTGAGTTTTCCGAGCACAACGGTGCGCATCATCGCTGTGTGATAACGCCGGTAACAGCCAGCGACTTCGAGAAACACATGCTCGCCGGGTTGCACTACGCGGCCCTCCCAGGTGGCATGACCAATCATGGTGCGCGGTCCGGATGTGACATAAGGCATCACAGCCGGTGGTTCTCCGCCCGCTTTAAACATGGCAGAACTTATCGCCGCGCCAATTTCATTTTCAGTGACGCCCGCTTCCGTCGCATCAATACCAGCCTGCATGCCTGCTTCGGTAGCTCTTGTGGCATTCTGCATTATGGCAATCTCTATCGGCGACTTGCAGACCCGGCCCTCTTCAACAATGCCAAAACAATCCAGCAATTTGCCATCAGTCAGTGTGTTGTGAATGCAATCCTGATGATAAGCCGGGAAGAAATAGCTATTGCGCTCATAGCCGATACGTTTTTTATCAAGACGAAACTCACGCAGGGCATCGACCAGCATTTGAATCGCATCACCGGTGTCCGGATATGGTCGAGTGATTTCCACCCAGGTGCGGGCCGTTATATTCGACTCCTCCAGCTTCCGGGTGATCATAAACGGCTCATCTTCGAGTGGCACCACCAAGGCCTGAAAGAAGGAATAACCGGTAGTCTGATAATCCGTCAGATACATAATGTTTTCCGGATCGGAAATTACCACGGCATCCATGCGGCGCTCGGCTATCCGCTCGCGCAATTCGCGCAATCGTCGCTCATATTCTTCAAAAGGAAAGGTCATATCATCGCGTTTTCTCATGCCGCCTCCTGCATCATGACGCTATCAGTGACTTTAATGAGGATTTGCAGACCTTCTTCCAGATCGGCTTTGGGCGTGGTCAACGGTGGGATCAATTTCACTACCCGACCGCCAGTGCCGCAACTGGCAATCATCAGACCGGATTCAAAACATTGACTGACAATTTGCTTGGCGCGATCACCATTACCGACGTCGAGGCCCAGGATCATGCCTTTGCCAGTCAGATTCACCAGCGGATGCCGATCCACCAATGGCTGCAGGCTATCTGCCATCATGGCGCCATGGGCTTTAACGGTTTGCATCAGTTCATCGTCGTCAAAATACGTCAGTGCCTGATCGCCGGCGATAAAGGAAATATCCTGGCCACGAAAGGTGCCGGTATGTTCGCCCGGCAGCCAATGTTGGTCATGTTCGGGTTTGACCAGATTCATGGCCATTGGCGTGCCCAGGCCACCGATACCTTTGGCAAGGCAAATAATATCTGGGTCCAGATCCAAATCATCGAAACTAAAAAACGAACCGGTACGACCGACGCCGACCTGAATATCATCGACGATCAGCAGGGCGCCGATTTCCTTGGCAAGTTTGGCCAGGGCCTGTAACCAGTCTTTATCGGCAACTTTGACGCCACCTTCGGCCTGAATGGTTTCCAGCAGAAAAGCCGCTGGCGGTGCAATACCACTCGAGCTATCAGCATAAATGGCGCGCAGTTGTTCGATGCTCTGCATGCCACAACCCAGTTCACAGCCGGGACAGACAGTTTCGCAACCAAACGGGAAATGTTGAACATGGCTCAGTGGCACACCGGCCGCATTACGGAAATGCTGGTTGGCGGTGGCACTCAGGGCTCCCAGGGTCATGCCATGAAAACCATGACTGAAAGCAACAATATCCTGCCGGCCGGTCACCCGACGGGCCATTTTCATGGCGGCTTCAACGGCATTGGTACCGGTCGGGCCCATAAACTGCATTTTGTGCGGCATATTGCGCGGCTCAAGAATGGTCTTGGTGAAATGTTCCATATATTGCCGCTTGGCAGTGGTATGCATATCGAGACTGTGGGTGACTCCATTCGATTGAATATAGGCAATCACCGCTTCGGTCATTCGCGGGTTGTTGTGGCCAAAATTCAGCACACCAGCACCGGCAAAAAAGTCGATATATTCCCGACCATGTTCATCAGTTTGCCGGGCATTCAACGCCTTATCAAAGACTACCGGATACACCCGGCAATAAGCCCGAATTGCCGATTCTCTTTGTTCAAATATGCTCATCTAACTCTCCTTACGTATTTACGCCTTGCCGACGTTGGGCAGATCCTCCGGAACAGGTGCGCCACAAAGGCGCGCAAACAGGGCCGTGACCAAAGGGATCAACCGGTCGTTAAAATCATAGTATGGGCTGTGGCACGGTGCCTGGTGCTCAGGACCATCATCGCTGCCAATCAGCGCAAAAGCGCCGGGGATTTCATGCAGGTAATAACTGAAATCTTCGGAAGCCATAATTGGCAAGCGAATATCGCTATGCAGGGCATCACCTCCGAATAATGTCTGCCACTGTTCACGCATCTGCCTAGCCGGCAGGGCATGATTGGTGGTTGCTTCATAGCGCGGATAAATATTGACCTCGCAATGCACACCATAGCTGATAGCGGTTTGTTGACTGATTTCAGTGATAAGGCGGTTAAGCGTTTCGCGCGTGGCTTTATCGGGAACGCGGATGCTGCCACCAATTTTGGCCTGTTGTGGTATAACGGTCGGCGCGCTGGGCGCCTCAATGGATGTAACACTTAATACTGCGGCCTGTTGCGGTGGTAGACGCCGGCTGATGACCTGCTGCAAGTTTAAAGTGATGGCACTGGCGGCCAGCACCGGATCCCGGCATAACTCAGGCTGACTGGCATGACCGCCCAAGCCGTTAACAATCAGTTCAAATGTGCCATTACCAGACATGACAATGTCATCGGGGCAGACCAGTTTACCAAATGGGATTGCCGGCCAGTTATGCCAACCATAAATCACATCAATGCCGTCTAATGCGCCATCGTGGATCATTTCGCGTGCACCATGGCCGCCTTCCTCGGCAGGCTGAAAAATCAAGGTCACCGGACCTGGCAATAAAGATTCCTGCATTTTCAGCCAGTGGGCCGTGGCCATCAGCGTTGCGGTGTGGCCGTCATGCCCGCAGGCGTGCATGCAGCCAGGCTGTTGCGAAGTCCAGTTTTTTTGGCTGTTTTCAGTGAGGGGCAACGCATCAATATCACCGCGCAGCGCAATATGAGGGCCTTTGCCTGTCGGATTCAGCCAGGCCAGGGTGCCGGTGCCGGCACAAGCACGCCAGGCAATATTCAACCTGCTGAGCGTCTCGCGAATGCGATCAGCGGTACGGTATTCCTGCCAGCCCAACTCAGGATGCGCGTGTAAATCTCGTCGCAACATTTTTGCGTTGGTGATGGTTTCCTGCCAGCTATCTGACATGGCCCCCCCTATTGTGGCTCGCACATCACGGTTTGGTGATAATGCAACTTCACACTGTAAAAAAAATCGGCGCATTGCAAGAAAAATCATCAGCTTTTCAGTCATGTTGATTGATTGACATGAAAAAGCCGTTTTTTTTTGCAATAATAATTGCCCGCGATTGTGGGTTGAATTTAACGAAGATGATGAAGCTGTGGCTTTAGCGAGGACAGCTGAATAGGTCTCAGAACGTTGATAGTCCGCTTGCTTCCATCATGCGATAAAGCCAGTAGTTGAGGGCGGATTCATCGGCGTACGCTTCATACGGCAGGCTGTGAAATTGCTCTCCAGTGTTGTTCCATTGCTGATCGAAAAAGGCCAGAGCGCGTTGGGCGGCTGGATGTTCGGAATCGGTCTGCAGGGCGACCTGGGTTTCGAGGTTGTAATTGTCAAGATTGCGCCGGGTGAAATTGGCCGAACCCAGCATTAGCCAGACCGGCTGGTCGTCACTACCCTGGTGCAGTATGTGCTTGAAGTGGCATTGCTCGCCGCTTGTATTGCACCAACGCAATGGAATGCCGGCTGCGTGCAACTCGCTGGCAACCTGTCGGTTGGGTACACCATTCTTCTTGCGCCCGAAGGCATCCTCGTTGGGATCGAGCAGAATGCGCAACTGTACACCGCGTTGGTGAGCCCTAATCAGGGCCTCGATCAATTCGCGATGGGCCAGGTAGAACATTGCCACGTCCAAGCGGTCACCGCTTGCGGCCCGTTCAATCCGCTTTAGCACTGCATCGCGAATAGCTGCCTCCGTCAGGACCTGTATCGTCGCTCCGGAGGTAGTGGATTCACGGGGCGGTGTCCATTGATTTGGCCAGTTCGGAACCTGACCGGACAGCATGACTGTGGCACGCATGCTGGCCAGCAGATCAGCCGCAGCTGCGCCCGAGAAAGTCAGAGCTACGTTGCTGTGTCGGCTGCTGGCATCATGGGCGTTACCCGACGACACCCAGCCTCGAAGCTGTCCGTCATGGTCGACGACCAGCGCCTTGCGGTGATTGGCCTTGAAATTGAGCAGGGTCAGCCAGGTCCTCAGGCTAACCGGGTTTTCGCCGACCGGGTTGGGTAGCCTGCCACCGGGTGAGTTTCCGAACCACTGACAGCATATTCTCCAGGCCGCTGACCACAGCGGATTGGAGTCGCGCAGCACCGTCAGATTGGTTTCGATAACGTCGATTCCCGCGTCCTTCAGGGTATCAAGGCGGTCGGATTCGACGCCGCCGTAGAGCCGGTTGAAAGGGTCGATGATCAGCACGATTTGCATGTCGGGGCGGGCCAGCCGACGCGCCAGCAATCGATCGAATACCTGGCCGGAGAGTGCGCGATGTCCGTCGCCGGCTTGGCCGGCGAACTCGTTGATCAAAAACATCTCGAGCACAATCAACTGCTCGGCGTCATCGATCAGGGAAAACAACGTCTCGAAGATCTCGCTGCGCTGGTGCTGCTGACCATCGGTGTCGAGCCAGGTGCTGTCGACCAGAAAATCGACATCACTTGCCGCACGCAGTGGATAGCCCGTATCCAGGTCGTCCGGCAGCGGCTTGTGGACATGCCAGACGAACGTACCTGAGTAAACGATCAGCAAAATGCCGACCAGCCAGGCCAATGGGTGGAGGCGAAGCGATTGCAAGAAAGCCATCGCTTTCGATGGCGGTGCCTTGTTCAGCTTGTCTCTCAGCATTCGTGACTCAGGCATGGCAGCGGTCGGAATAGGGCCCAGATGGTCGGGGTGACGGTTTGATATTACGTTAGCCGTGAGGGGTCGGGCAATGATGAACGACACCCGGCATCCGGATCGTTGCTGCCGATGGCAAATTGGATAGTATCCGGTCCACGGGGCTGTCCCAGCGCTTCTTCAATATCACAACAATGGTGTGTTCGGGTTCAGCAAGGTTGCTTGCCTATCAGCTTCCATTATTGCGGACTCAGAGTATCCATAGTGTTAGCAGTGCCAGCACAACGGCGAGCAATAATCCGGGCCAGAGAGGGCGGCAAAGTGAGGCATGTCCTGCAAACAGGGCCAAGCCACCTTTGACCAGCGTGTTGGTGATTGCCGCCAGCGTGATGCCGGTTACGGCGGTATCCGTGCCGATGCTGTCCTGTGCCATGCGGGCCAGAGTCAGGGTGATCGCATCCACATCCGTCAGGCCAGCCACGATCGATACCAGCCAAAGACCCTGTTCTCCCATGTGTTCTTGAATACCGTGTGCGATCAGCAGAATCACGGCCAGCAGGGCACCGAACTTTAGCGCAGGAATCAGCTGGAAAGGTTGTGTCGCCAATTTCTCGGTATTTATCCTTGTACTGGACTCACGCTTGCGCCATAAAAAGAAAGCGCCGAGCACGCAACCCAGTGTCATGGCCAGCATGGGGGGGAGCAGAGTCGGCAAAAGTGCGGGATTGATGACGGCGACTTCCAGCAAAATTCGCGGGTACATGATTGCCGAGGCCAGCAGAATGCCACAGGCCAGCAGGCGTGGCATGGGGACACGGGCATTCATGCGTGCCAGACTCAGGGTCAGAGCAGTACTGGATGCCAGGCCGCCGAGTATGCTGGTGATCATCACGCCCTTGTTAGGACCGGTCAGACGCATAGCGAAGTAACCCGCCAGACTGATGCCGGCGATCAGCACCACCATCAACCAGATCTCGTAGGGGTTAAGCGCTTTCCAGGGGCCGTAGCTCTGGTCGGGCAATACCGGCAACAACACCGCTGAAATCAGTGCCAGCTGCAGGATACCGCGCATTTCACTGTCACTCAGGTGTCCCATCGCCTGATGCAGAGTCTGTTTGAAGTGCAACACGATGGTAGTGATTACGGCTACGGCGACCGCAAGGCTAAGGTCGCCAAGTATGGTAAGCAGTCCTGTGAGATAGGTCACGATGCCAGCGACGACGGTAGTTATGCCGTAGTCGTGGTCATTATTGGAATCGAGCCAGTGAGCCAGCCCGAGCAGTAGAGTGACAGCAAAGCCCATGGCGATGGCGATACCGGGACCTAGCGGTGTCGTCAGCACGCCTGCCAGTGCGCCACTCAGTGCCAGCAGACCGAAGGTCCGGATTCCGGCAATGCGACCGCCTGCCGGGGTGTCGCGCTCGTGCCAGCCACGCTGAAGCCCGATGAGCATTCCGAGCGCCAATGCTACCAGTAACAGTAAGAGTTGCGTGTCCATTAAGTTTCCTACAGGGCTACTGACTTACAGGGTAACAGATCTCTATGACAACTGGGGTCTGACAGTCGGGCACTAACAGACAAAGAAAAGGTGCATTGGGATAGGTGCAAAGGTCTAAAGGTAAACTGCCAGTTAACCGAATGTGTCGCGGGGGTGCTTTCACAGTGGCACGCAGTGGCCCGGGAAGCGGGTCGATAATGTGATCTAATGCCGCGTGATCAATGGTGTCTTCTGCACACGGACTCCGGCTACGTGATCCTGTGTGGCTTGGCAACCGTTGAGCTATGCACTCTGTGACAGAGCAAGAACCTGCGCATCCGATAAAGTCCCATTATCCATTCATTAACCTCTTTGAAAACCCTTTTCAAATACTTGACTAATTTACTCGGGTTTGAGACAGTACACGCCTAGGATTCAAACGCTCCAGGAGGTTTCATTGCGGGTAACAAGTAAAGCACACTACGCTCTCCGGGCTTTACTGGATTTGGCTAACCATGAGCCGAGCCGTTGTGCGGTGAGCCTGGCTGCGATCGCCGAGCGGCAGGATATTTCCCTTTCGTATCTGGAGCAACTATTTGCCGGGCTGCGCAGGGAAGGGCTGGTGGTCGGCTTTCGGGGACCCCGGGGCGGGTATCGCCTCGGAGGGCGGCCGGAAGACATTAGCGTGGCTCAGGTCACGGCTGCCGTCAGCGAAAACATGGACACTACCCGCTGCCAGGGGGAGGGCAACTGCCAGCATGGAGCAATCTGCCTGACCCATCATCTGTGGGAGGCCCTGAACGAGCATATACGTGGTTATCTTCAGGGCATTACCCTGGCCGATGTCATGGCTCGCGAAACTGAATCCGACGGCAGTTCCCGGTCCGGTCAGGAAGAAAGGATCGAGGCCGTTGAGCAATTGCAGGGTTCGGTATCAGCATTTAGAGAACAGACAGAGAGTAACTAACATCATGTCGGAACAGATTGATGATCTTATCAAAAGCCACTATGCGGCCGGCTTCGTCACCGATATAGAATCGGATACCCTGCCAGCAGGGTTGAGCGAGGACGTTATCCGCTTCATTTCGGCCAAGAAAAATGAGCCGGAATGGATGCTGGAGTGGCGCCTCAAGGCGTACCACGCATGGCTGGAAATGGTCGAGCCCCACTGGGCGCATGTGAGCTATCCGGACATTGACTTCAATGCCATGTCGTACTTCTCTGCGCCCAAGCGTGATGAAGACCGACCCCAGAGCCTGGACGAGGTGGACCCGAAGTTGCGCGAGACCTATGACAAGCTGGGCATTCCCCTGCATGAGCAGGAAATGCTCGCTGGCGTAGCCGTGGATGCCGTGTTCGACTCGGTGTCAGTGGGTACCACTTTCCGCAAGAAGTTGTATGAAGCCGGAGTGATCTTCTGTTCTATCAGCGAGGCCCTGCAGGATTACCCTGAACTGGTTCGTCAGCACCTGGGCACAGTGGTGCCGCAGAAAGACAATTATTATGCGGCCCTCAACAGTGCGGTCTTCAGTGATGGTTCCTTCGTCTACATTCCCAAGGGCGTGAAGTGTCCCATGGAGCTTTCTACCTATTTCCGTATCAATGAGGCCAAGACCGGCCAGTTCGAGCGCACCCTGATCGTGGCTGACGAAGGCAGCGAAGTCAGCTACCTGGAGGGTTGCACGGCACCGATGCGCGACGAAAACCAGCTGCACGCCGCAGTGGTGGAGCTGGTGGCGCTGGACAACGCAAAGATAAAGTATTCTACGGTACAGAACTGGTATCCCGGCGATGAGGAAGGCAAGGGTGGCATATACAATTTTGTCACCAAACGGGGGCTGGCCCATACCAATGCCCACATTTCCTGGACACAGGTGGAAACCGGTTCCGCCATCACTATGAAATACCCCAGCTGTATTCTCAAAGGCGACAACAGCATCGGTGAATTCTATTCGGTGGCGCTTAGCAGCAATTTCCAGCAGGCGGATACCGGTACGAAGATGATCCATCTGGGCAAGAACACACGCTCGACGATCATATCCAAGGGTATTGCCGCTGGACACGGCTCCAACACGTATCGTGGTCTGGTGCGAATGAATCCGGGTGCCACCGGTGCACGCAACTACACGCGCTGCGACTCGCTGCTTATCGGAGACCAGTGCGGCGCGCACACGTTCCCCTATATTGAAAGTAAAAACCCGACCGCCATCATTGAGCACGAGGCCTCCACCTCCACGGTCAGCGACGAACAGCTGTTTCTGTGTCTTCAGCGCGGCATTAGCGAGGAAAAGGCGGTATCCATGATTGTCAACGGTTTCTGCAAGGAAGTGTTCCGGGAATTGCCTATGGAATTTGCGGTGGAAGCCGGCAAGCTACTGGAAGTTAGCCTCGAAGGCGCCGTCGGTTAATGGTCGGTCTCATAGAATTTTATACAGGAGAGTTAGAATAACGATGTTATCTATCAAGAATCTGCATGCCACCGTCGAGGGCGAGGAAATCCTGCGTGGTATCAACCTGGAAATAGGCGCAGGCGAAGTGCACGCCATCATGGGTCCCAATGGCTCGGGCAAGAGTACCCTCGGCCATGTGCTGACGGGCCGTGAAGGCTATCAGGTCACCGCTGGTGAAGTCACCTTCATGGGTCAGGATCTGTTGGCCCTGGCACCGGAAGAGCGTGCTTTGGCCGGTCTGCTACTGGCTTTTCAGTACCCGGTGGAAATTCCTGGTGTCAGCAACATGGAATTTCTCAAAACCGCTGTGGATGGGATGCGCAAGTATCGTAACCTGGAAGCGCTGGACTCTGTGAGCTTCATGAAACTGGCACGTGAGGTCTGCAAGCGCGTGGATCTGGATCAGAATTTTCTCAAACGCGGTGTTAACGAAGGTTTCTCCGGTGGCGAGAAAAAGCGCAACGAGCTGATGCAGATGATGCTGCTTGAGCCGCATTTAGCCATCCTGGATGAAACCGACTCGGGTCTGGATATCGACGCGCTACAGGTGGTGGCCACCGGTATCAACAGTATGCGCGACGGCAAGCGTTCCTTTGTCCTGATCACCCACTATCAGCGTCTGCTCAATTTCATCGAGCCGGACCATGTTCACGTGCTGGGGGGGGGCGTATCGTCCGTTCCGGTGACAAGTCACTGGCACTGGAACTGGAAGATAAAGGCTACGGCTGGCTGGAAAGTGAGGCCGTGTAATGAGTGATTTTATTGCCGAAGCCCTGCAAAGGCTCCCCACCGAGACACCGGGTTGGCTCAGTGAGCAGCGTCGCATGGGCAGGTCTAGCTGGAAGTCCAGCACCATGCCCACCCGCAAGACCGAGGACTGGAAATATACCCGGCTGAGAGTCCTGGAAGAAGGCGCTTACCTAGGTTGGGCAGAACGCCAGGATCCTTCATCGCCAGCGCTGACGGCCCTTCGTGATCAGGTCAAAATCCTTGGACTGGACGCCCGTATGCTCGTGTTTGTGAACGGTTTCTACAACCCCGAGCTGTCCAGCCTCAAAGCCATGGACGGTATGGAGGTTGTGCATTTCAGTGAAGCCGATGAGACACAGGTAGGGACCATACGTACCCACCTGGGCACAGCTGCCGATCGCGACAAATACATGTTCACAGCCCTCAATGATAGCTGGCTCGATGATGGCATATTCGTGCATGTAACACAGGACAGCAAGGTCACAACGCCGCTGCATATCGTCTGGCTGACGGTGCCCCAGCGCGAGGCCTTCAGCCTGTCCCAGAGACTATTGGTCGTTATGGAGGCTGGCAGCGAGGCCACGGTGGTGGAACACTTCGCCAGTGACGGAGACCAACAGAACAGTTTTACCAACGGTGTCAGTGAACTGGTGTTGGGTGCCAATACCCGTCTCTGCCACTACCGTCTACATCTGGAAGAGGAGCACGCGCTGCATATCGGCGGCGTGCATGCCTGGCTCGATCGCGATGCCAGTCTCAACAGCTTTCACCTGGGACTGGGCTCAACACTCAAGCGTCTTGATGTGGTGGTGCGCCATGAAGGTAATGGTGCCCACTGTGATCTCAACGGTATCTATCTGCCACGACACGGTCAGCACATCGACTACCATACCTGCATCGAGCATGCCCGGCCGTACTGTACGACCAAAGAGGTTTTCCGGGGTATTATCAGTGATAACGCGCGGGCGGTGTTTAACGGACGCATCCACATTCATCCGGATGCCCAGAAGACAGTGGCGGAACTGAGTAATAAAAATCTGCTAACCAGCAACAAGGCCGAAGTAGACACCAAGCCGGAACTGGAGATTTATGCCGACGATGTCAAATGTACCCATGGGGCCACGGTCGCACAGCTCGATGACTATGCGCTCTATTATCTTTGCAGCCGCGGTATTGCAAGAGAGCATGCGCAAGTGATGCTCAGCATCGGCTTCATCAACGAACTCATCAACAACCTGCAGCACCCCAGCCTGGGCGAGTACCTTAAGCCCGTGTTGGGTGGCCTGTTTGCACAGCAGGTGAAACAGACAGAGAGGGCAGAATAGGCGCATGGAAATACCGGCAAAAAATATCAGACAGCAAGGGCAGGTTTTCGATGTGGAGGCCGTACGCCGCGATTTCCCGATCCTGCAACAGCAGGTCAACGGACATCCATTGGTGTATCTGGACAATGCCGCCACGTCACAGAAACCCAATGCCGTGATCGACGCCATCAGTGATTATTACCGTGGCTACAATGCCAATGTGCATCGCGGTATCCACACTCTGGCGGAAAAGGCCACGGCTGCGATAGAAAATGCGCGTCAATCCGTGGCAGGTTTTATCAATAGCCCCGCTCCTGAGCAGGTGCTCTGGACCCGTGGTACCACAGAGGCCATCAATCTTGTGGCTTACAGCTGGGGCCGCAGCAATCTGAAGCCGGGGGATCGGGTGCTGGTTCCGATACTGGAACATCACTCCAGCATCGTGCCCTGGCAGATGGCCACTGAATCCACCGGTGCCGAAGTGGTGCCGATTCCGGTAACTCCAAGCGGCGAGATTGACATGGTGGCGCTGGATGCGCTGCTCGATGAACGCGTGAAGATGGTGGCTGTCAGTCACATCTCCAATGCCCTGGGAACGGTGAACCCGGTGGCAGACATTGTGGTGAGAGCTCATCGGGTGGCGGCAAAAGTCCTGATCGACGGGGCCCAGGCGGTGGCGCATACCCCTGTTGATGTGCAGGCGCTGAATTGCGATTTTTATGCTTTTTCGGGGCACAAGATGTTCGGCCCCACCGGTATCGGTGTGCTCTGGGGGCGCCGGGAGCTGCTGGAAGCCATGCCGCCCTGGCAGGGTGGCGGTGAAATGATAGAACAGGTCAGTTTCGCCGGTACCACCTATCAGGGATTGCCATATCGCTTTGAGGCCGGGACACCGGACATCGCCGGTGCCATCGGGCTGGCCGCAGCGGTAGACTACCTGCAGCACCTGGATCGAGCGGCCGTGGCTGCACATGAGGCGGATGTGCTCGAATATGCCCTGGCGCAGGGGGCGGCCTTTGATGGCCTTACCCGTTTTGGTGAGGCCGACCATGTGGCTGGTGTATTCAGCTTTCTGCTGGATGGCATACCGCCATCCGATGTGGGTATGTTGCTGGATCAACAGGGCATCGCCGTTCGCACTGGTCATCATTGCGCCCAGCCGATCATGGCGCAATACGGGATACCCGGCACGGTCAGGGCCTCGTTTGCCCTGTACAATACCCGCGCAGAAGTCGACCGTCTGTTCGAGGGACTTGCCAAGGCCCGACGGATGTTACGGTAATAAAATTTCGTACGGTAAGTGGCACCGTATCCATTCAGGATAAGATTGCCGCAGGAAGGTGAAGCATTATGAGTGTAGAGAAATTTGATCTTACACAGACAATTACCATTACGCCGGCTGCCGCGTCCCATTTTCGCGAACAACTGCAGCGTAACGGTGGTGCCGGTGTGCGCATTGGGCTGAAAAAAAGCGGCTGCACCGGCTTCAAGTATGTTATTGAGGAAGTGCCTGCTCCGGAGGAAAACGATGTAACTCTGACACTGGATAATGGCGTGGCCATCTACTTCAGTCGTGAAGGTGCAATTGCCCTGCGCGGTATGGAAATTGACTATACCCGCGAGGGCGTCAATCAGACACTGAAGATCGAAAATCCCAATGTCACCAATATGTGTGGTTGTGGCGAGAGCTTCGAAATCAAGACAGAGAACCAATGAGTCAGGAACGCAGTATCGTCAATGTTGCACGTGACTGCCCGGGGCGACTGGTTCCGGTGGGTGATCCCGTGACCATCCCGGCCGGATCTTTCGTGACCATCGTGCAGTCCCTCGGCGGTAACTATACCGTCGTCCATCAGGGCAATATGGTAAGGGTGGATGGCGTGGATGCGGATGCGCTGGGTCAAAAAAAGCTGGAGCTCAACTTCACCGATCCCGGCAATGGCCAGATCGATGAAGATCAGGTCTGGCAGGCGTTGGAGACTGTCTATGACCCCGAAATCCCCGTCAATCTGCGCAGCCTGGGGCTGATTTACCATCTGGATATTGATCAGGATACAGGCAGGGTGGATATCCAAATGACCTTGACGGCCCCGGGTTGCGGCATGGGCCCGGTACTGGTGGGCGATGTGGAGCAACGGGTGAAGCAGGTGCCGAACGTAAATAGTGTTCATGTGGAGCTGGTCTTCGATCCACCCTGGAGCCGGGAGATGATGTCCGAAGAGGCGCAGCTCGAAACCGGCATGTTTTTCTAGTTACCGGAAACCCCATCCATCATGACGACAATCGAGAACCTTCCCAGTAATCCTTTCGGGAGCTCTATTCGCGCCGAGGATATCAAGGAGACACTGGCTTTCTTCGACACCTGGGAAGAGCGTTACCAGTACATCATCGACCTGGGCAAGGAATTACCTCCCATGGATGATGAACTGAAAACCGATGAGCGGCTCGTGCGTGGTTGCCAGAGCCAGGTCTGGCTTAACACCCTGCAGAAAGACGACCGCCTCTTCTTTGAGGTGGACAGTGATGCCTTCATTGTCAAAGGCCTGTTGGGCATTATCCTCGCCGCCTACAATGGCAAAACCACCCAGGATATCCTCGATTTCGACATCGAGGGCTACTTCGAAACTCTTGACCTGATACGCCATCTCAGCGCCACCCGCGGCAACGGTTTGCGTGCACTGGTGCAGAGCATTCAGTCCGCAGCCCGTCAATCGAGTCACTCTGAACCCAGTGCAGGGAAGTAGCTTTCAGACTTTAGCCGGGTTAATTGGATTGCCCGAAATCATATGCGTTGACAAGAAGGGCGTATACCCACCTGTACCACTACACCTTGTCACTTTGTAAAAAAGTAACTTTTCCTCTGCTATATAGGAAGTGGCCTCTATGCGCTAACGAAGGACAGGCCATGTCGGCGTATTTTATCGAGGGAGTTCAGGTGAGGCTGGTGCGCTATTCCGCCGGGGTGGAAAGCGGCGACGATTTAAAGCTCGGCTGGTGGATGCCACCCATCAATGAAGAGTGATAACAAACCTTCTGGCAATATGAAGGAACATAGTGGCTCCCCCGAGAGTTTATTTGATCTTTGATACCAGTTTACTGATGCGTCTTTAAGGCCAGTCCCAGGGTTGTCCCTCCAATTTACTATCGCTGTTGCGTATACTGGTTCGACCAGTGTTCCAGGAGCAGTCCGTAGATGCAGATCACCACAATCACACCGGTTCACTATCCGCTGTCTGTCAGGGCAGGCGTGAACGAATTCTCTGCTGCCTACGGCGAACTTGTGCAGCGTATAAATGCACTGGAAGACGGGCAGGTATTGCACGCCCCGGACTGGCATTGCCCCGCAGAGGCGCGCGACCAGGCAGATCGACCAGGATCCACTGCCTATTCGGATATTACCCGTGACGATCGCGATATACGGCTGGGCTATTGGCGGGGTCGAACCGTCGACGGCTTTGAACTGACATTGCACTGCTTCAACAGCGAGCTGGCGGTGGTGGAACTGGTGCTGGAGCCGGCACCGGATATTGCCGCCCATGCACTGAAAGAGTGGGCCGAAGAGCAAACCAAACTCGCCATAAGTCAATTTGCCAACCGGGAATTTGCCCGCATTATGGCTACTGTGCGCGAGGCAAATATTGACAATCTGCAATTGCGCGAAGAATGCAGCGGCCTGAAGTGTCTCTGGGTCGGCAGTATACTTAACCTGTCGTCAGAGGAAGTGCAGCGCAAAGACACCCAGATGCTGCTCCATCAATGGCTGGATGCGACCATCCGGCCCGAAGATGCCGAGGATATAATCAATGGTCGGTTGCGCCATTCGCTGCGCTGGCTGAATTATGTGATAGTCGCACAGGAGCACCAGACGGATCGCCAGAAAGTCGAAGCCATGATTCTGGCTCAGTATTTTTATGCGGTGCAACACTACATCAATCGCGATCTTCTCGCGGATATTTCCGATGTGTTTCTCGAGACGAATCTCAAAACCAGCGAGCTGAAACTGCAACGGGTCAGAGCCCGCACACAGCTTCACATTACGACCTATTACGAAGCACGCAATCACCTGGTGCGGGCAAAAAAACATTGGATGGAAGAGATACTGCAGGCCTGGGATTTCGATGACCTGCTGGAAAATGCGCAGCGGATGGTGGATGTCTGTTCGACCCGTATCAACGAAATCAATAATAAAAAGCGCTCCCTGGCCTCTATTCTTACCGATAGCCTGCTGGCGCTGATTGGCCTGTTTGCCATACTCGATCTCGCGCTTCAATTCGTTACCTACAGTCGGGAGATGGTGACTTCGCCAACACTGAATTACTACGACGAGCAGACGTCGGGGCTGCTCAGCGTACTGGCGACCTGGAATATCGATCTTTTCATGGGGATTAATTTGCTGATTGTGGTTTTGCTGGGAGCGTTGTATGCGGTTCTCAAACTGCGTTAACGCTGCACTGTTGTGTTCTCTGCTACTGTCGGGTGTTGTTGCCGCCGGGCCTTTCACCGCAGTGGAGGTCTACACAGACTCATGGCCACCTTACGTGAACCGGGCGCCAGACAAGGAGCCCGGGGCAATCACACGTATTGTCGAGCTTGCCCTGCGCAATATGCGCCTCGATCCGCAGTGGCGATATGTGGATTTTTCGCTGGCCTACGAAATGGTCAACAAGAACGAAATTCGCCTGTCCTTTCCGTATTTTGAAACGGCTCGCCGCAAGCAACTCTATCCCGATGTGCGCTTTTCTGCACCCCTGATGACAGTGGACAACGTGCTCTACTACAGTCGGGAACACCGGGATTTTTCCTCACCGCCGGATTCCATCGGCGATCTTCGACTCGGTCGTGTGGCCGAGTATGCCTACGGTGAGAAATTCGAGACCTGGCTGGTAGGTGCTACGGAGTATCAATCGGAAGTGCTCGCCCTGCGCGCCTTGTTCAATGGTGAGATCGATCTGTTGCCCATGGCCAGGCGCGTAGGGCAGGCATTGGTTCTGGAGTATTTTCCCTGGCAATACCATTCCTTCCGCCATATCCCCGGCGAGGCCTATCTGTCAAAGGATGCGGTTCATCTGGTGACTCATGACGATTCGCAGGGGGAGGCATTTATCAAGGCCTTCGATGAAGCACTGGAAAAGCTGGCTGGCGTGAAAAAACAGGATGAAGTGCGGGAAACCACACTGGATGCCGGGCGCAGTACTGGCTATGTGCGCCTGGTGGTGGGGGAGGGGCATCCTGTGATCATCGGACAGACTCAGCGGCAGGGAGAGCATCCCGACAATCGCTACGTCATGATTCCGCCCGGCAGCCGCGGGCTGGTGCTGGATTGGAGTGATGCAGTATTTAAAGAGTTCAACTCTCCCAAACTATACGCTGCCATGGTGGCATTATCGAAAATCCGTATCGTCGACGGTCCCCACGTTGGTCGTGAACTCTACGTCAAGAACCTGCATATCGAAATTGAATAGCTATGACCGGTTTTGAATTGCTGGGCTGGTTCGGCACCCTGCTTTACCTTGCCAACTATGCTTATCTTGCCTTCTATCCGCGCTGGCGAAGACCAGTGTATTTCTCGGCCAATGGCGTTGCTGCCCTGTCTCTGGTGGTATCTTCTGCAGCTATTGCCTCCTGGCAGGCGGTGGGCATAAATTTTTTCTGGGCGACAATCAGTGTCTGGTTGTTAATAGGTGGGAGTTTCAGGTTCGTAAGGGTAGGGCCAGGCGTCCTCGCAGTCGGTGTCGGATTGTGTTGGGTGGCCGCGTTGCCCGCGCTATTCTGGCAATGGCAGTTGGCGGTGGCGATCATTGGCTGGAGCTCAACATTTGCTTTCAGTGCCGCCTATCTGTTGTTCGCCGCACGCCGACTGTCAATTGGCCCCTACCATCTATGGAATGCCTATGCGGCATTCGTACTACTGCCGCAGCTTTACCTCGACACCAACTGGCCGGTGCTGGCGATGGAGGTTTGCTGGTTTGCTATCTCACTATCGGCGCGTTTCAATCTAAATCAGCCTGATGAGCCACGGTAGAGTCAGCGCAGTGCTGGGCGCTGGAGTCACGGTGATTGTTTCGAAAAATGAGGGGTTATTCGATGGAAAAGCCATTAAAGCCGGGCCGCAGACAGTTTATCAAATCAGCTGTGGGAACCGCATCTGCTCTGGCCTTGGCCAGAATCGCCCCTAGCTGGGCTTATCCAACAGGTCGAAGCTATGGCGATGTCATCGTAGCCAACAACGCGGTCGATCTGCTTATTCGCCGGGACAACCTGAATATCGGTGGACGGATCGGTCGACCGATTACCATCAACGGTAGCATGCCCGGGCCGCTGATCAGGCTTAAAGAAGGGCAGCGAGCCAGGTTGAACGTCACCAATGGCATGACTGAGGATACCTCGATCCATTGGCACGGGATTATTCTGCCCGAGAATATGGACGGTGTTCCCGGTGTCAGTTTTCCCGGTATCACGCCGGGATCGACATTTCATTACGAGTACGACGTTGAGCAGAGTGGGACCTACTGGTATCACAGTCACTCGGGATTACAGGAGCAGTTGGGGCACCTGGGACCCCTGGTGATTGACCCGGCAAATGGAGATATTGGTGCGGATCGGGAACACGTCATTATTCTGAGCGATTGGACCTTTGAAGATCCCCACGAGGTCTTCCGCAATCTGACGGTAGCGGAGGGCTATTACAACTACCAGCAGCGAACGTTGAGTGACACTCTGGTCGATATCCGCCGACAGGGGTTGGCAAAAACCTGGAAAGAGCGATCCATGTGGAACCAAATGCGCATGAGTGCCCGGGATCTTCTGGATGTGACCGGATCCACCTATACCTATCTGATGAATGGTCGCGACAACGCAACCAACTGGACGGCGTTGTACAAACTCGGGGAAAAAATCCGCCTGAGAATTATTAATGGCTCTGCCATGTCGTTTTTTGATTTCCGTATTCCAGGCCTTGAGATGACGGTGGTCTCTGCAGATGGCCAACCAGTCAAGCCGGTTACGGTGGACGAATTCCGCATCGGGGTGGCGGAGGTCTACGACGTTATTGTTACTCCAAAAAGTGCTCGACCCTATACGTTGTTTGCGGAAAGCATGGATCGCAGTGGGTATGTGCGGGGGACGCTGGCGACAATATTGGGACAGGAAGCGGCAGTACCCGAACTGCGGCCAGTGCCTGAAAGGGGAATGGCGGCCATGGGGATGACTCATGAAATGTCACGTGACATGGGTGATATGAATATGCCGTCCTCTGCTGCTGATGAGTCCGGTATGGCCGGGCACCATGACATGCACCAGGGACATGGTGGGAAGATGGGTAAAACTCAACAGCGGCCTTCGGCACCAGACCTCGGTATAGAGCATGCGCCGGGTGGGCATGGTCCCGCTGCGGCAATGATTGCCAGAAATCCGGTCAGCCGACTGAACGAGCCCGGAGTTGGTCTCGAAGATGTCAGTCACCGTGTTCTGGTCTATGGCGATCTCATCGGCGCCCATCCCTGGCCGGACGAAAGGGAGCCGGAGCGAGACATCGAACTCCACCTGACCGGCAATATGGAAAAATACATGTGGTCTTTTGACGGTGTGAAATATACCGAAGTCGATGGGCCAGTAGAGTTTCGCCACGGCGAACGTCTGCGCCTGATTATGGTGAACGACACCATGATGGATCACCCCATCCATTTGCACGGCATGTGGATGGAGCTGGAGAACGGTCAATATCCACGCCCCAGGAAGCACACCATCAGCCTTAAACCCATTGAAGTTGTCTCGTTGCAAATCAGTGCCGATGCACCCGGTAGCTGGGCCTTCCACTGTCATCTTCTCTATCACATGAAGGCGGGGATGTTCCGAGTAGTCAGGGTCAGCTAAGGGGGAGTTATGAGAATACTGAAAATCGTTATATACCTAACCCTGGCTGGAATGAGTGCTCCACTGTTTGCCGGCCACGCTGAAGACGACTGGCCGGAACCCGTCAAACCCTATCGTACCGGTCAGATCCTGTTTGACCGGCTGGAAATTACCCGCACCGACAATGATGAGAGCTTGATAGTCTGGGACATGCTGGCCTGGTACGGCGGAGACAGGAATCGCCTATATTTCAAGAGCGAGGGGAAAAACGAGCGGGGTGACGGCGAGCCCTCCGAGCTGGAAAGTGCGGAGATACTCGCCAGCCGTTTGATCGCGCCATTCTGGGAAATACAGGGAGGCGTTGGTACCCGGGGTTCAATGGCATCGGGTGCAGACAGGGAAAACTACCTGGTATTCAGTCTGTTTGGTACGGCTCCCTATCGATTCGAAATGGATAATTCCGTCACTGTTAACGAAGACGGTGACATCGCCGCGAGCATTGAGGCCGAGTACGACATACGCCTGTCACAGGTGTCGTACCTGCAGCCACGTCTGGAGTTGAAAGCGGCATTGACTGACGCTGAAGCTTATGACCGCCCCAGCGGATTCAATGATATTCGTGTGGGATTGCGCTATCGCTACGAACTGTCCAGGGAGTTTGCCCCCTACATCGGTGTCTACTGGAGCCGCTCGCTGGGTAACAAGGCTGATCTGATCCGTGATCAAGGGGGCGATGAGTCCGAAACTGGTGTTGTGGTCGGCGTTCGTATGTGGTTCTAATTCGAATTATTGAGCATACAAGAAACTGGATGGAGGATTCATGGCTAAGGACGAAGACAGAACAACACATTACCGGGAAGGTAGCCTGACATTACCAGGAACTGTGATGCTGGGGACCGGCGTCATGATTGGTGCCGGTATTTTTGCACTTACCGGGCAGATGGCCCAGATGACAGGTGTCTTGTTTCCGCTGGCATTTCTGGCCGCTGCCGTTATTGTTGCCTTTAGCGCCTATTCCTATATCAAGATTTCCAACGCCTATCCGTCAGCTGGTGGCATTGGCATGTATCTGCACAAGGCCTATGGCGATAGGTTGCCAACGGCGTTTAATGCCTTGCTGATGTATTTTTCGATGGTGATCGCACAGAGCTTTCTGGCCCGCACTTTTGGCTCATACACCATGCAACTTTTTGGGGGCGACGAGAGTGGCATGATGGTGCCTGTTCTCGGGATGTCGCTCATTCTTGTCGCCTTTTTAATTAACCTTTCAGGTAATCGACTGGTCCAGGGCGTGGCCTCTTTTATCGGTGTTTTGAAAATCGCTGGCATCCTGATTTTCGGACTGGTGGGAATCTGGATCGCCGACAGTCTTTCAGTGGACTTTTCAAATCCTGGAGAGGCCGGAACCGTGGGCAACTTTCTGGGAGCAACGGCACTCGGAATACTGGCGTTCAAGGGCTTCACAACCATTACCAATAGTGGCTCGGAGGTGAAAGACCCGAAACGCAACGTGGGTCGTGCCATTGTGATTTCCATCGCAGCCTGCGTGGTGATCTACACCCTGGTGGGCTTTGCCGTTGCGAGCAATCTTTCGCTTACTGAAATCATTGAGACCCGGGATTACTCCCTGGCCGCAGCTGCCCGGCCAGCATTGGGCGAATACGGTGTTTGGTTCACGGTGGCTATTGCCATGATGGCCACAGCTGGGGGTATTCTGGCCAGTATTTTTGCGGTCTCGCGCATGCTGGCCATGTTGACGGAAATGAAACTGGTTCCCCACAGCCACTTCGGTATGTCGGGCAGTATCCAGAAGCACACGTTGGTTTATACCGTGGTTCTTGGTCTGGTTCTCACCGCCTTCTTTGACCTCTCTCGGATTGCTGCGCTGGGGATTGTCTTTTACCTGATCATGGACATTGCGATTCATTGGGGCGTTCTTCGTTATTTGCGTAAGGACATCAAGGCCCGAGCATGGGTGCCAGTCATAGCTATTTTACTCGATGCCCTCGCGCTCGGCGGGTTTGTCTGGGTCAAGCTGAATTCCGACCCCTTTGTGATTGGGGTTGCCGTTGTTGCGATGATCGTCATAGCGATTGGTGAGCAGATCTTCCTGAAAAAGTCGGCGTGGGCAAGGCAAGCTGGTGAGGAGAAATCTCATGCACACCACCACTGAAATCCGGAATTTGAGCTCAGAACTGAAACGGAGGGTAATGCCATGATGGGGGATCACATGTTTGGTAACACGATGTGGGTTGGGCACTGGCTGTGGATGCTGGTTATTGCCATAGTGGTTGTCATACCAGCTTGGCGTATCTGCCAGCGCACAGGCTATCCGGGCTGGCTGGGAATCACGATATTAATTCCCATCGTCAACCTCCTTTTCCTTTATTTCATAGCGTTTGCGAATTGGCCGACAGATAAACTTGAAGATCATGCCGACTGAGTACCGACAAGCATACAGATTGCCCACTGGCCGATAAGACTATTTTTTAACGATCAAGGAGTGCTCGAGCATGGAAATCAGAACATTTTTTGACCTGATCGAATGGACCCGCAAGTTACACGAGAAACTGGCGGAATGCCTGTCTCATTGCGCTTCGCGTCATAGTGATGAGCGTGCTGCAATGCTACTTGAGTATCTGGCATCCCACGAAACTGACATGAAGAAAATGGTTGCGGCCTTTGAGCGGCAGGCTGACCCCAAGGCTGCGCGCACGTATGTCTATGACTACATGCCGCGTAATCCAATTACGATACATTTGGTTTGCGATGATTACTACACCAAACTGGGTGCCGGTGCGATTAGCGCTGAAGTTTTCGATTTTCACGAGCAAATTATCCGTCTTTACCGAACACTCGCGGGTAAGGCAGAAATCCGGGAAGCTGCAGAGCTTGTGCAGTCGCTCTTGGATATGGAAGAACACGAAACCAAGCGGTTGGTCCGTCAGGTAGAGCGAATGGACGATCTATAAGAAAAGAAGATCGGCACTCGCTTATTATAGATCGATAGGCTTGGGTGATACGCGCCTGTTTACGGTAAACAAATCGAGCAGCATTTCGTTAAAGTAGATACATCCTGGCGGGCATCCACAGCCCTATTAGGATCATGATCAGGTTTTCGGTCAGTGATACGAAACCCAGCGGCACGTTAGAATCGCCGCCAGCGCAGGCACACTTGAGTTCGCGCTTGTCAATATAAACGGCCTTGAACACTGACACTGCTCCGACTGTGCCGATAAAAAGTGCCACCGGTGCGGCCAGCCATATCAGCACACCGGCCAACATAAAAATGCCAGCCAAGGTTTCAGCAAACGGGTAAATGTAGCTGTAGCGCACCTGTCGCTGGGCCAGCAGGTCGTAATTGAGAAACATGGTGCTGAAGCTTTCCAGCTCCTTGAGCTTCTGCAGACCCAGCAGGCACATGGAAATGGCAACAAACCACTCCAACGTGCGTATTGACCACAGTGACTCCAATGCCATCATAGCCACCGCTAATGCCATCAAAAATGCTGTAGAGAAAATCGCAACGATGGGCTGATAACTGACTTCCTTATCATCCTGCACATCCAGTCCGAAGTACTTTCGCACCTCCTCGTAGCCGCCGATGCGCTTACCGCCTATAAAAGCCTGCGGTGTTGTATCCACTTGGTGCTTGTGCTTGAAAGTATCGGCTTGGTCGCGTGTCTCGAGAAGATGGTCTTTTACCTCGAAGCCTTGTCGCTCCAGTAGATCCTTGCTTTTCAGACCAAACGGACAGACATGCCCCTCGGTCACCATCCGATAGAGTTCAGCGGTTTGTCGGGTAACGTCATGTGCCATTTAAAATTCTCCAGTGTCAGCTATTCAACACAATCCTACCGTTATGCCCACAATATAAAAACACAGTGTTCCCGCAGCTAAATAGCTACCAAAAGAAATTGAGCTGAGCGCGCTGTCTGATGTTTGTTACAGTAAGTAGTTCGTTTGGATAGTGTCTGCCGGCCAATCTTATTTTAGCAGTATAGGTGCAAAGCCGCCCCCCGGTGTGCGGAAGTTGGTGGTTTGCCCTCGATACAGCCTTGCCGCGGCCAAGAGCAGGGCACCGCGGTAGGTATACAGACGTACGTCAACTTTGAGCATTTCCCGCTCGCCATCCACCAGAACCTGGCGCTCGGAGGGCGGCACAAAGGCCTGAGCGATGTAGTCGCTTTCGAGAATTCGGGCAAATGTACTTTTGGTGAGCTTGCTACCCCGGTACACGCCCTTGCTGCCATGACCAGCTACAGGTTTGAAGAACCATCGCCGACGCTGTTGCCAGAGCTCTTTTGCGTTGTCGGTGGTGACTTGTACTGAACGCGGAATACCGCGGTGGAGCAATCCGGCATTTTTAGCACTCAATCCCCATTCCATAAGGATTGCACGATCGGACAATACCGCCAAATTGCGTTTGTCCGCGAGCAGTGCATGGGTATAGGGGTTGGGAGTAATGACAGCGCCACCGCCTAACCAGGCCGAGCGCAAATCGGTGTGTTCAGAGGCTTCCAGTCCGAAGTCCACCAGGCGGTTGTAGACCAGGTCGATTCGTTTGTCGCCATTGTATAACACGCCTGACTCATATCTGAGATCAGAAGGAGAAAGTATCAGGGTATCAATGCCATTGTTTTCCAATAGCTGCTGCGCCAGTCGGAACTCGGGGTAGAGATGCTGCTCGGTAGGCTGATCATCGACGATTGCTATTCTCTCCGGGCGTCCGCTGCCGCGCTGAGCGCGCCATTCACTCTCGAATTGAGCGATTACCGCGGCGTCGAAGTCTTCCGCCCAAGCCACCCGCTTAGAACCACCGCAGCATTGCAGTTGGGCCCGTGCCAGTATGGCATTGAGGAATGCGCCCCCGGCATTGGTATTGACTTCGATAAGGCGAGGTCCATCCTCGCCGAGATGGAAATCATAGCCCATAAGGGCCCCCGCAGGGCCGGGGTTGAGCTGTGCATTACCTGGGCCCCAGGACAGCACTCGTCGTCGATAGTCGGGGAGTGCTGCAGCGGCCTCCAGGGCTTGGACGATTGCCTGCATTTGATCCAAATCCTGATCGGGAACGAAGACGGCGGCATTGGAGAAGAATTGTTGCCAAGCTGTGCTGGATAGAATCTCGTCCGCTTTATCGCCCAACAGATTAGCGAGGTTGCCAAGGATTGCTGGCCGATCGAGAGTGACGCAGACACAGAGTTGGTTCAGCCTTTCGGCTTCGGTCTCTTGTGAGAAATACGAGGATTGGGTCACGGATCTATTTTGCATTGTTGCTATTGGAGGACCAACGGTACATGGGAACGAACAAAAGTGCGACATACCAGCCATACCGATAGGTTCTGACCAAACCGACCACAACTCCCGCTACGTCAACCAATCAAAGCTCGGTAGCAATGATGCTCATGCCTTTAACTAAATGCTTATGATATTTGTTGCCGTATATCATGAAATGTGAAATTTTAAGATTGAGCACAGCGGGAAATCCTTTTCCGCCGCATGACGCAAAGATTACAACGATGTAGTTTTGGAGTAATCTTCTGTTGGCGCTGCCTTCTTATTATTGGCAATGATAAAGTTGATGTCATCTGTAACCCTTCCGAACAGGGCAAGGGACAGACTGGTAGACGTTGGTTTATCGCGCAGAGTATCGGCGATTCGGCACGAGCAAAAGTGGGGTTGGGTGATCCGGGACATACGTGTTGTAGTTCTCTTGATAATAACGTTGCTGTGGCAGACCTCTGCCGTGGCGGTTCCGGTCTATTGCTCTATGGGCGACGAAGCAAATGAGCGTGCCGCAATCCCCCATGATGCTGCCGAGCACAATAACCATGAGGCAATGCTCAATCTTGACGATCAACAACATAACGAGATGGATTGTTGTGTTACTGGCAAATCAGGAACGGGGTGCGTCACATCGGGATGTGTCGTGCCCGTTCAGTTGCTGATACCGATGGTGGCTTTACCAATGGCACCGGACACCCGTTCTAGTGGCATCGTTTTCCTTTCTGTCGTCTTTCCCCCGGCACCGATTTTTCCTTTCCTAAGACCTCCTATCGCCTGATTTCAAGGGCCTAATCCGTTCTATAAACACCAGAAATATGCCTAGTTCGGAAGGACCGGGCCATAAACGCAATCTTGTTGCGTGAATCTGAAATCCATTGGCGATATATCGTCGGAGGCAAATATGAATCTATCGCGAGTAACAAGCCTTGTACTTGGTTTGATTATGCTCCCCCTGCTCGTTACCGGCAGTACTTGCGTCAATGCACAGACAATACAAGAGAGGTTGACACTGAAGGAGGCCGTGGACATCGCCATTGCGGCTGACCCCTGGCTGGCCGGTAGCCGCTATACGCAGTCCGCTCTGACCGATGAGGCAACGGCTGCCGCAACTCTGCCAGATCCCAGGATGAGTTTGATGGCCAGCAATTTTCCTGTCGACAGTTTAGACATTGATCAGGAGGCGATGACCCAACTCTCAGTGGGAGTCAGCCAAATGTTTCCGCGGGGCGATTCGCTCGCTCTGGCGAGACGGCAGAAGCTGCAGCTCGCGCTACAGCACCCATTGTTGCGGCAAGACCGCCGGGCCAAAGTGACGGCGACCGTCGCACAGATATGGCTGGATGCGTACATCGCTCAGGAAAGCATCCAATTGATAGAGGAAGACCGGGCATTATTTGAATATCTGGTCGACGCGGCAGAGGCCAGTTACTCGACAGCCACAGGTCGCGCGCGACAACAGGATGTGATCCGCGCCCAACTGGAGCTGACGCGGCTTGAGGACCGATTGACGGCGCTCAGGCAGCGACAGGAAACCGCCCAGATGCGTCTGTCCGAATGGGTTGGCCCCCCAGCTGGCAATGGACTTGCGCGGGTGATGCCGACGGAATCGCTGGCCGTACCGGTGTCGACTTCCGCTTCTGAACAGGAGCGGTATGTATGGGTAAGCAATCATCCCACGTTGATGGCATTGGACAGAAGAATCGAGGCTATGGAAACTGATGTCGATCTTGCACGACAGAAATACAAGCCCGAATGGGGACTCACTGCCCAGTATGGTTATCGTGACCGGGACCCGATGGGCCGTGACAGAGCAGATCTGTTTTCCGTTGGGGTCACCTTCGATCTGCCCATTTTCACCACTAACCGACAGGACAAGGCGGTCAGCGCTGCCATTAGCCATGCCGAGTCGATCAGGACCGAGAAGCAATTATTGATCCGCCGGTTGATTGCGGAGCTGGAAACGGCGAGTGTCCACTTAGGGCGTCTTGATGAGCGACACGCACTTTACGTCGACCAGCTGTTGCCGAAAATGGCGGAACTGGCTGAAGCCTCTCTGACTGCCTATAACAGCGACGATGGCGACTTCGCCGAAGCCGTGCGTGCCCGTATTGCCGAGTTGAATGCCAAGATTGAAGCACTCGCTATCTCAGTGGAGCGCCAAAAGACCATCGCCCAAATCAATTACCTGCTCGCCCAGGCCTCGCCTGACTCGACGCGTCCGGTTGAAGACTTCTGAGGTGTTAAAAATGAAAGCTTTTTCAAAGATATTGATGGGGGCCATTATCGGTGTACTGGTTGGCGCAGGCGGCAGCTGGTTGTTGGGTCATTTAAAGGAAGATGGCATCAATGCGACTGACGGCGAACGTGAACCACTCTACTGGGTGGCGCCTATGGATCCGAATTACCGGCGTGACAAACCCGGGAAATCGCCAATGAATATGGATTTGATCCCCGTTTACGAAGAGAAAGGCGAAGAGAGTGAAGCCGGTACAGTTCTAATTTCCCCCGATGTTGTCAACAATTTTGGTGTGCGCACCGCCACTGTCGAATCGGGCCACCTGCATCTGGAGGTCAAAACGGTGGGCTATGTGCAGTATGACGAGAATCGCCTGGTTCATATGCACCCCAGAGTGGATGGCTGGATCGAAAAATTGTATGTCAAGGCCGCAGGTGATCGGATAGAAAAAGGAGAACCCCTGTATGCGCTCTATTCACCGACGCTGGTCAACGCTCAAGAGGAGTTACTGTTGGCGTTGAAGCGCGACAATCCGGTCCTGATCCGTGCCGCCGCGGAGCGGTTGTCGGCTTTGCAGGTGCCGGCATCGGATGTCGAGAAGTTACGCCAGACTCGTCGAGTCAGTCAGACGATCACCATTACCGCGCCGCAGTCCGGTGTCATTGACAATCTGGGCGTGCGAGAGGGCATGTTTATAAAACCCGGCATGCGTTTGATGGCTATTGGACAACTGGAGCACCTTTGGGTCATCGGTGAAGTCTTCGAGCGTCAGGTGAGTCTCGTCAGGGTTGACGACAAGGTGCGCATGCGGCTGGACTACCTGCCTGGCAGGGAGTGGTTGGGCCAAGTGGACTATGTCTACCCGTCGCTAAACGAAAATACGCGCACCGCACAGATTCGCGTGCATTTCGACAATCCGGACGGCTTTTTGAAGCCCGGCATGTTTGCACAAATAGTCATTGATACCCAACCGGGCCCCGAAACCCTTTTGATCCCGCGGGAGGCACTAATCCGTACTGGCAGCCAGATGCGTGTAGTGTTGGCTCTGGGTGGGGGTAAATTCAAGTCCATTGCCGTCAGGGCTGGACGCGTGGGCGAGCGGCAGGTGGAAATACTCTCGGGTCTTAATGAAGGAGAGCGTATTGTCACCTCCGCGCAGTTCCTGATTGACTCGGAATCCAGCAAGACCTCTGATTTCAAACGGATGTCGCATGCCGAGGACGAAACGTCATTGTCAGTCTGGGTAGCTGCGCGTATCGCCAGCCTGACACCAAATCAGCGCATGGTCGCCCTTGAGCACGAGGCTATCCCGGACTGGCAGTGGCCCGCCATGACCATGAATTTTGCCGTCGACGAATCTGTCGACATGGGTGAATTAAGCCCAGACATGCGTCTGCACGTGCAGGTCACCCGGGGCTCTGATGGCAATTATCGGTTGACCCAGGTACGCATTCCCGGCACCGAAGAGGCTCGTGAGAGACCGCCAACGGAAGAGAATCATAGTCAACATACTGGCCCGGGACCTGAGATAACACCGACACCGGATCACAGTACTGGCCAGGGCATGGAGCAGGGTAGTCCTGACGAGGGGGAGAGCGACCATGATTGAATCCGTTATCCGCTGGTCGATTGGCAATCGCTTTTTTGTATTGCTGGCCACCCTGATATTGGTTGGTGGCGGTCTGTTTGCACTGAAAAACACGCCAGTGGACGCTATTCCAGACCTATCTGACGTCCAGGTGATCATCAAAACCAGTTATCCAGGGCAGGCACCACAAGTCGTGGAGGACCAGGTAACCTATCCGCTGACCACCACCATGCTATCGGTTCCGGGTGCGGTCACGGTGCGTGGCTACTCCTTCTTCGGCGACTCCTACGTCTATGTGATTTTTGACGAGGAGACGGATGCCTACTGGGCGCGCTCGCGGGTGCTGGAGTATCTGTCCCAGGTGGCACCGACATTGCCATCCAGTGCCCGACCACAGCTGGGGCCGGACGCCACCGGCGTTGGCTGGATCTACCTCTATGCTTTGGTGGATCGCACTGGCAAACACGATCTCAGCCAGCTACGCAGCCTGCAAGACTGGTTTTTGAAATACGAACTGCAAACCGTGTCGGGTGTTTCGGAAGTGGCGACGCTCGGAGGCATGGTCAAACAGTACCAGGTGAAAGTGAATCCGGAAAAACTGCGCGCGTTTGGTATCCCGCTGTCCCATATTCAAACAGCCATTCGCAGGGGCAACCAGGAGATCGGTGCCTCGGTGGTGGAAATGGCCGAAGCTGAATACATGGTGCGGGTTAGCGGTTATATCCAGGGCATTGAGGATCTCGCCACTATTCCCCTGGGCGTAAATAACAATGGTGCACCGTTGCTACTCAAGGATGTGGCGGATATTGATCTGGGGCCACAGATGCGGCGGGGCGTCGCCGAACTTAATGGTGAGGGCGAGGCCGTGGGCGGCATTGTGGTGATGCGCTTTGGCGAGAATGCCCAGAAGACCATCGATGGTGTCAAGGCCAAGCTGGAGAAGCTCAAGGCGGGTTTGCCTGAAGGGGTTGAGATCGTTACCGTCTACGATCGCTCTGGGCTGATTTCTCGCGCCATTGACAGTTTGTGGACAAGCCTGGTTGAAGAGCTTGCCATCGTAGCGCTGATTTGTGTCATTTTCCTTTTTCATGTCAGATCATCACTGGTGGCAGTGATCAGCCTGCCGTTGGGGATTCTGACAGCATTTATCGTGATGTATTGGCAGGGGATCAATGCCAACATCATGTCGTTGGGGGGTATTGCGATTGCGATCGGCGCCATGATTGATGGCGCTATCGTCATGATCGAGAACATGCACAAGCACATGGAGCGCACGCCATTGACGCCGGAAAACCGCTGGAAGGTAGTGGCCGAATCGGCTGCCGAGGTGGGACCGGCGTTGTTCTTTAGTCTGTTGATTATCACTGTGAGCTTTGTCCCGGTATTTACCCTGGAGGCGCAGGAAGGGCGCATGTTCAGTCCGCTGGCCTTCACCAAAACCTATGCCATGGCAGCCAGCGCGGCGCTTGCTGTCACAGTAGTCCCGGTTTTGATGGGGTATTTCATCAGAGGCAGGGTAGTCGCCGAAAGCAGAAATCCGGTTAACAGATTGCTGATTGCAGGGTATATGCCGCTGCTCAAGAGCGTATTGCGTTTCCCAAAAACCACGCTCGTAATGGCTGTCGTGATATTCCTGGTCGGTATCTGGCCGGTCAATAAAATTGGCAGTGAGTTCATACCGGATCTGGATGAGGGCGATCTCATGTATATGCCCACGACTTACCCGGGGTTATCGGTTGGCAAAGCCAGGGAGTTGCTGCAGCAAACTGACAAGTTGATCGCGACTGTACCTGAGGTGAAGACAGTATTTGGAAAAATTGGGCGTGCTGAGACAGCGACTGATCCGGCGCCGCTGACCATGATCGAGACCTTTATTCAACTCAAGCACAAAGATGAATGGCGTGAGGGCATGACCACGGAGAAACTGAAGAAGGAACTGGATGCCCTGGTGAAATTTCCTGGCCTGACCAACGCTTGGGTAATGCCGATTAAGACCCGTATTGACATGCTGGCCACCGGTATCAAGACCCCGGTTGGCATCAAAGTGGCTGGAGAGGACCTGATGGAAATCCAGAAAATCGGTCAGCAATTGGAGCAGATTCTCAAGGATGTGCCCGGCACCGCCTCGGTTTATTCCGAACGGGTGGCCGGCGGGCGTTATATCAAGGTGGATATCCAGCGGGAACAGGCCGCGCGCTATGGCCTCAATATTGCCGATGTACAGCAGGTGTTAGCTACCGCTATTGGTGGTATGAATGTGGCACAGACCATTGAGGGACTGGAGCGTTATCCTATTAATCTGCGCTATCCACAGGATTACCGCGATTCACCGGAACAGCTCTCGCTGTTGCCTATCGTCACACCTGGCGGCCAGCGTATTGCGTTGGCTGATGTGGCGAGAGTGTATGTAGAAGACGGCCCTCCGGCCATCAAGAGCGAGAACGCACGGCTGAATGGTTGGATCTTTGTCGATATTGACGGTGTGGATGTGGGCAGTTACGTCGAACAGGCCATGGCGACTGTTCAGAGCGAACTGGATTTGCCTGTGGGCTATTCGGTGTCATGGTCCGGCCAGTATGAGTACATGCAGCGGGCCAAGGAAAAGCTGACCTATGTGATTCCGCTGACTTTGGCCATCATTATCGTGCTGCTGTATATGAACTTTCGTAACTTTACTGAAATTGCCATCATCCTCGGTACACTGCCGCTGGCTGTGATCGGTTCCATCTGGCTCATGTACCTTCTGGGTTACAATTTTTCAGTTGCAGTGGCCGTTGGATTTATTGCGCTCGCCGGTGTCACGGTGGAGATAGGCATCATTATGCTCACCTACCTCAATCAATCTTACTCTCGGTTGTTGCGCCAGTGCAGTGAGCAGGGAGTGAAACCACGTAAGGGAGAGGTCCTGGAGGCTGTCATACAGGGGGCCGGGCTTCGCGTAAGGCCAGTGATGATGACTACGGTCTCCACCATCGCCGGGTTACTGCCCATTATGCTCAGTACAGGCACGGGAGCGGAAGTGGTTAGCAGGATTGCGGCGCCAATGGTGGGTGGAATGATCAGCGCAGTAGTGTTGACATTGCTAGTATTGCCCGTGGTGTATTACCTGTGGCGGGGGTATTCGTTGGACAGTTGATTTTAGTCAGATCACAGGCCGAGGCGGAAAGGATGTCATCTTTGTGCCCGAATCGGTTTTGTCGCTATTGAATGCTTCGAAACTATTCACCCGCTTCCATCCAAAGGCGGGTGTCGGGAGTTTTCTCTACCGTGCCAGAGAGCCGTAGCGCGGCATAAACATGCACGGCTGTCGGTATTACTCCCCAAACATGTTGAACACGAGCCGTGAGAACAGCTTTTTCAGCGTAGCCTGCGGATGAGGGAACCGTATTTGAGCGTGCAAATATTGGGTGATTTCGGTTTTTCTGTACCTCCCGGCAATGCAGAGGCTGTATGACCACTGCGCGAAAGACGCCGATTGACAGCTCCTGCCGGCATCCGATAATGTCCGTTGCTCCTGTCTTAATCCCGGCAAAAGTTCCCGATGAAGTGGTACCTCAGTCGTTACCTGCATTCGCACAGCCGCCTCGCTCAGTTTCTGCGTTTCGCCACCGTTGGGGTGAAGGTTTCTTTGATCGATGCCGGCGGCACTTACCTGCTGCCCTGGCTGTTCGGTATGAATTTATATGTCGCCCGTATCATTTCGCTGACCACAGCGATCATGGTGGGTTATCTGCTCAACCGTTACTTCACTTTCGGGCGCGGCCAGCGCGGCAGCTTTCATCGCCAGATGGCCGGACACTTCGGCGTTCATACCACTGGAGGGCTTCTCAACTACGCCGTGTTCAGCGGCGTAATTGCGCTGGGTCACAGTCATCTGATCCAGCCGCAGTCACTGCTGCTGTTGCCACTGGTTGCCATCTGGATCGGTGGAATGGTCGGCCTGGCATTCAACTTTTCTGTGTCCAGCAGGCTGGTGTTCAGCAACCGGGCAGAAAACCCCGGTGCGGCTTCATGAGAGATGCTTTCCTGCTCAGTGTGCGACTGCACACGCGCTGGTTTATTGAAGCCTTCGGGACAGAAGGTCGTCGCGCTGCGCCACTAGGTCCCCGGCGGCTGGCCGTCCTGCTGATACTGTTTCCGCTGTTCCTGTTGTTGCAGGCCATACACTGGCTGGGTTTTCTGCTCGACGAGCTGTTTTTTTCCGGCTGGCGCCGCGTTGAAATCCGCCAGCCACTGTTCATCAGTGGCGTGCCCCGCAGTGGAACGACTTTCCTGCACCGCACACTGGCTCGCGATACGGCCAGTTTCACTACCTTTCATACCTGGGAAGCACTATTCGCCCCATCGGTTTCCGAGCGGAAATTGTTTGGCATGTTCGCCGCTCTGGATCGGTTACTCGGCAGACCGTTGCAGCGACTCGGCGATGCGCTTACCCGTCGTGTGACGGGTGGGTTTGCCCACATCCACGAGGTCGGCCTGCAGGCTGCCGAAGAAGATTACCTTGCTCTGTTGCCCGTGGGCGGTTGTTTTATCCTCGTGCTGGCCTTTCCCGCCAGTGAGTCGTTGTGGCTGCTGGGCCGATTGCGAGAACTGCCGGATTGCGAACGCACCGTGCTGCTGAATTTTTACCGGTCCTGCCTACAGAAGCATCTCTACGTCAATGGCAGAGGACGCCGACTGTTGTCGAAGAACGCCGCCTTCGGTTCCTGGCTGCCCGAGCTCGCTGAAAGTTTCGATAACTCGCGCTTTCTGGTCTGTCTGCGTGAGCCGGGAGGGGCGCTGCGCTCCCAGCTCAGTTCCATTCGCAACGGTCTGGTTTTTTTTGGTACGACGGCGGCATCGGATCATGTCACGCATGAGTTTCAAGTGAGCCTGGAACATGTCTATCAGCAACTACGTGAGCAGCGCCGCTGCCTGCCGGCCAGCCGTTTCGCTGTGATCGATCACAGCCAATTACAGAACGAAACGCAGATCGCCATCACCGCGACACTGCGCCAACTGGATATTCCCCTCACCGAAGCACTGCAACGGATACTGGAGAACGCCGCCAGAGAAGCCCGTGACTATGGTGGCGGCAGCGGGCACGTTCACTCGCCGCTGTCAGAATCCGTGGCGCCGCAACCTCACTTGATAACTATTTACCGTGAGATACTCGAACCACCGGCGGACTCCATATGAGTAACGATATCAAGATTGGGGCTGTATTGGATGCCAAATCGGGCCAGCGACAACGCGATGCCAGCCGGCTGCGGGTGGCAATTTTTTCCGACGCATTACCCGCACGCAACGGTGCCGGGGCCTATTACGAAGACCTGGCCGCCCAGCTCGGGCCGCAACTCGGCGAACTGATACTGTTCCAGCCGGTGGTGAAAAAACGTTTACTGCGCTTCGCCCTGCCTCTGCCCGGTGATTCTACTCAGAAACTCATCACCCCCAATGTCCTGCGTATCCGCCGCGAGTTTCGTGCGCTGCGGCCTGACCTGGTGATCTCGGTAACGCCGGGGCCATTCGGGTTGCTGGGGCTTTGGCTTGCCAGACGCAGCGGTGCTGGATTTCTGACTGCGTTCCACACGCATTTCGAAGGGCTGGTGAAACTTTACGGCGACACCTGGTTTTATCGCCTGGCGCACTGGTACCTGGAGCAGGTCAATCGTATTCTCTGCCGCAACAGTGACTCGGTGCTGGTCAACAACCCTGGTCTCAACGCCACCGTGGAACGCCTTGGCGCTCGGCGCGTGGATGTGATGGGTACCCCGTTATCGCGAGCGTTTCTCGACACCCCGATCGTGCCTCCCGAACAGACGCTGCGGCAGGTATTGTTCGCCGGGCGTCTGGCGCCGGAGAAAAACCTGCCTGTTGTCCTCGATGCTGTGAAAGCACTGCCGGACATCCGCTTTGTCATAGCTGGCGACGGTCCGCTGCGTAGTGAACTCGAGCGCGAGGCACAATCGCTGCCCAATCTGCGGTTGACCGGCTGGCTGGAACGCGATGCCCTGCGTGTCGAAATGGACGCCGCCGGACTGCTGATATTGCCCTCGCACATGGAGACCTTTGGCACTGTCGCCCTGGAAGCGATGGCGCGCGGCCGTCCTGCGCTGGTGGCCGCCAACGCCGGCATTCACGACTGGCCACTGCTCAAGGACTCGCTGTTCACCCTGGGTGAGGGCGAGTCACTGGCGCAAGTGTTGCACCAGCTGAGTGAACTTCCGGCGAGTACCTGGCAGGACAAAGCTGCCGCTGCACGCAGGGCCGCCGAAACCCTGAACAGCCATACCATCAATCAGTGGCTGGATTTTGTGGAACGGTACGCGCGCAAAAACCGGCATGAATAGCCAACCACGAGCGGTGCTGTCGATGCACGACGTCATGCCCGAGACGCTTTCGCTGGTGGAAGATTTCCTGGCACTCTGCAGCAGTTACACCATTCCGCCCATGACCCTGCTGGTTGTGCCCGGATGCAACTGGCGTGACGATCAACTCGACCGGCTGCGGGAGCTGGCGGGCCTAGGCCACGAACTCGCCGCGCACGGCTGGCTGCACCGTGTAGGGACACCGCGCGGCCTCTACCATCGACTGCACTCGACCCTGTTGTCGCGCAACGTAGCCGAACACCTGGCGCTCGATGGTGAAGGCATCCTGGCGCTGATGCGCCGCTCACATGCCTGGTTCGCCGAACACAATCTGCCTGCACCGTCACTGTACGTACCGCCGGCCTGGGCGCTGGGTGCAGTTGCTCGGCACTCGCTGACATCGCTGAATTTCGAGCGGGTTGAGGTTCTGCGCGGTGTATTGGACCTGCGTACCGTTCACCTGCATCCACTGCCACTGGTGGGCTTTGAAGCTGATTCAGGGTTTCGTGCGGTAAGCCTCCGGCTATGGAACAGCAGCCAAATCGGGATGGCCCGGATCTCCCGGCGAACCCTGCGCATCGGTGTTCATCCGCAGGATCTGAATCTTCGTCTCGGTGATTCATTGCGCGAGTTGTTGCATGAACGCTGGCGCTTTATCGGCTATGGCGACGCACTCTGATCAAGCTAGCAGGGTGGTAGCAATAATGATGTTATTAGACATGCTTTCACCCGGCTGATGCAGGATTTAGAGCTTTCTGTTTTTTAACCGAACCCATTCACCCAGCTCTCCCAAAAACGTGACACGAAGGAGGAGGTGAGTCGAGTGAGGGCGGAAACTGTATTTTCCCACATTGGCAGAAACTGCCAATACTTCGAAAAACCTCACCGTTCATCGGTTCTGCTTCACCGTCCGGATCAAGTGATCTGTCCTGGTTTGAACAACCCATTATTTTCCGGGACAACCACTGCATGTTACTGACCATGCTGACCAAATACTCTCACCCCCCTCACATGCTATATACGATGCACAGTATTTCTTCAGCTCCGCGTTCGCCTCAGATTATTTCTAAATACCTGCAAACTGTTTGCTCGCTTGACTCCATGGATAGTAGCGGGGTTACAATTAAGATTAATTATCATTATCAAACAACCAATCAGAGATTTCGTAAATGCAGACTCACTGGGTAGGCCATTTTACACATCAGAAGCGACTGACTCTGAATATCGCAGTGATACTGGTGACCCTGGCATGTATGTATCCCGGAATCAGCCAAGCGTCTGTGAATGACAGCTTCACTCAGGCGCGTCAGTTGGCACAGCTGTCCGAATATATTGCTGTGGATTACGTGGAAGCCGTTAGGGACGGGCAGGTGATCAACAATGATGAATATCAGGAAATGCCCGAATTTTCTCAACTTATCGTGACTAAAGTTTCCACGATTTAAAATAAACAGACCAGGGGTGCCGATCTGGCAGCCCAGGCAAATGCATTACAGGACGCCATCCAAAAAAAACAGGGTACCGAGATGATTCGGCAAATGAGCAGCAGCCTGCGAGGCACTTTGTTGGCTCTGATGCCACAGTCGGCTCTGCCGGATCGGCTGTTGCCTAAAACAAGTGTCAAACAGTTGTTTAAGAATCAGTGCGCCTCTTGTCATGGTGAGTCCGGTGGCGGTGATGGTGTGCTGGCAGCACAACTGAAGCCAGCCCCAACCGATTTCTCTGACAAAGCACGGGCCCTTAATCGATCACTGTTGGGCCTGTACGATGCCATCTCTCGTGGTATAGATGAAACCGCGATGCCAGCTTTTGACCAGTTGTCAGAACAGGAACGCTGGTCTCTGGCCTTCCACGTTGGCAGCCTGGCATTTCAATCCGGCCCGCCTGTCCCGAGTGGGGTATCCAATGTCACCCTGCAGCAATTGGTCAATCATAACCCGGCACAACTGGCCGCCGATCTCCCCGAGGTCACTCTACAGACGGTAGAAGGGTTGTGAGCCAATCCGGAACCGATGTTCGAGGTGTCAGCCAATCCCCTTGAAATCACCCGCGACCAATTGCTACTTGCACAAGCGGCGCATCAACGAGGCGATTACCAGGCCGCACAGACACTGGCGGTCAGTGCCTATCTGGATGGTTTTGAGTTGATCGAAAACAGTTTGGACGCGCAGGATAAAGCACTGCGACGGACCCTGGAAGTTGACATGATGGCAATGCGACAACTGACGAAACAACCGCAAGCCGCAGGTGTGGTAGAAGCGGCTGTGAGCCAAATACTGACGCAGCTGGATGATGCGGATCAATTGTTATCCGAGTCCGCGCTGTCCAATGTCACACTGTTTAGCGCCAGCCTCTTTATCCTGTTACGGGAGGGGCTTGAAGCGTTGCTGGTGGTTATCGCCATGGTCACCGTGTTAGTGCGAACCGGGCGCAAGGACGGGCTTCGCTATGTGCATTTGGGCTGGGTTGCGGCATTGCTGGCCGGTGTTGCCACCTGGGCGGCGGCACAGTCACTGATCAGTATCAGTGGTGCCAGCCGGGAAGTTATGGAGGGTGTCGCGGCGCTGTTGGCGGTATTGGTGTTGCTCTATGTCGGCATCTGGATGCACAGTAAAACCCATGCCGCGCAGTGGCAGGCCTATATCCAGCAGCATATCAACACCCACCTGACGTCGGGGACACTGTGGGGGCTGGCGTTACTCGCATTTATCGTGGTGTATCGCGAAGTGTTTGAAACGGTATTGTTTTATCAGGCGCTGCTCACGCAGGCGGTATCCACTCACCATCGGTTATCGGCGGTTTTGCTCTCGGTGTCGGTTTACTGGTGTTCCTGGCCTGGGTATTGGCCCGTTATTCGGTGAAGTTGCCTATTGCCAAATTCTTTTCCATTACCACCTACCTGTTGCTGGCCCTGGCATTCATTTTGATGGGCAAGGCTGTATCGGCACTGCAGGAAGCAGCCCTCATTGGTATCACCCCATTACCTGTCAGTTTCGAAATCGACTGGATTGGCGTCAAGTCCAGCTGGCAGGGGATACTGGCGCAACTTTCAGTTCTACTGGTTTTTATGCTGGCAACGGGGTCGAGAAAGAAAGCTTTCTGTGCGACATCCCGTACAAGCGATTTTGAAAATCCAGGTGTTGCCCCTTCGAAGCCGGACTAACCAGCAGCTTTGTTATCTACCTAATCAGTTGTCCACTAGTTTGAGCAATTGCGAGGAATACTATCTGCTGTCCAATCTGGCATCGATCATCCGGTTCATATTATCAGAGCGCGTGTTGGGCAGACGGGTTTTCTTATGGGCTGTTCTCCCACAGCAGCTTGCCGGCTGCCACATCAATCATGATTTAAGTCGTGCCGGCTCCATTTACACTCAGGAAGCTGTGTCGGTTGGCTTCGTTCTATCCGTTTGTGAAATGGTTGCATCCCCTGGGCAAAAATAGATTAAGGTCCAACCAGTCGAGAACTTAAAGGGCTGTTCGCTCGAACAAATCCGTAATTTACCCTGTGGAGACAGACTGCCGAGCAATAACCAGTCAATGCCGGATTCACCCAGCCGGCTTTTCAACTGGTCGAGATTAAAATCCTCGCTCAGGCGCGTTGACTGTATTGTCCAGCCATCGTTCAGGCGTTGTTGGAGCGTATAAAAATCCGTTGGTGGCTCAAAGGCGAAATAGCCGCGCTGCTGCAGGGTCAGACGTTTCTGCTCCTGGTCTGACTCCTCGTGAGGGCGTAGCTGAAAAGTGCGGTGGTGTCCGAACTGGGCGCCCTGTGCCTTGCAGACCAGCGCGTTGTAGTAATGATTGTCGGTAGCGCACAGCAGAAAACTCAGATGCTCATCATCTAACTCATGCTCGGCATGTTCGGAGAGGATCTCTCCATAGTAGACCTTGATGCCATCCATGCGGATTGGTTTAAGGCGTTGATAAGATCCATCGGTGACAACCACGTCCACCTCGAGATCCTTGAGGGCCTTTGCCAGGGCCTGAGTCCAGGGAGAGGCTCCTACGATCAGCAGACCGTTTTCTTCCTTTGCCGCCAGAAACAATTTTCGCGCCAGTGGCCCGAGAGTGAGACCGTGTGCCAATACGGTCACGAAAATGATCAGAAAAACGATCGGTAGAAGCAGTTCGGCGTCCTGATAGCCGGCAGCAATTAGTGCCGGTCCAAAGATGCCCGCAGTGGCTGCGGCTACGATACCTCTCGGCGCAATCCACGCCAGCAGTAGTTTGTCCTTGCCGCGCATGGGTGCACCCAGCGTTGCCAGAAAGATGGACAGCGGCCGCACCAGCAACAGGATAGCCAGCACGAAGGCCATCACTCGCCAGTTCAGCAGCTCCAACTGATCGATTCTGAGCTGGGAAGGGATGACGATGAATAGCACTGATACCAGCACGATGGTGAGATTTTCCTTGAAGTGACGCAGTGGCTCGCGCTCGACCAGTTTCATATTGCCGATGACCAGGCCCATCACCGTCACAGTAAGTAACCCTGCCTCATGCTGGACCAGATTACTGGCCCAGTAAGCCGCCAGCACCAGCAACATCAGTAGCGGTGGCTTGAGGTGAGGGGGGACCCCTCCGCGACGGTAGAACCAGCCTATCAGCCATCCTCCCACACCGCCAAACAGCGCTGCTGCGGCGATTGCCGCGCCGAGTCCTGTGAGCACCTGAGACCAATCGCTCCCAGCGAGGGTGAAGTATTGAAAAGTGAGTACCGCCAGCAATACCCCCATTGGGTCATTGACGATTCCTTCCCATTTCAACAGTGAAGCCGACTCCCCGTTGAGGCGGGCCTGACGTAGCAAAGGCAGGATTACGGTCGGACCTGTGACCACCAGAATAGCGCCCAGTACCCAGGCGACCGGCCAGCTCAGTCCGGCAACAAAATGCGCGGCCAGTGCACCGAAAATCCAAGCCAGCGGCGGGCCAAGAATTGTCAGGCGGCCAACGCCGTGCCCAACACGTCGGATTTCGCCAAGCTTTAAATCCATACCGCCTTCGAACAGGATAATGGCGACCCCCATACCAATGAGCTCTGTCAGTTCGGTTTGAGATAAACCCAGTTCGATGATGCCGCTCACAGGCCCCAGAACAAGGCCGGCTGCAATCAACACAACGATTGCCGGCAGATGGATTCGCCAGGCAATCCATTGGCTGACAAGTCCGGCGCTCAAAATAATCAGCATAAGGGTGGCGGCGTGCATTGGTGCTCCAATAAGCCATGTTGAGGCGAAAAAAACTTATCAGTTATTAGGATTATTTAAAAAATTATCAATAAAATTAAATAATTATATTTATCTATTAAAGGTGTTTCGAGAAATATTCCAGCAACTGTCAAGTAGGGCTAGAAGTAATAGTTAAACGACACATTCCGTGTTCTCCATTTGATGAAACTGAATTCATAGTAATCCAGGATAAGTTTTTGAACAGCTGTAGACCAATAATTTTGTCAAACTATGAGGTTGGGTAAATGGCTATTTTGTTACGGGCAACGCTGGCACTGTGACTGAATCAGTCGGGTCATGGCCAAAACCCGATATTGCTCCGGGGCATTGAGAGTTTACTTAGCGCCTGTCATGGGTGGCGATAGCCTCTAGCGTTGATGGGTTGGGATAGCCGTCCGCAACCATATTATTGGCGAGCTGGAATTCACGCAGCGCACTGCGGGTTGCGGAGCCCAGCACACCGTCGACGGAGCCGACATCATAACCGAGCGCGTTCAGTGTCTTCTGGGCGAGTTCAATATCAGTTTTGCGCAGCGGCTCCTGGGCGCTGGTGCCATCGCGCAGTGCCCCAGCACCGGCGATGCGATCGGCCAAGTGACCAACTGCAATGGCGTAGAGCTCAGAACGATTCCAGCGCATGATGATTTCGAAATTGTCGTAGACGAGGAACGCGGGACCGCGGTGTCCTGCCGGAACCAGTAATGCGGCATCCGCACTGGCGATGGGCAGTTTTCCACCATTACTTTGCTTTACCCCATAGTCGGCCCACACCTGTAACGGGCGGCGCTGGTCGCGCTGACCGGCAAGCTGAAACGGAAAGTTGTCGGGCAACTGTACCTCTCGACCCCAGCGAAGACCAGACTGCCAGCCCAGGGATTTCAGGTAGTTGGCTCCGGATGCCAAGGCATCGTGCTCACTGCGCCACAGGTCGATCTGGCCATCGCCGTCACCGTCCACGGCATAGCGCAAGTATGAAGAGGGCATGAACTGGGTATGCCCCACAGCGCCTGCCCAGGACCCCTGCATATCCGCAGGTTCGAGGGATTCGCGCTGCATCAGCTGCAGGGCTGCGATGAACTCACCTGAGAAAAAATCACTGCGCCGCTGATCACAGGCCAGGGTCGCCAGTGAGTCGAGTGTTGGCATGCGACCGAGGTAGCTGCCGTAATTGGTTTCCAGACCCCAGAAGGACACGAGGTATTGCGGAGGTACGCCATACTGTTCCTGCAAATCCAGGAGGAACGGCCGATGCTGCTCCAGTAGTGCCTGCCCGCGTTCGACACGCTCCGGAGTGACCCGCAGATCAAGATACTCGGAAAAAGTCTGCAGGAACTCGGGTTGCTTCCGGTCAAGACTGATGACCCGCTCCTGTTGCTGCAGGCCGGGGATGACATCCCTCAGAATGCTCTCGTCGATACCCGCGCTGCGGGCCTGTGCCTGAAGTGATGTGAGACAGGTGGAAAACTCGGTGTTTGCCGACGACAGCCATGGAATCGCGAGTATCCCAAGGATGAGGAAGCGGTGTACGGCGAATGTTTTCACGTTTTGTTACTCAGTTGGCGGTTAGGGCACATTACTGCTGATTGATATTTCATCAGAAAGGCTGATCTACAGCATCATGCTTTACAATACCACTGTGCCAAACCGCACAGCAAAGCATATGAATGTCCGCTCCGGTAAATACTTGAAAAAGGTATCGAAAGCCTGGCGCCGCAGGGAATAAGACAGTGGTAAAGAAAGGTGGTTCTTGGGTTATGGGGTTATGGGGTTATGGTCACGATTCCAAATCCCTGCGCAGGGTCTGTTCCAACTCCTTGGTCTCGGTAATGTCGAGCAGAGTGATCACCACCCCGTCAATCAGGTTGTCCAGTCGGCGATAGGGCATAATCCGCACTGTAAACCAGCGGCCGTCGGTGGCGAGGATCTGCTTTTCGGAAAATACCAGGGTGCTCAGGGTGTCGAGAGCGTCGTCGTCAAGTCCAGCGAAGTCAACGTTGAGACCTTTAAAGGTGTGGTGCAACTCAGCGGATTTGTCACTTCAAAAGAAGCCATGGATAAAGCCGTGGATATCGCCCGCGGCATCGATGGTGTTAATTCAGTAAGAAACAACATGACCATCAAGTAGGAAGACTTATTCCCCTATGGTCTTTGAATGCTGGCCTTCCATCCCAGCATCGCACACTCCATATAGCCCCCCCCCTCTTGACCCGGCCTTGGCCGGGTTTTTTTACTATCGTCTCCAGTTTACCGGCATTCCTGTGATCTGATCCGTGCAGTCTTGTATGGTCTTTTTATGTGATTATGAGTTGGCTGTACCCACTTCGCTTTACTACCACGGATTAAATTGCGGTGGTTACCTGATAGCTGCTAGTCTGCATAGAACGGTGTGTAACATCGGTTGACAAACTAAAACAATAACCGTGCATGGGAAGGTGTTTATGACGGAAAAACTGACTCGTTCCGGAGCCCGCAATATCTTCTTTGGCGGTTCGCTATTCTTTTTTATCGTCTTCGCCGCTCTGACTGTCCACAGCCATTTTTACATGGTGAACATTTCTACCGACAAGGAAGGGTTGACGGAGTCTGTCAAGCTGGGCAAACACGTATGGGAAAAGAACAGTTGTATCAACTGCCATACCATCCTGGGGGAGGGCGCATACTTCGGTCCCGAACTGGGTAATGTCTGGCATCGCTATGGTGGCAGGGAAAATCCGGAGGCAGCCCGGGCCGGCATCAAGGGCTGGATCAAAGCGCAACCGCTGAATATCGAGGGACGGCGAAAAATGCCCGCCTTCGACCTTAGCGAGCCAGAACTTGATGCCCTGGTGGATTTTTTCCGCTGGACAGACGATATCGACACCCAGGGTTGGCCACCTCATCCCTCCGGTTGATGTGTTCATCGGGGCCACAAATGGGATCGCCCCAATGTCCAAAAGTCTGTCGAAAACCCCGAGAAAATAATTAAAAGGAGATATTTGACGATGAAATACGAAACCCAGAAGGTGGCCCTCCCGTTTTTCATGGTCGCGATGGCGCTGTTTGTACTGCAGGTGGTGTTTGGCCTGCTGGCGGCTACTGTCTATGTCCTGCCCGAGTTCATGACTGAGGCCATGCCGTTCCACATCATGCGCATGAGCCACACCAATCTGTTGATCGTATGGCTGTTGATGGGCTTTATGGGGTGCACCTACTACCTGATGCCGGAGGAGGCGGAAACAGAAATTCACAGCCCCAAACTGGCCTACCTGCAGCTCGCCCTGTTTGCCGTGGCCGGTGCCGGCTCTCTCATTAGTTATCAGTTTGGTATCCATGAGGGCCGGGAGTTTCTGGAACAACCCCTCTGGGCAAAAATCCTGATTACCGTCTCCTTTTTGATCTTTCTCTACAACACCAGCATCACTCTCTACAAGGGCCGCCGAACGGCCATCAACATGGTGTTGATGCTGGGACTGTGGCTGGCAGCGATATTCTGGCTGTTCGCCTTTTACAATCCGGCCAACCTGGCCGTGGACAAGCTCTACTGGTGGTGGGTTGTCCATGTCTGGGTCGAGGGTGTCTGGGAGTTGATCATGGGATCACTGCTGGCCTATCTGTTGATCAAGATGACCGGTGTCGACCGCGAAATCATTGAGAAGTGGCTATACGTCATTATCGGACTGGCCCTGTTTTCCGGTCTCCTGGGGACCGGTCACCATTACTACTGGATCGGTGCGCCCTGGTACTGGCAGCCCATCGGCAGTATTTTCTCCACCCTGGAAGTGCTGCCTTTCTTTGCTATGGTGTTGTTTGCCTTCTACATGTTCTGGAAGGGCCGCCGCAACCATCCCAATAAGGCCGCTATGCTCTGGACCCTGGGCAGTGCCACCGTCGCGTTCTTCGGGGCAGGCGTCTGGGGTTTCATGCACACCCTGTCCTTCGTCAACTACTACACCCACGGCACCCAGGTCACGGCTGCCCACGGTCACCTGGCTTTCTATGGTGCCTATGTGATGATGGTGCTGGCCGTCATCACCTACGCCATGCCCCAGTTGCGCCGGATGCAGCCCTATAACCAGATCCTCAATATGTGGAGCTTCTGGATAATGACCTCCGCCATGTGCTTTATGACATTTACTCTGACGTTTGCCGGCGTGGTACAGACCCACCTGCAAAGGGTCCTGGGAATGAACTACATGGAGGTGCAGTCCCAGCTGGGGCTGTTCTACGCCATGCGTCTGGGGGCAGGCGTGGTAGTGGCCGTGGCCGCACTGTTGTTCCTTTATGCCACCTTCGGGCCAGCCCGGGAGCAGGTTGCCGACACGCCGACAGAATCCGTCTGAATACAATAGCAGACTTGAAAGGCGCTATTGCCTGTCGGTGGTGACGCCGTTATCAATCGGGAATAAAACATGTCCGACTCTGCCGACTCTGTTTCCCATTCCGATGGGGATCTACCTTTCTATCGCTCCGTTGGAGACGAGTGTGAGTTGTTTCGTCACGCCTGGGAGCACCGGTTGCCGCTGTTGCTGAAGGGGCCCACGGGTTGCGGCAAGACCCGATTCGTCCACCATATGGCGGCCAAACTAAACAGGCCTTTGTTTACCGTGTCCTGTCACGACGACCTGACTGCGGCAGACCTCACCGGTCGCTATTTGCTGCGTGGTGGCGAGACCCAGTGGGTGGATGGCCCCCTGACCCGGGCCGTCCGCGAAGGCGGTATCTGCTATCTGGATGAGGTGGTGGAGGCGCGCAAGGATGTCACCGTGGTTCTGCATCCGCTTACGGACGACCGCCGTGCGCTGCCTCTGGAGCGCACGGGTGAACTGCTGCAGGCGCCTCCGGATTTTATGCTGGTGGTGTCCTATAATCCCGGCTATCAGCATATTCTCAAATCCCTCAAGCCCAGTACCCGTCAGCGCTTTGTCGCACTCAGTTTTGATTTTCCACCGCCGGCCCTAGAGCGGGGTATCGTCGCCCGGGAGAGTGGTTTGGCTGTCGATCAGTGCACGGCACTGGTGAATCTGGCGGTCCGCCTGCGGACGCTGAAGGGGCAGGATCTGGAAGAAACTGTTTCTACCCGCCTGCTGATCTATTGCGCCACACTGATGGCAGCCGGAGTGCCGACACTGCAGGCGGCTCGGGCTACCCTGGTGGAACCGCTGAGCGATGACATTGACATTCAGGAAGGGTTGCTGGAGGCCATCCGTGCCACCTTCGGCGATGAATGATGAGCCGTCGGGGTCTGCTGGAGTTTCTGGAGCTGGAAGAGTGGGTAGGGCAACGCTGGCACCGCTGGGCTTCCCGGGCTGCCAGTTATCCCCATTATTCGGAGGCAAGGGTCAGGTTCCGGGAGCTGGAGAAGAGTCTGGCGGTCTTTTTTCGCCTTAGCGGCGGAGACCCGGGTCTTGAGCTCAATGTCATATCTGCCCGGGCGTCCGGACACCGCCTCCGCTGGCGGCAGCGCCTGGGCTTTGACGAAGAGCTCCTGGACTTGGCCCGGGTTGACGAACAACATCTGCTGTTGCCGCCGCACATCGACCTGCTTCCCGACCGGGACCTCAATCGTGATCTCTATTTCTGGCTGGCTGCTTACCTGGCTTCTATCCGATCACTTACGTCTGAGTCGGACCCTCTGCGGCGGGATATCCTCGCCCTCCGCGAAGTGCGGCGCACCAGTGGTATGGTGCTGGCGCATTACCCGGGTCTGGGTGCACGCCATGACCGACTGTGCTCAGCTCTACTGGCGCGCCGCCCCGAGCGGCAACTACCGCGTCTGGAGGCAGCGGTGGAGGCTGTGATCCGCCGATTACTTGGCGATTCGATGCCGCTGGTCGGGGTTGCCAGAGATATTTATTCTGTTGTTCTCGACGAGATGGCGCTGAGTGAGTGGCATGCACCGAAAGGCTATCGACCACCACTGCCGGTACCCCTTTGGGGAGAAGCAGTAATGTTGGGAACGGTGCCCCGTACGCCTGATGAACAGGATGAGGTTGCTGACGACAGTGTGGCGCAGACGGGGCCGGAGGGTCGACGCAAGGCCAGCCGTCGCCGCCAAACTGAGAGTGAACGGGACGATCCTCTGGTGTTCAACCGCTTCGAGAAAATGCTTTCCATCGCCGAGATGGTGAACCTGAACCGTCTGGTGGACGATGAGCAGGACGAAGATGCTCACAAGTCCGCTGAACAGCTCGATGAGATCACCGTCAGCCCTCACCGCAAAAAGGCCGCCGCCAAACTCAGGCTCGAGCTGGACCTGCCTCCAGACGCCGCCACCGGTGCCCCGCTGTCGGGAAAATACCGATACCCGGAGTGGGACTACCGCAAAGGTCGTTATCTACCGGACCACTGCCAGGTTCTGATCGGTTCCTATCCCGAGGCAGAGCAAACCATGCCACAGGACGAAGCGACTCGGCGCAGGATTCTGAGTGTGCGGCGCCAGTTTGAGGCGCTGCGCCCGGGCCGCGAGGTGCTGCGAGGCCAACTGGAGGGGACGGAGCTGGATATGGATGCCGTCGTCCGCGCCCACTGCGACCTGGCTGCCACTGGCACAGCCAGCGACGGTCTTTACCTCGCCTCACTGCCACGTACCCGGGATCTGGCGGTGGATATTCTGGTGGATGTCTCCCTGTCGACGGATGCCTGGCTGGAGGACCGGCGGGTGATCGATGTGGCCAGGGAGGCACTGTTGGCTCTGGCCCACGGCCTGGCCCTGTCCGGCGACGACTACGCCATCCACTGTTTTACCTCCCGACGGAGAGAACAGGTTTGGGTGAGTACCCTGAAGTCCTTTGACGAGGTTATGGGGGAGCGGGTGGAGCGACGAATCCAGGCTCTGCAGCCGGGCCACTATACCCGTATGGGACCGGCCATTCGTCATTGCACAGAACTTCTGGCACAGCGCCACCAGCGCCACCGTCTGCTGCTGATGCTCAGCGACGGCAAACCAAACGACACTGACTATTACGAAGGCCGTTACGCTATCGAGGATACCCGCAGGGCGATTCTGGATGCCCGGCAGCAGGAAGTGCAGGTGTTTGCCGTCACAGTGGACAGAGAAGCGGAAGCCTATCTGCCCCGCCTGTTTGGCCGAGGGGGCTGGGCTATGGTTAGCCGGCCCGAACATCTGCCCCAGGCTTTGCCCGCTATCTATCGGCGGGTTACGTCGCGCTGATCATTTCCTAGATAAGTGCAGGTCAAAGAGCAGGCTTTTGGGGTTATCTATTGGGAGATTGGCGGTTAGCCGGTGAATACCGATGGCGCAGCGCGCCACCAGCCAGATCAACAGGGCAGTGAAGAACAGATACCCGAAAATCCAGGCAATAACCGGGGATGCACCCAGGTAGCCAAGCCCCTGCCAGGAAACGAAGGCCAGCGCACAGGCCATCAGGCCGATCCAGAACGTCCGCGCCTGAAAGCAGAGATGGCTGGCCACCCAGGGGGCACTGCCGGGACATCGCCAATGGGCCAGAATTGCAGCTACCGGAGCCGTCACCACTGTCATGATGCTGCCCAGTAGTAGCCCGTAGATCACTATTGCCCAGCCCCGGCCGGTGGCATCCTTGGTCTGTGATACGTTAATTGTCATGGCTTAACCTTAACCTGTGGTTGAAAAGAGCTCTCAGCTGCCCCACGTTACTCCGCTTTTTAAACGTGCGACCTGACTGATGCAAGCGATTCTATTCGTTCGGCATTTAAGCCGGCTTGCCATCTACCCGGGGAATCCTCAGCAGCGATAGATGCCACAACAGTGGTGTCATGCATTACAGCCAGCTCCGCCACAAGGCTAGCCCGGTCAGTGCCGCCGTAAGGACGGCCAATACGCTTACTGCTAGAGCCCTGACCCAGGGGTGGTGGACAAATGACCAGTCAACCCGACCAACCACAACAGTAGCCCGCACTGGATTCGATGCACATGAATGGCGGAACGCTGCTGTTAGAGAGTTTTTACTCCGATCGAGGGGGTTCCCCTTGACTGACCTGTTCTATCAGTTCTTCGCGCAGCTCGTCAAATTCGGTCGGCCTCTCCGACTCACCCAGGTGATCGGTGCGGTCCAGCAGCCGCAGCAACCGTTCGCGGGTCATGGCTTCATGCAACTCCTGCTGGCGACGCTCGGTGCGCAGGGATCGGAGCAATGAGGCGGCCATAAAAATCATCAGAATCATAAACGGAAAGGCCGCCACAATGGAGATGGTCTGTAGTGCCGCCAGTCCGCCACTGAGTAGCAATACGCCGGCCACCAGCACCTGAATCACGCCCCAGGTCACCCGCGACCAGCGGCTGGGCGTGAGTACACCCTTGCTGGTGAACATGCCCAATACAAACGTGGCGGAGTTAGCCGAGGTAATCACAAACAGGATAATCAACACCAGCATCAGAATACTGATAATGTCCGCTCCCGGTAGAAGTGCCAGGGTGGCGAACAGGGCAGAGCTCATCTCCTGCACCACCGCATCGCCCAGGGCCGCACCTTCAAACAGTTCAAAATACAGTGCCGAGCCGCCAAAGGTTGAAAACCACAGCACACTCAGCAGTACCGGCATGCCGATCACACCCACGACAAATTCGCGGATGGTGCGACCGCGGGAGATACGGGCAATAAAACTGCCAACAAATGGGGCCCAGGAGAGCCCCCAGGCCCAGTAAAAAATTGTCCAACGCTCTACCCAGTCATCGCCGGTGTAAGGAGTCATCACCAGGCTCATGCCCATGATATTGCCAAAATAATCTCCGATGGCGTTGGTCATGGCGGCGGTAATGAAATCGGTGGGACCGGCAAAAAACACAAATACCAGCAGCGCACCCGCCAGCAACATGTTCAAATCACTAATGTAACGCACGCCGCTCTCCAGTGGCGCCAGCGCACATACCAGAAAAATCATCGAGATGCCGGCCAGAATCATCAGTTGCTGGGTCGTACCAAAGGGTACATCGCCCACTGACACCAGTCCGCTGTTAATCTGGATGACACCCAGCCCCAGCGTGGTAGCCACACCAAATACCGTCGAGACCACCGCCAGAATATTGATCAGATGGCCGCGAGCACCGTCCACCCTGTCACCCAGCAGTGGCCGGAAAGTCTCGCTGATCAGCCCCGGGCGCTGCATCCGGAAGCGCACATAGGCAATGGATAATCCGACCAATGCGAAATTGGCCCACTGGTGAAAACCCCAGTGAAACAGCGCGTAACGCATCGCAGCTCCCGCCGCCTGGGGACTGCGGGGCTCGGCCTCGCCGAAAGGCGGGCTGACAAAGTGACTCATGGGTTCGGCTACTGCCCAGAAGACCAGCCCCACACCCATGCCGGCCGAAAAAATCATCCCCAGCCAGGTGAGATAGGGAAATTCCGCTGCCTCTCCCTCCGCACCAAGACGGATGTGGCCGTAATCGCTCGTGGCAATGCCGATGCAGAACAGCAGAAAGCCACTGGTGGCAAACAGGTACAGCCAACCAAAATGCTCGGTCGTAAACTGCAGACCAACCCCGGCCCATTCCGACAGCCGTTCGGGATTGGTAGCCCCCAGTCCGACAAAAGCCGCCAACAGAATCAGCGACGTGTAAAAGACCCAGCCGGGACGGTTGTTCATGAGGAATAATCCAAACAGTGTGCATTAAAAAAGCAGCGCGATGACGAACTTAACATAGCTGTCAATTGCCTGCATTGAGGACACGATGGTCCCCGAAGGTAGATACCGGGGATATTCAGCGCAGAATCCTCGCTGTTTAGCAGTTAGTGATCTGGTTATTAATTGATATGGCTGTTTAGGGTAGTAAAAATCACCAGTCAGTGTTGCACATCGCTGTCTGGCGGTTTTGTATAAAACGTCAAAGCCTATCGAAAGCTATCACCTAAAAAGTAATACGCCGCCTAGGCAGGATTGGCAGACCGGTCGAAGCATGGAAGCGAGATGAGTAAATACCAGGGTAGGTTTGGCCAGCGTATCCCTGACACAAAAAATAAGACGAAAACTGTTGACCTGAATCACTTCAGCTACTCTCAAAGACTACTATCCTTAAGATGTTTAGTGTGAACCACATCACCACATGTTTAATCACGTTTTAAGGGAAATGGAGAAAAAAATGAAACGACGTTTAATAGTGCCAGTCTTGTTTGGTGTTATGTGTATCTATGCCGCCGGCCCTCTAGCAGAAGACCAAGATCGGATTCAAGATCGAACTCAAACGCAGGATCAGACTCAGGACCAAGTCTATGGCAGCCAACTCATGACGGAGCAAGAGCGTAATGAGTATCGGACAAAAATGCGTTCAGCCAAGTCAGAACAGGAAAAAAACCAAATTCGTAATGAACATCATGAGCGGATGAAGATTCGCGCTAAAGAAAGGGGAGTCAGCCTACCTGATGAAGCGCCAAGTAACCGTGGTCATATGGGTGCTGGTGGCGGTATGGGTGCAGGAGGTATGGGTGCTGGCGGAGGCGGCAAAGGAAGATAAATAGGTTTTACGCTTGATCGTCTATGAACAGTACATGACATGTGCTGTTCATAGACTGCCGGGGTGTACGCAAAAAGTAAGTGCATGCCCGTCTTTCCACTAACGATCATATTAGCAGATAACCCTTGGGGTGCGTGGTTGTAACTAGACGCTCTCTTTGTTGACTGAAAGCTTTCCTCAGATTTGCCATTAAGAGACACGAATGAAAAACAATGGTTTTGTTTACGTTATAGCCACAGCGGCCATGTTCGCCAATGTTTCAGTTGGCGAGGAAGTGTCTGATGAGGCAGACAAAATCACCCTGACAACACGCGATAAAGCTGCCATTGAAGCCTTATCCAAGGTTCATGGATATTCGCTCGGTTACTTCAAAGTCCAGCCAGAGCTAAATTTTTTTTATGGTCATGATGATAATATCTTCGCTGAACATGACAACGAACAACAGGATGATATTTATGGGATTTCTGGAAACCTGAGTCTCAAATCTGACTGGGATAAGCACAAACTAAATTTTAATGCGGGCCTGGAGAGTGGTCGCTACGACCAGTATGACGACGAGGATTATGATGACTACTGGTTAAGTACGGATGGCCGTTATGACCTCAGTAAATACACTAATTTGTTTGGCGGCCTGAGCTTTAGTGAAGAACACGAAGACAGGGGAAGCCCTGATGACCAATTTGGTGATGAACCTACCACCTATACTTCTACCCAAACACATGCGGGGGCTTCACAGAAATGGGGGAATATATCTCTCAGATTGGGGGGCACCTACGAAGCACTGGATTATGATGATGTTGGCCAGCCTAATGGAGGGAAACTCAACAATGACGACCGCGATCGAGACCTCTACGGGGTGGGAGTACGGTTAAGTTACAAGATGAGCCCAAGGTTCCAACCCTTCTTGCAGACCATTGTTGATAACCGCCAGTATGACAGCAAAGTTGACGATAATGGTTACGAGCGTGACTCGGATGGTTATCGTTTGAATATCGGGGTGGAGGGGCGTCTAAGCCAATTGATTAGTGGCTCAGCCTACATAGGGTATATCCGTCAGGAGTACGATGACCGTCGCTTCGACGATGTTAATGAATTGGATATAGGCGGCAATCTTAAGTGGCAAATGTCACCCTATTCAAACGTCAACGCATATCTAAGCCGGACTCTTGAAGAGACTACAAGGGCTGGATCTGCTGGTTATCTCTTGACTGTAGCTGGTATCAACATACAGCACCGTTTTAGCAGAAAAGGAACATTAACGGCTCATTTAATGCTTGGAGAAGAGAATTATCAAGACAGTACCGTTAGCGATGACATCATTGATTGGGGTATTGCTTATCGACACTTTTTAACAAAAAACGTCTATCTCGACACGAGCTATCGCCTCACAGGTCGAGACTCGTCCGAAGACCGACTGGGTGATCAGTTCGGGAATGCAGCTAATCCGGCCAACCGACAGGATTATAAAGATTATTACAGTAATGCGGTCTTCTTTACCATTGGGGCCTTGCTCTATCCTGTTCCGGAGAGCCCTTGGTCGGGAGCCAGTAGACTTATGCCTGATTTTACGCCCGTTGACTGGGGCGGCCTCTATTTTGGTGCTCAGTACGGACAAAACAGTGCATTTTCTCAGGTGGAAGGTCCAAGGGGCGAAGGGACTGACGTGGGAGAATACGGTGATAAAGGGAATGCTTTTGGCCCATTCCTGGGRTACGGCTGGCGTTATCASAATTGGTACTKGGGACTCGAAGCCGAATATGAAAAAACCGAYACCACTATCAGTCATAGCAAGTCTAAAGATACTGCYCAAACCATCCGTGTTGAAAAAAACAAAAGCTATGGYGGGTCACTGCGCYTGGGCTATATGGTCCCTAATGGTGCGCTCATATATAGCCGTCTAGGCTGGSTGGAGTCCGARTTTGATACYWMTAATAAAGTAAATAATCAACCCACTGGCTAYGATGATAGYGATTGGGAAACAGGCATTCAGTACGGCCTGGGCCTKGATATTCCAGCCGGTGAACACCTGTTTGTCCGAATGGATTAYCGCTTRACTGACTACGATGATTACAYGGCTGACTACCTGGATAATCAGGGTRACCCTGTTTCTGCCAACTACGACAACGATGAAACATTGTTTCGGRTAGGCYTGGGCTGGCACTTTGACAAACAAGCTCAACCAGCTAAAAGAATCGTGGTCGATCACAACGGTTTATACGTTGGACTCCAGTTGGGACATGGGTCAATAGGTAGCGACACCAAAGGTATTCACARGGATGGTGGTGGCACATCAAACTTTAGTGGTGAGTTTGCCGACGAGGCTGGRGTCAATCTTGGCGGGTTCATAGGTTATGGATATACGTTTAATCACTGGTATCTCTCTATTGAGGGCGAGGCCGACACCAGTAGTGCCGACTGGGAGCACCAGCGCGAACCCAATGGTCGAAACTTTTCCGTCGACAAAAAAGGCAGTTACGGTTTAAGCGGCCGTATAGGCTACCTTTTAGACAGCGGGACACTTCTCTATCTGCGCGCTGGTGCAGTAAAAACCAGGTTCAATACCGTATGGAGCAAAGGTGAAAACAGGGAAAACGATATCGAGCGAGACGATAACCTCTGGGGTAAGCGTGTTGGCATCGGTGCGGAAGTGCCACTGACGAGTAATCTGTTTGTGCGATTCGATTACAGCTACACCGATTACAGCGATTACGACTTTGTTACCAGCCATGCTAATACCGACTCGATGGAGTTCAACAACGATGAAACCATTTTTCGGGTCGCTCTGAGTATTTCTCTCTAGCTGAGCTGTATCAAGGTCAATCGATTGCTTTGGATCAAGGCAGGAGTACATGAGTTAACTATTATTTATTTGTTATGCACAGAAATATTCCAGCAAAATCTAAATAGGACATGACCGATGAACACAGGTATCAGTTTTAAAAAGCTTATCATTTCAACAGCAGTAGCATCAGCCGTTTCTTTAACTTCGCTGGCGGTCGTTACCGCTCAGGCAGGATTTTTTATCAGTGACGCAGCCGCAGCCAGCGACAAAGCAACTGCCGGACACAAGGGCAGCGCCAACAAGGGTAGCGGTGGTCAAGGTGGTGAAGGGAAGGGCGGACTTCGCGGCAGCAAGCACTCCATTTCCGATCTGCTGGCGGAAGAGGATGATGGTGAAGACTCCGACCGTCCCTCCTGGGCAGGAACGCCCGGCAATGAAGGTAAACCCGGTGGTGGCAACGCCGGTGGTTCGACCAAAAAAGGTGGTGATTACGGGGATATCATCGTCATGCTTCGTTATGATGACGGCACATTGGTTCAGGACGGCAATATTACCTATGCCGTTGCCTCAGATGGCTCACTGATTACAATCACCGATGGCGAAATTCCCGAAGGTGCGGATGTTCAGGCAGTTGAATTTGGTCGTCTCAATATCGCCCGTTCTCCTGAAAAGGTATTGGATCATGCATTGACTGAGGCTCTATCCAAGCTGGATGGCGGCGTTGTAGGTGACACAATTACTCTTGATTCTGCAGGACGACTGGTCACTTCAGATGGATCCACCATCGATTCTCCACTGGAAAACCTGGCTCTCTACGAGGCATTGTTGAGCGCAACAGCTGTGGATGGGGTTATCACACTGTCAGTGAGAGATGGAGATGTAACCTATAGCTTCAGCCTTCCTGAAGACCTGCGTCTTGATTTGGCTGCTTCAGCGATCTCTGGGGCATCGGATAAAACAGGTGAGCTTACTATTGATGAAATTGTAGGTATCAGCACCTTTCTTGGAGTACAAGACGAGTTGGCCGAACTGGTCACTGACGAGTCCTATACTTATGACCGTGCGGAGATCTACACCGAAGGGGTTCTGGATGTCTGGATACTGGTAGAAGAGAATGGCGTATATGTACCTACTCAGGTAGATCTCTTTACTACGGTTGAGTTTAATACTGTCGAGGATAACTCCATCAAAGATAATAGCACCGGGGGTATCGACCTATTCACTCAACAGGCCGATGATGCCGTTCAAGTGCTCGAATATGTGCATGATAATGCTATTGATCAGTAATTATTAAATCGCCATTGTAAAAACTCAGCAGCACTCACTGCTGGGTTTTTACGCGACTAATCTGTGGAGAGCACGTATGTATGCGTCACTAAAAAGCCGCCAGGTTAGAATCGTTACTGCGACCTTTTCTGTCCTATTGTTGTCTTTAGCGCCGATCCAGGTTGACCTTGTTCATTTAAATATTCACTGGTCACGGGTACTGGCGGCAGATACACATAGTAGCGGTCATAGCGGAGGCTATAGAGGCGGCAACAAAGATCATGGACATGAGGAAAGCGATAGCAGCCATGACGGCAAGAAAGGCCATGTATCAAATCGCAGCCCGTCCCAGGCAGTGGAAAAAGATGTACTTAGAGGACATGGCAGAGATAGCCGCCCGGTTTGGGCTGGTGGGGGAATCACTGAAATAGAACTCGGTCGGCTGAATGTCAGCCGGGCGCCAAGTTTTGTATTGGATCGAGCATTGGCGGAAGCTCAAGTTGAACTCGCTAACAATCCAAGCGCCAGTGTACATTCTCCCTTGGCCAATTTGGCGATGTATAGAGAAACATTGAAGGTTAGTGAGCTGAATGAGGAACAAATTGAAGCTGCTGCTCGCTATTTGGGAGCTGCCGCAGACAAAAATACAGCTATATCTGATGAAACTATCGAAGCAGTCAACATTATATTGGGTACCGGGCTGAACCTGAGTAATAGCCAGGTTAATTCGCTGGCTCAGAAAGCCGATGCCATTCGAGCAGAAATTCTCGCAGCACATGATAGTGCGCAGGAGGAAAATATTGAGGCGGGCCATTCCCATTAGCGACAAATAAGGCCATGAACCGTGGTCCGCAACGCCCGTTTCCCCAGCAGGCAAACTTCGCCGGATTTCTTTATTTCATCAGATCGATATGGGTAATCTGATGTTAATGGTCAATTGCCGGTCGACTGTTACCGACAATATCCTACGTTACGCCGAAGTGCTAAACGGGAAGTCTGATCCATCAGCCCTTACCGGAAGGCTCTGTCAAAACTGAAGAAAACCAATTGATAGTCGATAAAAATAGTTGTTCAGTCCTATAGATGCACCGCCTTTCAATTCTTCAGTCCGTCAATGTGCTCTTTACGTGTTTTTGCATGCCTGACAACTTCGTTAAACAGCGCGCGTTGACGATGCATATACAGCAGGAATTCAGGGTGCCATTGCACACCCAGCAAAAAATCCCGGGAGGGGTCTTCAATGGCCTGCACGATGCCATCAAGGTCGCGACCGGTGACCACAAGACCGTCACCAACGCGGTCGATACCCTGATTGTGCAGGCTGTTGATCCGTGAACGACCACGTCCAAAAAGTGTGGCCAGCACACTGCTTCCTGTTTCCGTTTCAGCGGTGATACACAGTGTCTTGATCGGCAGGATGGTCCGCCGATTGGAGGTGTGTCTACGCCGGGAGCGCAATTCCTGGTGCAGGGATCCGCCCCGGCAAATATTGAGTAATTGGTTGCCCCGACAAATACCCAGCAAGGGTAGCTTTCGGTCGAGCGCATCGTTGATCACTGCGATTTCCAGCGCATCGCGAGCTGTGTCGTAGTTGGGTTCTATCTCAGGTTCCGCTGCGTAAAGTACCGGTTCGACATCGTGGCCGCCAGTCACAATGACACCGTGATATTCAAGGTCCAGCTGTTCATCACCCGGACGGAGTTGCAGCGGCTGCCCGCCGTAAAGGCGGATCGCCATTGCCACCAGGAACCGTGGACCAATCGCCCCACGTTGGGGCCCCGTAATGGCAATTACCGGTCGAGCCACCTGTTCTCCACTGTGGTTGCCCAGTTGCTGAAGATACGCTTGAGGGGGCTGTTGAGATATTGCAGATACGCCGCACAGCAGCGTTGCAGGCGGGCTTCATCCGCCGCCAGGCGCTCCACCTCTACCCAGTCATTCCACGACACATAAAGCCCCCATTCGGGCTTGTCAATTTCGCAATCCGGCAGGCGGTAATGAAAGGTGGGGCGTGCCTTGATCAGGGTGTCATCGGCCCCTGAACGGACGCGATCTTCGTCAAGAAACATGAATAGCGGCAGCATATCGAGGGCACGATTGCGCGTTGGATTATCGGCGAGGTAGTCGTCAATCAGAGTTGAAAGATCGGGCCAGTAATCCGCTGCAATGACCTTTTTCACGTAGTTGGCAGGGAAAGGGTCGACGTAACTGGTGACACGGCGGGTAAGATCGATGTCAGCTCGAACGTATAACCAGTCGTAAAAACATAGAAAGGCCTTGAGGCAAGCGGTGATGAGCCTTGGCTCGAGACTCGGCAGTTCAGGGTTGAATTGCATGCCAAAAGCGTTGGTGGCGCGATCCGATGTGCCCTTGGCACCTCTTTCGCGCAGCCGTGTGATGAGCCCCTCAACTTCGCCAAGCCGGGCCAGTGGCAACGGTGGACTCACGACCTCGTGTGGCACCAGCGATTGGGCGGCCCAGGCTAATAATTCCTCGGTGGTCTCTTCCAACTGATCACCCAGGGAGTTGCCGGAGCGAGGCTCCCGCCCGAGTCGTTTGAGCAGATCGAAATCGAGTTCCACCAGCCAGTCACCATCTGGGTCGCCCTTGAGGAGACGCTCGTAACGCCCTTTGGTTTCTACATCAAGCCCAAGGATGTCCGCCACACTGTCAGCCAGCGCATCGAGATCAAGCCCGCTGATCTCGAGTTCGACACCGACACGACGATTCTTCCCATGGCTGTTTTTTAACCAGGGTGGCTGTTTTAGTTTCTGGTATTTGTCTTGCATTCTCGTTATCTCAGCTATAACCACTGTGGTTCCCGGTAGTGCAATGTCGTGGCTTCACTAAACTACCAATCGACCGCTTTCGGTATCTTCACAAACAGTTTGGAGCTGTCTGCCGACGGGGCCAATTACCAGCGTATCATAGGCAAACCCGTTGAGGGATGCGTTCGTTCTGGTTGAAGGCGCATCCAGAGAGATAATGAGTTGCGGTTTGTCTGTCTGCTGTATTATGACTGGAAACCGGAGGCAATCATTAGGTTCGGAAACGCAAAAACAGAGTAGGTGATTAGTCGATGAAATTCCTGTTATTGGCCTTGGTTGTACTTGGCGTACTTTATGTGGTGTTAATCGACGGTAAAAAATCGTCTGTCTCCGCAGAACAACCGGCGGCCATTTATCAGCAGGAAGTTGAGCGCGTCGAAAACCTCGATGACTTTTTACAGGATGCAGTGGACCGGCAGGGCAGTGAAATGGATGCGGTGAAATGATTCATATGAGCGAGTGTCTGCAATGACCGGTAAAGGTTACAAGCCGCGGGACAGGGAGTGGATGCTGGAGGCTATGTCGCTGGCAGAACAGGCTGGGGCTGCCGGTGAGGTGCCGGTAGGCGCTCTGGTGGTACGCAACGGTTCGGTGATCGGCCGTGGCTGGAATTGCTCGATCGGCGATTGTGATCCCACTGCCCACGCTGAAATTATCGCCCTCCGCGATGCGGCAAGATCTGTCAGCAACTATCGCCTTCCCGACACGACGCTCTATGTCACCATTGAGCCATGCACCATGTGCGTTGGTGCAATGATTCATGCCAGAATTGGTCGCCTGGTCTACGGTGCACCAGAACCCCGTGCCGGTGCAGTGGTCAGCCAGTTGCAATTAACCGAACAGGCGCATTTCAATCATCGTATTGAAGTCATCGGCGGCCTGTTGGCCGAGCAATGTGGAGAGCTGGTCAGCCAGTTCTTTCGTCAGCGTCGCAAACAGTCGGGCCAGTCCGGGTTGTAGCGCCTTCTTGACCGTTACAGCGACAACATGGAGCCGGTATTCCAGTCACTGGAGTTTGGTAGCTCAAGGCGATTTTCCCGTTCCAGGCGACGTTTCTCATCCAGTGTGTGCCAGTTGAGTATGGTCCGGAAATGGCGCACGTTCCTGACATAGCTTACGGGCTCGTAGCCCCGTGCATAGCCGTACTTAACCGTGCTGTAATATTTTTTCTGTTGTAACAGTGGCAGGAACTCTTTGACATCGTTCCAGAGGTGGGGGTTTCTGCCCGCCCGCTCGGTCAGCACTCTTGCATCTTCAAGGTGACCGAGACCGATGTTATAACCCGCCATGGCAAACCAGGTGCGGTCCGGTTCAGTGATGTCGTCGGGAATACGGGATTTGGTCTGGAGGAAATATCGGGTGCCGCCATCAAGGCTCTGTCTGGGGTCAAGGCGATTTTTTACTCCCATTTCTTTAGCCGTGGGCAGGGTGAGCATCATCAACCCACGAACCCCGGTCGGGGATGTTGCCTTGTGATCCCAATGCGACTCCTGATAGGCGATGGCTGCCAGAAGTTGCCACTCAATGCCGTATTTCTGTGCTACCTCCTGAAACATTTCCTGATAATCTGGCAGTCGACTGCTGACTCGTTTCATAAAGAGTTGGGATCCCGCAAAATTAAATTCGTTGGTCTGAATCAGCGAGCGTTTTTTTAATCGATCCAGCTCTCCCGATGCTTCATATTCCTCCAGAAAACGATTTGCTGCTTCCACGAGGCTATCGTCGCCGTGACGGGGAAAAGCCCAGGCGATTGGCTGTGGTTTGGAAATATCAAAAGCGCCTTGAGCTCGGGGATAAATGCCCCGGTCCACCTGAAAGGAGATTGAATCCACAATAGCGTACTCCACTTCACCAGAATCTACCATTGCCATCAAATCCAGCATTTCCAGCCCAGATGCCTCCTGCCATTCAAGTGACGGGTACTCATTTTTCAGTTCTTCCAGTCGTTCGCTGTGAGAGCTTTGGGGAATAACCAGCAGTTGCCCACCGGCCAGATCCTCTATATCGCGAGGTCGCCTCGATCCATTTCGGTAGATCAGCTTTTGGGTGACTTCATAGTAGGGCTCGCTGAAACGAAGCGCTTTCCGACGTTGGGGTGTCACCGTTAATCCCGCTGCGGCCATATCACCCAATGGGCCGCCGATAGCAACGATCGCGCCACTGACGGATTCCCTGGGAGTTATCTTGAGCTCAACACCGAGATACTCGGCAAAACCACTGGCAAGCCAGTACTCGAAGCCGCCTTCGCCCTTGGCATTTTGAAAATAGGTGGTCGAGCCCATCAGGGTAATAACACGCAACTCTCCCCGATTAATCACCTCTTCGAGTTGGGTGGGCGCGCGGCTGGTGGAAAGCGTCAGGGCGAACAAAAAGAGCAGTAGGCCATACAAGATGCGTTTTGTGGCTTTTTTCAGATGGAAGTAGAAACCCAGCACCTATACACCCAATGTGTCACGCATTCTCGGAAAGCCTCTGGCCCGGTGAATATTGTTGCTATATATAAAGAACAACCCTGCGGATAACACGCCTATGCGTTTTTGATAATAGCTTAATGCGGGGCCTAGGTTAGTGAGAGAGGTCTCAGGGTTCAACCGTTTTCTGTGTTCCTGCCGGGCCGGAATCTCCCGATGACGCTCAGAGTGCAATTCCAGTACAATGTTGCCCCTTCGGAATGGCCCCATACGAGTTACCTTAAGATGCAGATTTTTCCCGGAAACCCCGTACTTTCCAGTTTCAGACAACGACAGTTACTGGCGTCTCTTCAGTCAGTCGATCCCGCTGTGGAATCCGTTTACGCTGAATACAGACATTTTTTGGATCCGGTTTCGGCCCTGAGCGAAACCGAGCATCTGACGTTGACGTCATTACTGGAATACGGCCCAAAAATCCCCCATGAAAATAACGACGGCATGCTGATACTGGTAACTCCCCGTGCCGGAACCATCTCTCCCTGGTCGAGCAAGGCCACAGATATCCTTCACAATGCCGGCGTGAAATCTGTCGAGCGGATAGAGCGCGGCACTGCCTACTATTTGAGGGGCGATATCCATCCGGACTCCAGAGTAGCGTTGGCCGATGCCCTCCACGATCGTATGGTGGAAATGGTCTGTTTCGACCTGGAAAAGGCAGAGTGCCTGTTTCAGCACCAGCAACCGATACCCATGATCAGCGTCCCTCTGCTCGAAGAGGGACGGCAGGCGTTATCCCGGGCTAATGTCTCACTGGGGCTGGCACTTGCGGATGATGAGATCGATTATCTGGTGAGCTGTTTCAATGACCTGCAAAGGAATCCCACCGATGTGGAATTAATGATGTTTGCCCAGGCAAATTCAGAGCATTGTCGCCATAAAATCTTCAATGCCTCCTGGACAATCGGTGGCCAGGAGCAGGAGAAATCCCTGTTTGCCATGATCAAAAATACGTTTGAGCAAAGTGGCGAAGGCGTGTTGTCCGCTTATTCCGATAATGCGTCTGTGATCGTCGGCAGTCATGCTGGCCGGTTTTTCCCGGACCCAGGCAGCAAAACCTATCAATTCACGCAAGAGCCTGTTCATCTCCTGATGAAGGTTGAAACCCATAACCACCCGACGGCAATCGCCCCCTTTGCCGGTGCCGGTACGGGTGCCGGCGGTGAGATACGCGATGAAGGGGCAGTGGGTAGAGGGTCAAAACCAAAAGTGGGTCTTACCGGCTTTTCAGTTTCCAACCTCAATATCCCCGGTTTTGAATGCCCATGGGAATCAGATTACGGAAAACCTGACCGGATCAGTAGTGCCTTGGATATCATGCTTGAGGGGCCTATTGGCGGTGCGGCATTCAATAATGAGTACGGCCGACCCAATCTCTGTGGCTATTTCCGCACCTTTGAGCAGGACTTTAATGGCGAACGCCGCGGCTATCACAAACCCATTATGATCGCCGGCGGTTATGGCAACATTCGTGAAGAACACATTGAAAAGAAGCCTTTTGAGAGCGGCTGTAAACTGATCGTGCTGGGCGGGCCGGCAATGTTGATCGGTCTCGGTGGCGGCGCCGCGTCATCGATGAGCTCGGGCAGCAGTGCCGAGGATCTCGATTTTGCCTCGGTACAGCGACAGAACCCGGAAATTGAGCGCCGCTGTCAGGAGGTGATTGATCAGTGCTGGCAGCGGGGCAATGGCAATCCTATCGCCTTTATCCACGATGTGGGCGCCGGCGGCCTTTCCAATGCCTTTCCGGAATTGGTGAAAGACGGGGGTTGCGGCGGCAGGTTTGAACTGCGCGATGTACCCAATGATGAACCCGGTATGTCACCGTTGGCGATCTGGTGCAATGAAGCCCAGGAACGTTATGTGCTCGCCGTAAGGGCTGAGCAACTGGCTGATTTTGAAGCAATTTGCCAGCGCGAACGCTGTCCCTATGCGGTTGTTGGCGAATCCACTTCCGAAAAGCATTTGCTGTTGAACGATAGACATTTTTCCGCCAGGCCAGTGGATCTCCCCATGTCAGTGCTGTTCGGTAAACCGCCGAAAATGCACCGCACAGCAGAAAAACTGACGGTTACAAAGACACCCTTTGAGCGCTCGGACATTGTGCTGGATGATGCCATCGATCGCGTGCTTACCCATCCGGCCGTGGCCAGTAAAAGCTTTCTTATCACTATCGGTGATCGCAGTGTTACCGGCATGGTTGTCAGAGATCAGATGGTAGGGCCCTGTCAGGTGCCTGTCGCAGATTGTGCGGTTACCACCGTCAGTTACGACAGCTACTGTGGTGAGGCGATGGCGATGGGTGAGCGCTCTCCTGTTGCGTTACTGGATGCCCCGGCATCGGGCCGCATGGCGATTGGGGAGGCTATCACCAATATTGCGGCAGCGGCCATTGACCGGCTTGCTGACGTCAGGTTATCCGCTAACTGGATGTGTGCCGCAGGCCATCCTGGTGAGGACGAAAAACTGTTCCGCACGGTACAAGCGATTGGCGAAGAGCTCTGTCCAAAATTGGGCATTGCGATTCCGGTCGGGAAGGACTCCATGTCCATGCGCACCACCTGGGAGGAACAGGGACAGGAGAAGTCGGTGACATCACCATTGTCACTGGTTATTTCTGCTTTTTCCCCGGTATCCGATGTTCGCAAAACACTAACGCCGGAATTGCGCGCCGACCTCGGCGACACAGTGCTGTTGTACATTGATCTCGGCGAAAACCACAATCGACTGGGCGGCTCAATATTGGCTCAGGCCTATAGCCAGTTGGGCGATACCCCGGCCGATTTGCTGAGTCCAGAGAAGCTAAAAGCCTTTTTTGACACTATTCAGACTGCCAATCAAAGCGGTGAACTGATCGCCTATCACGATCGGTCCGATGGCGGTTTGCTGGCTACATTGGCAGAGATGGCTTTTGCCGGCAATACAGGTATCAGAATATGTCTCGATGAACAGCCAGGCGATGCCCTTTCTATCCTGTTTAACGAAGAGCTCGGGGCCGTTGTTCAGGTGGCTGCAGACCGAGCCGCTTTTTTTAAACAGCGCTTTGCCGATATCGCCATCCCGGTCAGTGTCATAGCGACGCTAGACGACACTGACAGTATTGAGATTTATGAGGATGGCGATTGCCTATTCAGTTCAAGCCGTACCGAATTATTGCGCCGCTGGAGTGAAACCAGCTACGAGATTCAAGCGCGTCGAGACAATGAAGATTGTGCCAGGCAGGAATTTGATGGACTGTTTTTTGATAATCCCGGATTGAGCACGGCCCTCAGCTATGACATCAATGAGGATATTACCGCCCCCTATGTCAACCTTGGGGCCCGACCTCGCGCGGCTATACTCAGGGAGCAGGGGGTAAACGGGCAGATGGAGATGGCCGCTGCATTTGATCGGGCCGGTTTCGAAACTGTCGATGTCCACATGAGTGATATTCTCGCTGGTCGTGTCGCCCTTGATAGTTTCAAAGGATTGGCCGCCTGCGGCGGTTTCTCCTATGGCGATGTGCTCGGTGCCGGGGAGGGGTGGGCAAAAACCGTGCTGTTCAACCCTTTAGCCCGTGCACAGTTTGAGCAGTTTTTTCATCGACCTGACACGTTCACATTCGGTGTTTGTAATGGCTGTCAGATGTTATCCAACCTGAAACCCCTCATTCCTGGAGCCCATCTTTGGCCGCGTTTTGTCAGGAATCTGTCAGAACAGTTTGAAGCGCGGTTTTCCCTGGTAAGGGTAGAGAAATCACCCTCAGTTCTGCTTGCAGATATGGCGGGCTCCTATATGCCCATTGCCATTGCCCACGGTGAGGGCAGAGTGGAGTTTGCATCATCGGTGGATCCGGAAACATTTAATGGCTCAGGTGCGGTAGCCCTGCGATTCCTCGATAATTTCCTGGAAATTGCAGAGACCTATCCGGCCAACCCGAATGGATCACCCCTGGGTATCACGGGTGTGACCAGCGAGGATGGCCGCGCAACGATTATGATGCCGCATCCAGAGAGGGTGTTTCGTACAGTGACCAATTCCTGGCACCCTGATGACTGGCAGGAAGATGGTGCCTGGTTGCGATTGTTCCGCAATGCCCGCCGATTTGTGGATTGAGGCTTCTGACCATAAAAAAACCCGGCTTGGTGCCGGTTTTTTTTATGGGTTATTCGGCGTATTCCTACAGGCTGGCAAAATAGGCAGCCAAATCCAGAATATCCTGATCGGACAGGGGTTTTGCCATGCCGGACATTACCGGGTCAGTACGATTTCCTTCGCGAAAATCTCTTAGCTGTTTAGCGGTGTAGCCGGCTTTCTGGCCCGCCAGATTGGGCCACATGTCGTTGTTGCTGATGCCATTGGCACCGTGGCAACCGGCGCAGGCCATGGCCTTGTTTTTGCCAGCCTCTATGTCACCGGCAGCCAATGCATGACCCGTAGCAGTTGTCAGCACCAATGCCAGGATAGTTCCAGTCAGTTTTTTCATTTGATCACTCCAGACTTGAGATATAAAAAGATAACAAAAAAGGCCATTAGTTCCCTAAACGGTGGCACACAAACAACACACTGGTGAAGAGCAGAATAGCACCCCCCTGATGAGCCGCCGCCAGGGGAACCGGCATATGCAATAACAGGGTTGAAATACCCAGCGTAACCTGTATCGCCAGCATTATAAGCACCAGTTTGACTCCTACCCGGGCTTCCGAACGAATATTGCCATGTTTCAGTGTGCTGATCGCAAAACTTAGAATCAACACTATCAACAGGTAGGCAAATACCCGGTGATTGAACTGAATTGTCGTGATATCTTCAAAAGCCGCCAGCCAGAAAGGCTCTGTGTCATAAATGCCAGGGGGGATAAAACTGTCACCCATTAACGGAAAAGTGGGGTAAGCATATCCCGCATCCGTACCCGCGACAAAACCTCCGGAAAGTATCATCAAAAAAACCAATCCCGAAAGGGCAACGGCGAAACGCCGACAGGTCGGCTGGCCCTGCTGTAAATCAGACTCTGCTGGATAAAGTAAGCTGAAAGACACCCAGATAATGTAGCCATAGATGATGACCGCAGTACCCAGGTGGGCTGTCAGACGATATTGACTAACGCTCGGGTTATCTACCAAGCCACTTTTGACCATATACCAACCAAGTAAGCCCTGCAGGCCCCCCAGAACAAACATGATCATAAGTTTTGGCGTCAATCCGGGTTTGATACGGTGACTAAAATAGAAAAACAGAAAAGGGAGCAGAAATAGGGCGCCAATCAGTCTGCCGAGTAGGCGGTGAGCATATTCGTAGAGAAAAATTCGCTTGAACTCAGGCAGGCTCATGCCGCTGTTGACTTTCTGATACTCGGGAAACTGCTTATATTTGTCGAAGGTATGCTGCCATTCCTGTTCGTTCAATGGCGGCAGAACGCCGGAAACGGGTGCCCATTCAACAATGGAAAGCCCCGAACCTGTCAGCCGGGTAACGCCCCCCAAAAGTATCATACTCAGAATAACGGCAGCGCATACAATCAGCCAGGAAGCCAGCTGTCTATCATATCGAGTCTGCAAATCCATAAGAGATTTATACCTTCCTGTCCAGTGGGGAAGACCATTGACATGGATCTTTGCGAGGAAACCCCGATTAAGTGGTTTTTAAAATACCTCAAGGCGTTAAAAGCCGTGGACTTACTATCGTCAACTACAGCGATCCAATATTACCAAATACAGACGTGCATTTCCGGCAAAAATTTCCCTCGCAGCAATATTTTTGACAATTCCGGTTCGTCAGTTTGCTACCCGAGCCTTGCTGAACAAGGCGCAATCCTGCAAAGTCAGTGAACTTGTGAAAAATTCGGAGAGTGAAAAATGCGACAGACGATCGTCAATGGCGTCAGGATTTCCTACCTGGACGAAGGGCAGGGTGATGTAATTATTTTTTTACACGGCCTGGGAGTCAGCAGCAGGGACTGGGCCGGACAGATCGATTATTTTCGCAATCACTGGCGGGTAATTGCCCCGGATTTTCGAGGGCATGGTGCGTCAGATAAACCCGATAGCCATTACGATATATCGATCCATGCCAAGGATGTTCTCGGGTTGATGGGTCAGCTGGATATTGACCGGGCACACCTTGTTGGCCTGTCCATGGGTGGGATGGTCGCTTTTCAGATTGCAGCCATGGCGCCACAACGATTAAAAAGCATGACAATCATCAATTCTGGTCCCGCACTCCCCGACAATACCTTCGCTGCAAAAAAAATGCTCTGGACGCGAGTGCTGTCAGTTCACTTGCTGGGTATGCACCGTTATGCACACAAAGTAGCCCAGAGTATGTTTCCGGGGGAGGGGAAAGAGGCATTAATCGATATCTTTACGCGGCAGATTGCTTCAAACCCCAAAAAAGTTTATCTGAAAAACCTCAAGTCCCTGTTTGGCTGGGGAGTTCTGGAACATTTGGCCGACATTGAGGTGCCGACCCTGATGTTAACGGGCGACCGGGATTATTCCCCTGTAGCGGTGAAACAGGCGGTGGTCGATGCCATGAAAAATGCCAAACTGGTGGTCATTTCCGATACCGGCCACGGTACACCGATTGAGAAGCCCGGTGAGACCAATGAAGCCATAGCACACTTCATTGAAGCTGTTTGAGCTGGCGATTGAGCTTGCGCTTCAGTTCACTCTTGGTTTTTGAGCCATTATTGAGAATCAAGTTCGCCTTGTAAAACTCCAGCATCCTCACGGCTGCCACATTTGGCTCAATATAAATATCCGGTGCTTCCTTGGCCAGTTTTTCCCTGATGATACTTTTTTGCATGATCTGGTAGGTGTTGAATACAGCTTCTGACAGGGATGGGAGTTTATTGGATACGGTCCGCGTGCCAATCACATCAACAGCAATCGTAATGTCACAGTCATCGGGCAACAGGTCAAAGGGCACAGGGTTTACCGCGCCACCATCTATCAGCACCTGTCCATCTATGGTGACTGGCTGAAAGAGTCCGGGGAGAGACATGCTGGCACGAATGGCAGGTATCAGCGCCCCATGTTGAAGAACAACCTGTTCCCGGCTCCAGAAATCCGATGCCACAACCTTTAGAGGCGTGTCGAGTTCGGAGAACTGGGTAGCATGAACAGATTCAAAGAGATAATTCAGGAGGTTTTCGACCCGAATCAGTCCCCGGCCACGAAATTGCGGGCTAATAAAATCCAGCCATTTGAACAAGTGTTTCCTGGTGACAAGATGTTTGAGCGATTCATTATCGCGAAGGCTAAACTGGAGAAAAATCTGCTTGATGTCACCTGTTGTCATGCCAGCACAATACATGGCGCCAATTAATGCACCGATGCTGGTACCGGTGATGAAATAAGGTTTCAGCCCCATTTCCTCCAGTGTCTCCAGAATCAGTAAGTGGCTGATGCCCTTGGCTCCACCTCCCCCCAATGCAAGTCCAATTTTTGTCATAAAAGGTTCACCCGGCGGTTTATCACGATGATCGTTGGTTGATTTGAAGTAGAAATTCCGGTTTATTACACAGCTTTACCATCATAACCGGAAGAAACCTGTGGCAGAAATCCCGCAAATCAAGCTCCATCCTTCCTGGCTGGCCAAACTTGAAGACCAGTTCCAGTTGCCCTACATGGTCAAGCTGAAACAATTTCTGCAGGCCCAGAAAAAAGCAGGTAAAACCATCTACCCCAGTGGATCAAACTGGTTTGCAGCGTTCGATAGTACGCCTTTTGATAAGGTCAAGGTGGTAATTATCGGACAGGATCCCTACCACGGCGACAATCAGGCACATGGTCTTTGTTTCTCGGTGCTGCCCGGCGTGGATATTCCACCATCCCTGCGAAATATTTTTCGGGAGTTGCAGCAGGATTGCGGGGTTCAGCTGCCCCGGCACGGTTGTCTGAGGGACTGGGCTGCTCAGGGCGTGTTTTTACTCAATGCAACATTGACCGTTGAAAGGGGCCTTGCCGGATCTCACCAGGGGCAGGGATGGGAGCAATTTACCGACCGGGTAATACAATTGTTAAACGACCAACGTCGTGGGTTGGTATTTATGTTATGGGGCAGTTATGCTCAGAAAAAGGGGGCTATTATCGATCCCGATAAGCATCTGGTACTCAAAGCGCCGCACCCGTCGCCGCTATCGGCCCATCGAGGTTTTCTGGGTTGCGGGCATTTTTCAAAAGCCAACCAGTACCTCAAACAACAGGGCCTGGAGCCAGTGGACTGGCAGGTACATGAGGTAGCCCAGGGCAAAGTTTAGGGTTTATCCACCTTGAGTGCGGGCAAATGCCGTTTTGCCCTCAACCAGTTCAACCCTTTTAAAACAGAGGGCGTACTGACAATACGCTTTTCTAGTGTGTATTTCCCAGGGTAGTCCAGCAGTAATAAGCCTACCGCCATGGTTAGGATGCCTTGTCCGGGCATGAACAGCATCAGAAAACCACCACACAACAGGATCAAACCCAGCAGGTTTTTCCCAACAAGCAATAAACCCCGGATGACAGGATGCCTTTGTTTCAATGTTGTTGTCTCGCGGTTTCTGTAAAGAAAATAATTCTCTGGGATCATTGCCACCATCCATGGCAGAGCGAGCAGGCTCCCAATGAAGGTTGCAAAAGATGCAATGCTAAGCCATGTCAACAGCACCTGATGTTCAGATAACCAAGCCAGCATCGGCTACCCCTGATATATTGATAAATGGAGTTAACTTTTTATTTCAACTTAATGATTTTATTTAATTTCGTATGGAATAGACAGTTTTTCAATAGCAGAATACGGCTGTATACCTATCACAAGTCCATCGCTCCCTGCCGCTTCTTCATTCAACACTACCAACATCTCCAGTCGTTCAGTATCGCAGCGCGCTGTAGATACGACGTGTCCGACAGATTGATTCTGGCCCTGCAGATAACAGGGCATGCCCGGCAACAAACGATCCTTGGGGGCGGGTACTCCGATACGATACATGCGGCGCTTCAGCCTCCCCAAATACTTCATGCGTGCGACCACTTCCTGCCCTGTGTAACAACCTTTCTTGAAGCTGATTGCACCGATCGCCTGAAAATTCAGCATTTGTGGTATAAACAGATCAACAGTGTCCACTTCTACATGGCCAAGGCCGGATCGGATATCCATAAGTTGCCAGAGCTCGGTTCCCACCGGTTTTACTGTATCGCGTAGTGCCTCCCATACAGACGGTACTTTTTCAGCGGAAACTATAAATATTTTTCTGCCRTCRRCCAACGGATACTGATAGGCCGTRTCAGTCAGACTAATTTTTTCAWCAGATTTTCCGGCGCTCCCCAACAARCAGTAGYGATCACTGATATCAGTCAGYTCAACYTTGAAAAACACYGCRTAYTTGGTCAACTCGTTRATCAGTGRGGTAATCAGRCTKYGGTGTARTTGAAGAAAAAAGTGCTGRTCTTCAGCATGGAACAGAACAAAACTGGCYAGCATYCGACCTTTGGCATTACAGCGRGCACCRGRAGTTGAYTCACCGAYTGCCARCTGAAGTRCATCACTGGTTATCTGGCCYTGYAGAAAACGAGCCGCATCMGGGCCTTTTACTGATATCAARCCCTGRTGAAGAAGAGGRCTCATGATRCCATCGTCCTCWGCCAACAATGCCTGRAAGTCTGTTGGTGATTCATGGAAATGTATTTGGTCATCATTGATGACYGCGCCCTGAGTGGAYAGGTATCTTTGCCAATCGTTCATGATTTGCCYGGTTGAGGTGAATGTAACCATCCTGATGAGTTTAAACTCACTTGTTCCATTATAATGCCTGACATTCTATTTATTGAGACAGAGGCGACCGCCGATGGAAAGAAATCGACTATTTTGGGCAAGCCGACGCGGAATGCTGGAACTGGATTTGGTGTTGCAGCCTTTTCTGGACGACATTTATCCTACACTTGAAACGGCAGACCAAGAACGCTACCACAAACTTCTCGAGTGCGAAGATCAGGATATGTTCGGTTGGTTTCTGCGTCGGGAAACCCCGGAAGACCCTGACTTACAAAAAATTGTGCAGATCATTCGTGACTCAAGATCCCGTCCCGGTTGAGATAGAACTTTATCGTTCGTTGCTTCTGCTGATCTGGATTCTGTCCATACACAGTCTTGCTGCATGCCTCCTGATTGTCTCGGCAATACCTCTATGGCTGAAGGTTTTAACGATCATCCCAGTATTAGTGGGTAGCGCACACGCTTGTCTTATGTGGTACAGACAGCCGCTCAAGCGACTGAGCTGGACAAACGGCCATTGGCAATTGAGCTATGCCAATCAGCGAGAGGATGTTGCCTTGCAGCATTTTTTTACACTGGGCAGGTTATTACTACTTCGGTTTCACGGCTCCAAAAGACGTTATTCTGTTCTGGTGTTGCCTGACAGCACCTCGCCAGCGAGCCTGCGCAGGATTCACGTAACGTTACAGTTGGGTTAGGTCAACGTTTGCTGACGATGAAGTTTTGCCCGGCGAAATTGATTGGCACCATGATGGTGTCTTTGGCGACTGTGGACAAGTCAGGGTAATCCAGTGTGTAATGCAGGCCGCGACTCTCTTTGCGTTGCTCTGCAGAGCGAATGATAAGCTCTGCCACTAACACCAGATTGCGCAGCTCCAGCAAATCCCGGCTTATTTTATAGTTGCTGTAATATTCATGGATTTCTTTTTGCAGCAGTTTAACCCTGTGATGTGCTCTGGCCAGTCGTTTCCGGGTTCTGACAATGCCTACGTAGTCCCACATAAAACGACGCAACTCATCCCAGTTATGCGCGATGACGACATCTTCGTCTGAATGGGTGACACGACTCTCATCCCAGGGTCTCGCCTTATCTGGTTCCGGTATCAACTCAATACTTTCGCGAATGGCGCTGGCGGCTGAATGCCCATAAACCACACACTCAACCAACGAATTGCTGGCCATGCGGTTCGCGCCATGCAAGCCCGTAAAAGCTGTCTCACCAATCGCATATAAATTCCAAAGATCGGTCTGACCTTTCTGGTTTACCACGATACCACCACAGGTATAGTGGGCTGCGGGAACCACAGGAATGGCTTCTTTTGTGATGTCGATTCCATACTTCAGGCACTGAGCCATGACCGTGGGAAAGTGGTTTTTCAGAAACTCTTTGGGTCGATGCGATATGTCCAGATAGACACAATCAATGCCCAGCCTTTTCATTTCAAAGTCAATGGCTCTGGCAACAATATCCCTGGGTGCCAATTCCGCCTTCGGATGGAACTTGTCCATAAACCTTGCGCCATTGGCCAGCGTCAGGTAAGCGCCTTCACCACGCAGGGCTTCAGTAACCAGAAAAGCCTTGGCATTGGGGTGATAGAGACAGGTGGGATGAAACTGGTTGAATTCCATGTTGGCTACCCGGCAACCCCGACGCCAGGCTACAGCAATGCCATCGCCGGTAGCACCGTCGGGATTGGTCGAGTAAAGGTAAGCCTTGCTGGCACCGCCGGTTGCCAATACAACAGCTTTTGCCTGAAAAACACGGACACAGTCCTGTTCGTTATCCAGCACATAAGCTCCCGTACACCGCATGCGGCTGGAACCCCTGTCGGCCTGAGTGATCAGGTCAACAACCACATGGCTGGGAAAAACCTGAATATTGGCATGCTGAAGCACTCTGTCTGCCAAAGAGGAGGAAACCTCCTTACCGGTGGCATCGGCAGTATGCAAAATCCGACGGTGACTGTGACCACCTTCCCGTGTCAGGTGATAATCAACATTATCCTCATTGCGGGTGAACTGAACGCCCTGTTTGACTAACCAGCGGATTGCATCAGGCCCGTTCTCGACGGTGAATCTCACCGCATCTTCGTGACACAGTCCGGCGCCAGCTTCCAGGGTATCTCCAACGTGAGATTCAATAGAATCTTCAGTATCAAAAACAGCGGCAATGCCACCCTGTGCATACCAGGTAGATCCTGACTGAATGGCGCTTTTACTGATCAGCGCAATTTGATATTTATCAGCCAGTTCAAGCGCCACAGTCATCCCTGCAGCGCCACTGCCAATCACCAACACATCATGACAATGGGGGTTTTTCATTAACTGCCTAAAGTCCTCGAAACCAATGTGGAGCATGATAGTATAGCGGGCCAAAAATAAATACAGACCCGGAAATCATCCCTTTACCCGGCGGGTTTGTTGTAATTGAATGCCCTGAGACGCAATCACTACGAGGCGATTCGGGGACAATCGGAGCGACTATGGATAACGAGCAGGCAAAAGATACTGACAAGCTACTCGTCGCTCGTGTTCAAAAAGGCGATAAACGCGCTTTTGACTTACTGGTGATGAAATATCAGTACAAAGTCCATGCGATTGTCAGTCGCTATGTCAAAGATTTTGATGAGGTTAACGATGTTGTGCAGGAGGCCTTTATCAAGGCTTACCGGGCATTGGCCAAATTTCGCGGTGAAAGTGCTTTTTATACCTGGCTGTATCGTATTGCCGTCAACACGGCAAAGAATTATCTCGTCGCTCGGAATCGACGCCCACCTGCCAGTGATATCGATGCTGAGGAGGCCGCTTTTTATGAGGGCAGCGAGAAACTCCGCGACATTGACTCGCCTGAAAACCTTCTCTACCGGGATGAACTGGAGGCCGTAGTGGATTTGGCCATAAAAAATCTTCCTGAAGATTTGCGTACTGCGGTAACTTTAAGAGAGTTTGAGGGTCTCAGCTATGAGGAGATCGCAGAGATAATGGGGTGTCCGGTAGGGACTGTAAGGTCGCGCATTTTTCGTGCCAGGGAGGCCATAGATGAAAAAATTCGGTTACTTGAAGGCTGACCTTCCGTATCAATGAACTTTTTCGGCCAACGGGCTGTCGTATATGGAATTATTTGATCAATAGCTACATGGATACCATTGTCTGTATTGATGATGAATTAAAAACAGGTTTTACGGCCACGGCATACTGTGGCATGGTCACTAATAGTTTCGAGGTAGTTTCTTATGACCGCTAGCACTGATCGCGAGAAAGAGTCCCTGTCAGCATTAATGGATGGTCAGGCAGGCGAGCTTGAGGTCCGTCGGGTTCTGAAAAGTATTTCCGATAATGACCAATCTCGTGACACTTGGCGTCGCTATCAGATGGCTGCTGCTGCCATGAGAAGGGATCTTCCAGAGCAGGTAGTTGACTACTCTGCCAGCATAAGTGCGGCTCTGGAAAATGAAAAAGCCTTACAGGTAAACACACTTTCTGCCCGCATGCTTAAGCCCCTCGGTCGTTTTGCAATTGCCGCCTCAGTGGCCACTGTTGCCATTATTGGGTTTCAACAACACAACATGCCGGCCACCCATCAACCTGCTGTTGCATCGGCCAAAGCTGTTGACAGCAAGTTCTCTCCAGCCCAACTTAGAACCTCTGCCGATTTCGGAATACCTTCTGTCACGGCCCGGACAGTCAGCGTCAACAACAATGCTGAGAGTTACCGAGCCAGTCAGGCCCAGCCGGTCATTGTGGTCGATCAGGCCACCGAACCTGAAGTCACTCGTGAACAGGTACAGGCTTACCTCAATAGTTTAATGATTGAGCATACCGGCCACGCGGCAATGAATACCAATCAGGGCATGCTGCCATTTGCTCGCATGCCCACTACGCATGATCAGTAATTCACTGGGAATCATGTCAATTCCCAGATCTTTTGTGGCAATATGCCTATTTCTCATTGTTGCGCCATCTGGGGTGATCGCGGAGACTCCTTCTCCAACTACCATTCTTGCCAAAATGGCGGATGCGAACCGAACCCTCGATTACAGTGGGATATTTACCTACGAACACGGCGGTATACTCAGGACGATCAAGGTTTTTCACTCTGTGAGGGATGGTCAGGAGTTTGAGCGCCTATTTTTACTGAGTGGACCGAAAAAGGAAGTCACTCGTCAAAGCAGCGAACGTCGATGCGAACGCCTCGGAGATCTTATGCTGAGGAGCTCTGTTGCAGCAGCAGCCTCTGTACCGAAAGACCACCTCGAAAAACTCTACCATGTACACCCCAAGGCCAAAGATCGAATAGCCGGTCGTGAGACGCTAACAGTTCATGTAATTCCAAAAGATAGCTACCGCTATGGGTACATACTGGGGATTGATCAAGAGACGGGGTTATTGCTCCAGTCCATGCTGATTGGCGACAACAGTCGCGTCCTGGAAAGATTTCAATTTGCAGATGTTGAAATTGGGAAATTAATTGACGAGGCATCACTGGATCCCTCCGAGCCAGAAGTACATAGAGTTTCGTCTAAGGTTTCCACCTGCCTGAACAATGAAGAGTCATCGGTAGCCCAATCAAATTGGCAGCAATCCTGGCTTCCGCCGGGTTTCGGTTTGGCGGGTTACCTGAAATCTGATGACTCTGGCCGAGAGACACTGATCTACACGGACGGTTTGGCAATCTTTTCTGTATTTATCGATAGTAGTGAGGCCGTCGACATCCCTCAAATGCAAGCCCAGCGGGGCGCGACTGTGGCTTACCTCACTAAGGCCAAAATCAGGCAACAGGATTTTCTGATTTCAGTGGTTGGCGAAATACCAGTCGAAACCGCCAGAGCCGTTGCACATGCAGTCATACCGGTTCAACGTAACTACCAATAACGGTGATAGGTGTATCTGTTTTATCATAGCGCAGGCACCCTTTGGTAAAAATTTATGGCATTGCAGGCACTGAACTGAAGTGATTGAAGAGAGGGGTAGAATTATCACCGTGGAGTCGGACGGTTTCTGGGTCGAGACGATTCAACGTTCGGCGTGCCAGGTGTGTGTGGCTGAAAAGGGTTGTGGTCAGAAGCTTCTCAGTCGGCTTTCCGGTAAAACTGCACTGATCAGAGCATTGCCCGGCAACTGCGATTTGAAATTACTTAAGGCTCATGATCAGGTGGTAATCGGCATCCCCGAAGATGTTGTTGTTAAAGGTACGCTTTTAGTCTACCTTTTTCCTTTGCTGACAATGATAGGGGCGGTCTCCATTGGCGCCCTGATCTCTTCCCATGACATCATTGTTCTGGCAAGTGCCATGATCGGCTTCCTTGCGGGTGGGGTTCTTGTCAGATTGCATTCCTGGCTTAATAAAAATAACCGTCGAGTCCACCCCGTATTGCTGGAGAGGCTGGTTCCATCCAGTGAGCATCAGTCCCTGCTTTAATATTACCTGCCTGAACACCTCGTCATATGGCAAGGGTGGCCTGACTACAAAGAGGAAGCGCATATGTTTAAGTGGTTTTCTTTGATAGCGTTACTCTTTGTAGTTGCAGCACTCTACATTAGCCATTCTAACCAGCAAGATTTGCCCAATTTCAATCAATTAATTCGAACCACATCCCCCGCGGTCGTGAAAATTGATTCCGTTCAAAAAATCATTGGGACAGGAATGACCCAGATGAATGAACGAAATATTCCTGATATGTTCCGTGAGCCCCATGAAGATAGTAGGGCGGGAGAAGCGCATGCAACCGGTTCCGGTTTTATCATTTCCGATGACGGTTACGTTCTCACTAATGAACATGTGGTCGAAAATGCCCATGAGGTGATCATTAAGTTAATAGACCGCCGCGAGTTTGAAGCAAAAGTAATCGGCATTGATCATCGCTCGGACCTCGCGTTACTCAAGATTGATGCCCAGAACCTGCCAAAAATCAATTTTGCTGATCCCGACAAAGTGAAGGTAGGCGATTGGGCCCTGGCGATAGGCTCGCCATTCGGTCTTGATTATTCTGTGAGCGCCGGGATTATCAGCGCAATTGGCCGCAGCATACCTACCGAAAATGGCGATAACTATGTGCCGTTTATTCAAAGTGACGTTGCTATCAACCCAGGAAATTCAGGTGGCCCCTTGCTAAACCTCGATGGTGAAGTGGTGGGCATAAACTCTCAAATATTTACCCACTCCGGGGGATCGATAGGCCTGTCTTTTGCTGTGCCTGCAGGAGTGGCTGTAGATGTTGTTTCACAGCTCAAATCAAAGGGGCGTGTTGATCGTGGCTGGCTTGGTGTCTATGTGCAGGAGGTCGACAAATCTCTGGCTCGATCATCGGGGCTGACAAAAACGCAGGGGGCGCTTGTTGCCCAGGTTGAAGCCGGAAGTCCAGCTGATGTAGCCGGCATTAAGGCCGGCGATATTATTTTGTACTTCGATAATGAAGAAATCATCGAATCAGGGGATTTGCCCCATGTGGTTGGTTTGTTGTCACCTGGCAGCCAAATCAGGGCTCAACTGATCCGGGGAAAGACAAAGAAGACGCTTGATGTGATCGTCGGCACGCTGCCGGATGGACTGAAACCCTGATCGGCTGATATTTGTCCATTGCCTATCCGAGAAAATCAAAAAAAGGGTTCTTTGCGAAGCCTTTGCATCTTTGCAGGTCGTTAGCCTGTTTGACCTGGTACTCATAGCGTCCGCAGAGCAAATACGCTAGACTGCATGGCCTAAAATTAACCCCCCAGCCCGACCGGCTGCAAACTGATTGAATCGCTGTGTCCGACCTTAGTCATATCCGAAATTTCTCTATTATCGCGCACATCGATCATGGGAAATCCACCATTGCTGACCGCTTTATTCAAATTTGCGGTGGGCTTACTGCCCGTGAAATGGCTGAGCAGGTTCTCGACTCGATGGACATCGAGCGAGAGCGTGGTATCACGATCAAGGCACAGAGCGTGACACTTGATTATCGCGCCAGAGATGGTAGAACCTATCAACTCAACTTCATTGATACCCCCGGCCATGTGGATTTCTCCTATGAGGTGTCGCGATCCCTGGCGGCCTGTGAAGGTGCTTTATTGGTAGTGGATGCAGGGCAGGGTGTTGAAGCCCAGTCTGTTGCCAACTGCTACACCGCCATCACTCAGGGGCTCGAAGTCATTCCTGTTCTGAATAAAATGGATTTACCCCAGGCAGAACCGGAGAAAGTCATTGCCGAGATAGAGGATATCATTGGTATTGATGCCCATGATGCCGTGCGTTGCAGTGCAAAAACCGGGCTCGGTATAGAGGATATACTGGAACAACTGGTGGCTAAAGTACCAGCCCCGGTAGGTGATCTGGATGCACCCTTACAGGCGCTTATCATCGATTCGTGGTTTGATAATTACCTCGGCGTCGTTTCCCTGGTGCGGGTGACCCAGGGCACCCTGAGAGCGAAAGACAAAGTGATTACCAAATCCATTGGTAAAGCACATGTGGTAGATAATATCGGCGTTTTTACTCCCAAGCGAAAAGATACCGGCGTTCTCAAGGCTGGTGAAGTAGGTTTCGTCGTTGCAGGGATTAAGGATATCCATGGTGCACCAGTAGGCGACACATTTACTCACAGTCATACCCCGGATACTCCTGCACTACCCGGTTTTCAACGTGTCAAGCCGCAAGTGTATGCCGGTATGTTCCCGATTAGTTCAGATGATTTTGAAGACTTTCGTGAGGCTCTGGCCAAACTCACGCTGAATGACGCTTCATTGTTTTATGAACCGGAAAGCTCTGATGCGTTGGGTTTTGGATTCCGCTGTGGTTTCCTCGGCATGCTGCATATGGAGATCATTCAGGAGCGTCTGGAACGGGAATACAACCTGGATCTCATCACGACTGCACCCACTGTTGTTTATGAAATAGTAAAAACAGATGGTGCAATCCTACACATATCCAACCCCTCCGACCTGCCGGATCCGGCCAGTATAGATGAAATGCGGGAACCCCTTTGTGAAGCGAATATTCTCGTTCCAAAGGATTATCTGGGCAACGTTATTACACTTTGCGAGCAAAAACGTGGTACTCAAAAAAGCATGGTGTTTGCCACCAGCCAGGTATCACTTACCTATGAACTGCCCATGAGCGAAGTTGTCATGGATTTCTTCGACCGCCTAAAATCGGTCAGTCGAGGATTTGCATCACTGGACTACGCATTTACGCGTTTTCAGACTGCCCCTCTGGTGAGACTGGATGTCCTGATTAATGGCGAAAAAGTAGATGCGTTGGCCTCGATCATTCATCGCCAACACTCACAGTACAAAGGTCGTCAACTGACAGAAAAAATGAAAGAGTTGATTCCGCGCCAGATGTTTGATGTGGCTATTCAGGCGGCTGTTGGTGGTCATGTGATTGCCCGGACCACAGTGAAAGCTCTGAGAAAAAATGTCACCGCAAAATGTTATGGTGGCGATATGACCAGGAAGAAGAAACTACTCGAAAAACAGAAAGAGGGCAAAAAACGGATGAAGCAGGTGGGCAGTGTAGAAATCCCTCAGGAAGCATTCCTGGCTGTACTTAAAACGGATAGTTGAGAGCTCTAAATGGATATTAATTTTCCGCTAATCTTATTGTTTCTGGTGATAATTTCCGGAGTAATATGGTTTTCTGATCGTTTTATACTCTCTAAAAAACGCGGCGAGGATGAACCAGTTCCGGGATGGATTGAATACAGCGGTTCTTTTTTCCCCGTTCTGCTACTGGTTTTTGTGCTTCGTTCGTTTCTCTTTGAACCGTTTCAGATTCCTTCCGGATCAATGATACCAACCTTGAAAGTTGGCGATTTCATTCTGGTAAACAAGTTTACCTATGGCCTCAGGCTACCTGTGATTGGCACTAAAATCGTCCCGATTAATGAGCCCAAGCGAGGGGATGTGATGGTCTTTTTTCCACCCAATGATGACCGCTATTTTATCAAAAGAGTCATTGGCCTCCCCGGGGATGAAATTCGACTACGGAATAATATGTTATATATAAATGGCTTGCTGGCTGAGCAGTCACCATTGCCCGACTCTGCAGAAGACTCAAGATTCGAGCTGATTACTGAGAATCTGAATGGCGTCGTTCATACCGTGCAAAAAAATAAAGTGGCGGGGCCACTGGGCAAAAACTACTCCTTGGTTGTTCCGGAGAATCATTACTTCATGATGGGTGACAATCGTGACAACAGTAGTGACAGTCGGGTATGGGGTCCGGTACCGGAAGAAAATATTGTTGGCAAGGCCGTATTAATCTGGATGCATTGGGAATCATTTGGCGAACTGCCAAGCTTCGACCGAGCCGGGACAATCAACTAATATCAACAGGTAGACACTTGGAGCCAACGCTATGAAACATACTAACCAACAGGGTATTACTGTGCTTGGTGGCCTCCTGTCGCTGGCGATAGTGGGTTTTTTCCTCACTGCGGTGTTGAAAATCGGACCACTGTATCTTGATAATTCTTTTGTCAAAGCAGCAATAGACTCTCTGGCGGAAGAGAATATCCACAACATGGGTGATGCCGATATTCGCAGAAAGCTTTCAACCCATTTTGATATCAACAATGTGCGCGATATCGACACAAAGCTGATCAAGATTAAACGCGAAAAGACACATACAAAGGTCAGCCTCAATTATGAAAAAAGAATTAATTTTATGGGGAATCTGGATGTGGTGGTGCGTTTTGAAAATACCTATGACAGTGCCAGATAATCAGATCACTTGCAGAATCCGGGCGTGAAAGAATCAAAAAAACGGCTACTCGATCGTATTGATTACCCATTCAGGGATACCAGCCTGTTCGATCTGGCCCTAACCCATCGCAGCCATGGTTCGGTCAACAACGAACGTCTGGAGTTTCTCGGCGATGCAGCGCTGAATTTTATTATTGGTCATGCTGTTTACGGACGTCTTCCTCAGGTCAAAGAAGGTGACTTGAGTCGCTATCGTGCCAATCTTGTCAAGGGTGCCACACTCACCGAAATAGCCAAGGAGCTGGAGATAGGTCAATGCCTGAATCTGGGCACCGGCGAGCTGAAAAGTGGCGGTCACCGGCGGGCATCTATATTGGCAGATACAGTGGAGGCTATCATCGGAGCAGTGTATCTGGACGGCGGTATGGCTGCCTGTGAAAAGGTGGTCATGGGATTATTCAGCGGACGTCTTGCCAACCTCTCAGAAAACACGCTCAGAGACGCGAAAACCCAGTTACAGGAATTTATGCAGGCCCGAGGAAGACCATTGCCCAATTATGAGGTGATCTCCGTGACCGGCGAAGCGCACAGCCAGTTCTTTACGGTAGAGTGCAAAGTTGATGGCCTGAAAACCCCCGCCCTCGGCGAAGGCAGTAGCCGCCGAACGGCCGAAAAAAAAGCAGCTGAAAACGCATTAGCCGGACTCGTCAAGTGACTGAAATAGAATCTATAAAGCGGTGTGGATACGTGGCCATCGTCGGGCGACCAAATGTTGGAAAATCCACATTGCTGAATCACTTATTGGGTCAAAAAATAAGCATTACCTCACGCAAACCGCAAACGACTCGACAAAATATGCTTGGCATAAAGACAGAAGGTGACTCGCAACTGGTTTTTGTCGATACCCCAGGGCTACATGACAACCAGAGCAAAGCGATCAACCGGTCCATGAATCGCGCTGCTGAAAGTGCAATTCGTGACGTTGATGTTATTGTTTTCGTTGTTGATCGCGCCATATGGACAGAAGCTGACGAAAAGGTTGCGCAGGAAGTAATGAAAAGTAACGTGCCAGTCATTATTGCCCTGAACAAGCTGGACAGGCTGGAGAACAAAGCGGTTCTACTGCCTCATCTGCGAATGTTAACCGAGCGCTTCCCCGAAGCACGACTGATCCCGGTTTCAGCCCTGCAGGGACAGCAACTTGCCCAGCTTGAACGTGCCATTCTTCAGTATATTCCGGAAGGTGTTCATTTCTTCCCAGACGACCAGATTACAGATCGCAGTCAACGCTACATGGTGGCTGAAATTATCCGGGAAAAAATCACTCGTCAACTGGGAGCCGAGCTTCCCTACGAGGTGGCCGTAGAAGTTGAGGAATTCAAACCCTCTGAAAAAATCTGTCATATCAGTGCGCTGATTCTTGTCGAGCGGGATGGTCAGAAGAAAATAATTATCGGTGAAAAAGGCGGCAGATTGAAAAAAATCGGCCAGCAGGCTCGCCTCGATATGGAGCGTATGCTGGAATCAAAGGTCATGCTCAACCTTTGGGTAAAAGTGCGTCGCGGATGGTCAGATGACGACCGGGCACTGCGCAGCCTCGGCTACGACGATTAACCGGTATACTTCACCATCAACGTTAGAATTGGCAATATGTCGATGAGCGGCAGTGATACTATCCGACAAACTGCTACAGCCTGTATCATCGCGATATGACCAACTTGCGTGTTGACTCAGAGCCAGCTTTTGTTCTCCATACGCGACCCTATCGGGAAACCAGCCAGCTGGTAGACTTGTTTTCCCGTCATTACGGTCGTCTGCGCGTGGTTGCCAGGGGATTCCGGCGGCCCAAAAATGGCAGTCGGATACTTGCCCCGTTTACACCACTACTGGTGGGATGGAGCGGAAAATCAGAACTGAAAACCCTGGTCAGTGCAGAGCACTCCGGGCGCTCACTGATGCTCTCAGGGGAACGTCTGTACAGCGGTTTTTATCTCAATGAACTGCTGATACGGCTACTTGTAGAGCATGATCCTCACCAGTATCTGTTCGACCACTACCTCAATATCATGACGAGTCTCGCCGATGGCGAACCGATTGAACCAGCTCTGCGGCTTTTCGAGCGCAACTTGCTAGATGAGGCTGGCTACGGATTAATGATCGATACCGATATCGTATCCGGTCACCCGGTATTACCGGACCAGTGGTACTGGTTGGATCCATCTACTGGGTTTTCCCTCTGCCAACCATCTGCACAGGATAAGACGTCACCTTATCTGTTTTGGGGTAAAGCGTTACTGGCTATCAGCAGTGGTGACTACCAAGACCTGGAGACGGCCAGAGCAGCCAAGCGGCTGATGAGGCTGGCTATTCAGGAGCACCTGGGGGACAAACCCCTGCGAAGTCGTGAGCTTTTTAATCTTCAAAAGACTAACGAGGTTAAAACTTCGTGATTGTTGCCATAGGCACAGACATTGTTCAGGTGGCCAGAATCAGCGAGGCGCTGAATCGTCACGGTCGTGACTTTGCCAGGCGGATACTTTGTCCCCGCGAGCTTACCCTGTTCGATAGCAAACCCAACCCGGCTGCTTACCTTGCCAAACGCTTTGCCGCCAAAGAGGCGTTGAGCAAAGCCCTGGGTACGGGTATTGGCAAGGTGTCCTGGCAAGACATGGAAACTGTCAACGACCCCGCTGGCGCACCCGCAATCCTGCTCACTGGTAATGCCAAAAAATATCTGCGTAAACTGGGTGCCAATAATGTGCTGCTCAGTTTATCCGATGAACGTGATTTCGCGGTCGCCTTTGTGGTCCTCACTCAGACACAACAGCCATAAGCTCTCGTTCGAATCGCTCGACATAACAATTTGGGTCGCGTTTATATGCAAACAATCTTGATCTATAGTCTGTTCCGCCAAGACAAGCAGACCATGGGTGGCTAAAATAACAGCCTGTTTAGTGAATATTGAATTCTTCTTGCCGGAAAACTGATGATCTATCCAACCATTGAATCCTGTATTGGTGAAACTCCGCTGGTTAGGCTACAACGACTTCCGGGAGACACGAGTAACGTTATTCTGGTGAAGCTGGAGGGCAATAATCCCGCTGGATCAGTAAAAGACCGGCCTGCAATCAGCATGATCCAGCATGCCGAAGCGAGAGGCGAGATCAAACCGGGCGATACGCTTATCGAAGCAACATCGGGCAATACCGGTATCGCACTGGCCATGGCCGCAGCCATCAAAGGTTACCGGATGATCCTTATCATGCCGGAGAACAGCACTGAAGAGCGCAAGGCGGCCATGCAGGCTTATGGGGCGCAGCTTATCCTGGTCAGCCGGGCACAGAGCATGGAGGGTGCCAGAGACCTTGCAAAAGCGATGGAGCAACAGGGCAAGGGAATCGTCCTGGACCAATTTGCCAACAGTGATAATCCACTGGCTCATTATGAGCATACCGGCCCAGAAATCTGGCGCCAGAGTGGCCGAAAGATTACTCATTTCATCAGCTCCATGGGCACTACCGGCACCATTATGGGTGTGTCCCGTTACCTCAAAGAGAAAAACCCCGACATTCAGATTATTGGTTTACAACCAGAGGAAGGGGCGAGTATTCCCGGCATTCGACGTTGGCCACAGGCCTATCTGCCAACTATATTCGATAGTGCGCGTGTTGATCGTGTGATGGATATAGGACAACAGGAGGCGGAGGACTACATGCGGGCACTTGCGCGGCAAGAGGGCATATTTTGTGGTGTTTCCTCGGGTGGCGCTGTGGCCTCTGCACTGCGGTTATCCCGTGAAGTAGAGCATGCAGTAATCGTGGCGATCATCTGCGATCGCGGTGATCGCTATCTTTCATCGGGACTTTATCAGGAAGATCAAAAATTGTAGTTTGCAGGCTGACACCGTTGCATGACCTTATACAACGTGCACAATTGCTGCAAAGGTCAACGTTAGTCAAGGCAGCTATTCCTCCAGTTGAAGACGCCTTCTGGCCTGGCATACAAATAATTCAGACGAGAGCTGTTTATGGTACAGGTCAGGAACCATCACCCCGTTCAGGAGCAGGGGGCGGTAAAAATAGACTGCTGGGTCGACGATCTCCTCCGTGACAAAGCCTTCGCCGAAGCAGGTGCCAGGGATATCCTGATCGCTGCCTGTGAATTGGCGCGCGATGCAGAAGAAAAATCAGGCAGTGAACGCTGGACACCTACTGTCAGCAGTTTCAGAACCGGCCTCGAAATGGCCGAAATTCTCACTGAACTCCACCTTCATGATATAGCCAGTTTGGTTGCTGCCATTTTATACCGGGTTGTAAGAGAAGGGCGCCTTCCCATCGCAACGGTTAGAAATCGCTTCGGTGACCCAATCGCTGCTCTCATTGAAAGCGTCCTGAAAATGGCGGTTATCAGCACCATGCGCGCTGACAGCGAAGGTGCCGTGTTTGGTCACACGGCGACTCAGCAGGCATCGAAAATCCGGGAAATGCTGGTTTCTATTATCGATGATGTACGTGTGGCCTTGATTAAACTTGCAGAGCGCACCTGTGCTATCCGGGCACTGAAAACAGCCACCGATGAAAAACGTCAGCGCGTTGCCCGTGAAATTTTTGACGTTTATGCACCCTTAGCGCACAGACTCGGTATTGGCCAACTTAAATGGGAGCTGGAAGATCTGGCATTTCGCTATCTGGAGCCAGAAGAGTATAAGCACATCGCACGATTGCTTGATGAACGTCGTATGGATCGCCAGCACTACATCAACCAGATGATCGATACACTCCATTCAGAGCTGGAAAAGGCAGGCATCAAGGCACAAATCGCTGGCCGTGCAAAGCATATATACAGTATCTGGAAAAAAATGCAGCGCAAGGATGTTGGCTTTTCGCAAATTTATGACATTCGTGCAGTGCGGGTCCTGGTGCCCGCGGTAGCGGACTGTTACACCGTACTGGGTATCGTGCATGGACACTGGCGAAATATTCCCAATGAGTTCGATGATTACATTGCTTTCCCAAAGGAAAATGGCTACCGATCCCTGCACACAGCCGTAATTGGTCCCGGGGGAAAGGTACTGGAAATCCAGATTCGGACCCATGAAATGGATGATGAAGCTGAGTTGGGCGTCTGTTCTCACTGGCGTTATAAAGGCACCGACACCAGGGTCACCAATCGCAGCTACGAAGAAAAAATTGCCTGGCTGAGGCAGGTTCTGGAATGGCACGAGGAAATCGAGGAAGACCATGTTAAGGAGCTGATTAATCGGGACAGCACAACTGATCGGATATACGTGTTTACGCCTGAAGGGCATGTAGTTGATTTGCCTGCCGAATCCTCTCCACTGGATTTTGCCTATCGTATTCATACCTCAATTGGCCATCGCTGCCGGGGCGCCAAGGTAAACGGCAAGATAGTCCCATTAAATGCGTCATTGCGCACCGCTGACCAGGTAACCATTCTTACCGGCAGGCAGGAGTCACCCAGTCGCGACTGGTTGTCGCCAGCGTTGGGCTATATTCACTCAGCCCAGGCCCGATCCAAGATACAGCAATGGTTCAGAAAACAGGACCATGAAAAAAATGCACAGGCCGGCAAATCCATACTGGATCGCGAGTTACGTCAATTAAATATCAAGCAGGTTAATCTGGAGTCGGTTGCAGAGAAGTTCAACAAGCATGGCGAGGATGGACTCTACGCCGCTATCGGTGCGGGTGACATCAGTGTCACTCAGGTTGTGAATGCCATTCTGGCGATGCTTGACCTGAATAAAAAACCCGAAAAACCTGTTTTCATCACCCCGTCGAAAGCCAGTCGCTATCAGGAATCCGATATTTATATCTATGGCGTGGGCAACTTGCTGACTCACATTGCCGGTTGCTGCAAGCCTGTACCTGGCGACGAGATCGTCGGTTATATCACCAACAGTCGGGGGGTTTCAGTACACCGCAAGGACTGTGGAAAAATTCTTCGCCTGCAAAATGTTGAACCGGAAAGAGTCATTGAGGTCAGCTGGGGCGGTGAACCGAAAAAGGTTTATCCCGTGAAAATTGCAGTCGAATCCTACGACAGGAGTGGCTTGTTACGTGATATCAGTGCGGTTCTGGATAAAGCAGGGCTCAATATTCTAGCCATGTCTTCGCGAAGCGATCAGGGCAGAAAAGGCGTTTCCGTCAGAATGGAAGTTACCCTGGAAGTCATGAATATTAATGAGTTGAGTAATGTGATGACAAAATTGAGACAAATTCCGAATGTTACTGGCCTGCAACGTATTGATGAGGGCTAATCTATGGCAGATACCACCTATACCATCGACAATTTATGCTATCTGATGGAGCGACTTCGCAGACCGGAAACCGGCTGCCCCTGGGATATGAAACAGACTTTTAAAACCCTGGCCCCCTATACACTGGAGGAAGCCTACGAGGTCATTGATGCAATAGAACATGGGGATTACGACCAGCTCAAAGAGGAGTCAGGTGATTTACTGTTCCAGGTCATTTTCTACTCCCAGTTGGGGAAAGAACGAAACCTGTTCAATTTTGAGGAGGTCGTTTCACTATTAGTGAAAAAGCTCATTTCCCGCCATCCCCATGTTTTCCCTGAAGGGACGCTTACCAGTGAACGCCAACCGGGAGGAGCAGAACCCAATGAGCAATCCATCAAAGATAACTGGGAGTCCATCAAACAAAGCGAGAGAAAAGAAAAAGGCCAGGCTTCAATCCTTGACGATATTCCTCTGGGTTTACCTGCTTTGACCCGGGCAACAAAATTGCAAAAGAGGGCTGCCCGCCACGGTTTTGACTGGCCGGATATACAGGGCGTTCTGGAAAAAGTCCATGAAGAGACCCATGAGCTCAATGAAGCAATCACAGGGGGAGAGGTGGATGCCATTGAAGAAGAGCTAGGCGATTTGCTGTTTACTGTGGTCAACCTCTGCCGTCACCTGAAAGTTGACGCTGAAACCGCTCTGCGGAGCTCATCGGCGAAATTTGAGCAGCGTATCAATCACATTGAGAAAAGACTGCATCATCAGGGCAAAAAGATGGTCGATATACCCATGGAACAACTCGACGATTTTTGGACAGAAGCCAAGTTTTCAACCATGTCCAAACACCCGTAAAAGCGCCGTCTAACTTGTGGTTATGGTCGTTTCTGTGTAATGTTTGCGCCCTCAATTGCGAGTTTGGGTAATTGACTAATCACTCTAATAACTCAACCCCAGATAATCGGAGATCACGAATGCGAATTATTTTATTGGGCCCACCGGGTGCCGGTAAGGGCACACAGGCCAAATACATAACTGAAAAATTTGGGATCCCCCAAATATCCACGGGCGACATGTTGCGGGCAGCAGTAAAAGCGGGCTCGGAGCTCGGTCTCAAAGCTAAAGATATTATGGCTTCTGGCGGGCTGGTTTCCGATGACCTGATCATCGCATTGGTAAAAGAACGCATTCAAGAGCCCGATTGTGTGAACGGATTTCTTTTTGACGGATTTCCTAGAACAATCCCACAGGCTGAGGCTTTGTTAAACGAAGGTGTGGCTATCGATAAAGTTATAGAAATCCACGTTGAAGATGAAGAAATTGTTTCGCGCCTGAGTGGACGGCGTGTTCATGAAGGGTCTGGCCGTGTTTATCATGTGGCGCATAATCCGCCGCAAAAAGAGGGGCTGGACGATATTACCGGTGAACCGCTTGTACAGCGTGAAGATGATAAGGAAGACACTGTTCGCAACCGTCTTTCTGTCTACCACGAGCAGACTCAGCCTCTGGTAGGTTTCTATAAGGATCTGGCCAGAACGAAACCTGAGAAAGCGCCTTCCTACGTTTGTGTCAACGGCGTTGGGAAGCTCCCGCAAGTTGAAGCACGGCTTGAAGAAGCGCTAGCCTGAGGCCAGCATCTGATGCAGAATGGGCTCTTCCTGAGCCCATTTTTTTTGCCAGTTAAAAGTCTGGAGTCCAATGAATAAAACGTCTGTCATTCTGGTTAATCTGGGTACACCGGATGAACCGACACCTGCCTCAATAGCCCGTTTCCTCAGGGCATTTCTATCTGATCCTCGAGTGGTTGAAGTTCCCAGACTGATCTGGTGGTTTCTACTGAGACTGGTGATAATCCCCTTGCGCGCCAAAAGAGTTGCCCATGCTTACCGTGAAATATGGTGGGAAGACGGCTCACCCTTGCGAGTCATCAGCGGTCGCCAGGTTGTCGACTTACAGGAGGTATTAACAGACCGTTACGGTGAGAAAGCGCCTGTCGTTGCGGAAGCCATGACCTATGGAAAACCAGCTCTGGATGAAACCATTCGGCGTCTCGAAGAAAAAGGTATAGAAAAATTTTTAATTATCCCCATGTATCCCCAATACTCGGGATCAACCTCAGGGGCAATCTACGATCAGGTGGCACAGATCATCCAGCGAAGCCGCAATGTTCCGGACATGACAGTCATAAAGTCCTTTCACGATGATATTGGCTATATTCAGTCAATCGCCGAAGCGATTAAAGCGTATTGGGCAGAGCATGGGCGCAATGAAAAACTTTTGATGTCATTCCATGGGATCCCTCAGGATTACGTCGATAAAGGCGATCCCTACGGTGAACATTGTCGAGTAACCGCTCATGCCATTGCCAGTGCTCTTGGGCTTGCATCTTCTGAATGGTCGATGAGCTATCAGTCGAGGTTTGGCCCAAAGAAATGGCTCCAGCCCTATACCGATGACAAACTTAAGCAATGGGTCGAGGAGGGCATCAGGTCTGTGGACATTGTCAGCCCTGCATTTACTGCAGATTGTCTCGAAACCCTTGAAGAGCTGAATATAAGTTACCGTGAACTGTTTTTTGAACAGGGGGGAGAGAAATATCATTACATCCCCTGTGTCAATAATACGCCGTTATTTATCAATGCGCTCGCCGAAATAACCGCGAAAAAACTGCTATTGAACCACTAAATTTCAGAATTAATGCCTCACTTTATAATGAAAATAATAATTTCTCTGTTTTAAAGTGGAAATATTCTATTTTTTGAATAAACTTTAACCATCTTCTGTGTTCCCAGTAAAAACGTATCTCTTCCAATATCAAGGAGAAACACAATGGCCAGAGCTCCCCAAAAGCGTACAGCCAAACCATCCAATAAAAAAACTGTACCTGTATCCACCAGGAAAACCACCACTCCTGTAGTCAATAAAACAGCTATTGCCCTGGAACGGATCGAGCGGGAAGTGAATGTACAAAAGAAAAAAGTTGCGGACGCCAAACAAAAGTTAACCGCCGCGAAAAGCAGAGCCACTGAAAATGCGACTAAAGCCTCTGAGGCACTACTTAAAAAGCGTGCTCAGGAGGTCAGAACAAATATCAGTAAACTTAACAACCTCATATCAAAAAACACACTGGCAAAAGCCGAACTCAGGGCAGCGAAAATTCTGTCTCAAGTGTCAGAGGCAGAAGAGAAAGCCAGAGCTCGCGTTATCGCAACAGAAAAAAAACTCGAACAGAAAACAGCCAAGGATCTAGAAAGGGCGGTGGATCGTTATAAAAAGTCCTGGCTCAAAAAACGTACCAGTGCTATTGCCAGGCAAGTTAAGAGAGTCGAAAAGAATGCACTGTCCAGAGTCAAAGCCATTGAAAAACGGCTACACAAGCAGGCTACCGATGCCATCAAAAATGCTGAACAGAAAATAAATTCTCGCAAGCAGGCTGTCACAAAAACGGTTTCTACACGCGGCCCCGGTCGCCCACCAAAGAGCTCGGCAACCGCGAAGGCACCGGCAGTAAAATCGAGCACTCGCACCGCAAAAACCAGTCCAACAAAATCCAAGCGAGGCCCCGGCCGTCCCCCGGCAACAGTGACAGCAGCAAAGAAACCATTCGGGGCCAAAACTACAACTAAACAGCCCGCGGCCAATGCTGCAAACAAGGCAAAGACGCCCGGTAGAAAGCCCGCCGCAAAAGGGTCCACTGTTGCCCAATCCCGGCGCTCCAAAACCTCGGCATCGGCAAAAAAACCAACTACACGGGCGGTATCTACGGCAAAGAAAAGTACGGTTGTGCCCACCAGCTCTCCAGCCAGTAATAAACCCGATACATCGCCGGAGTAGCTGCTTATTCCTGACGGTCTAAACCGCTCCCAATCAAACTCCGTTCTTCAAACCAAACAGGTTACAATCCCCCCCCGATTCAAGGGGGGGATTGTTTGCCGTGAAAAAAGTCTTGGCCATCGATACGACGACTCAGGCATGCTCGGTAGCACTGTCGCTAGGGAATAGCGTAAGCAGTCGTTTTCAGCTTGCCAGCCGTGAACACACCCGCCTGTTGTTACCCATGGTAAATGACCTGCTGTCAGAGGCGGGAGTAAAGTTAACCGAACTTGATGCGCTCGCATTTACCCGGGGGCCTGGCTCATTCACGGGCATTCGGATTGGCTTCAGTGTCATACAGGGTCTGGCCCTTGGTGGTGACCTTCCTGTATTGCCTGTGTCCAGCCTGGAAACCCTGGCTCATACTGCCTGTAGACAGTTATTTATAGAGGATAGTTATCGGCTTTTGCCGATGTTTGACGCCCGAATGGATGAGGTTTACTGGTCGGTCTTTGAATGGAATGGCGTCGAGTTAACTCGCCTAACGCCGGATAACCTTTCTCCCCCTGAAACAATAATACTCCCTCACAGCAGATTACCTCTGGCGGTAATCGGTGACGGCTGGCACTACGCCGAACGCATCGACTTGTATCCCACCATAGAGGCTTCGGCGTTACTGCCCGATGCTCGTGATGTACTGACTATTGCGATACCGGAAATTGAGAACGGTGCTCTAATGGCTATAGATGAAGTGAAGCCGCTCTATCTCAGAGATAAAGTTTCCTGGCAAAAACGAAAACGACTACGTGAAAATAAACCTATAAGCGGAACAGGAACCTAGAGACGTGGATAATTTGCAGATTTTTTTTCTGGCTATTATTCAGGGGCTGACCGAATTTTTGCCCATTTCAAGCTCAGCTCATCTTATTTTGCCCTCAGCCATACTGGGCTGGAAAGACCAGGGGTTGGCATTTGATGTCGCCGTCCATGTTGGCTCCCTGATCGCTGTACTCTGGTACTTTCGCCATGACGTTCAACAGGTAGTGGTTCACTGGTGCCAAAGCGTGACTGGCGGCAAAGCCACGCCAGAGAGCCGACTGGGCTGGCTGCTTATTCTCGCAACCATTCCCGCTGGTCTGGCGGGGTTGCTACTGGGTGGTTTTATTGAAAGCCAGCTGCGCTCAATTGCGGTGATTGCTGCGACAACCATCCTGTTTGGTTTGCTCCTGGGAATGTCTGATTTCTGGGGATGCCGCGTAAAAACGCTTCATCAAATCACCTGGCGCTCAGCACTTTTCATCGGGTTGGCACAGGCACTGGCCCTGATTCCCGGCACATCGAGATCAGGGATTACCATGACGGCAGCGCTGGCCCTGGGTTTTACGCGGGAATCGGCCGCCCGTTTTTCTTTCCTGATGGCAATTCCCGTCATTATTCTCAGTGGTGGTTATAAGTGTGCTCAACTGATGCAACTACCACAGGTTCCATGGAGTGATATTGTGCTTGGCGCAGTGCTCTCATGCATCGCAGCCTACCTCTGTATCCGTGTATTTCTTATATGGATCACCCGGATTGGGATGATGCCTTTTGTTATTTACCGACTGTTATTGGGTGCCTTGCTGATCGCTATTCTTGTTAACAGCTAAGCTCGTACCGGAGGCATCGCTTATGAAAAATATTGCTTTCATTGGTCTCGGCACCATGGGGTTCCCGATGGCGGGCCACTTAAGCAAGGCTGGCTTTTCAGTTTGTGTTTATAACCGTACACAACAAAAAGCAGCTCGATGGCTGGAGGAGTACGCCGGTTTTTCAGCACCAACACCAGCAGCAGCTGTAGAAAAAGCCGATATTGTCTTTACCTGCGTAGGTAATGATGAGTCTTTGCAGGAGGTTCTGCTGGGTGACTCGGGTGGTTTTAACGGGGCTTCTCAGGGGACACTTTTTGTTGATCACACCACCGTATCAGCCAAAGTCAGCCGAGAGCTCGCCAAAGAGGCCAGCAGGCACAAAATGGCTTATCTGGATGCCCCCGTATCCGGTGGGCAGCAGGGGGCTGAGCGCGGCTCCCTGACAGTCATGGTGGGTGGTGAGGAAGCAGATTTTCAGCAGGCAACACCCATTATCAGTCATTATGCCAGCAAGGTATCCCTGTTGGGCCCCGTTGGGTCCGGACAGCTTTGTAAAATGGCGAACCAGATCTGTGTAGCGGGTGTCATTGAATCACTTGCCGAGGGGCTGTTTTTTGCCCGTCAGGCAGGGCTTGACCCCAGCCAGGTCATTCAGGTTATCTCCAGAGGGGCGGCACAATCCTGGCAAATGGAAAACCGCTATCAAACCATGTTGGCAGGTGAGTACAATCACGGTTTTGCAGTGGACTGGATGTGTAAAGATCTGGCTATTGTGCTGAAAGAAGCTCAGCGCAATGGTAGCAACCTTCCCGCCACAAAACTGATCAGTAAATTTTACCGGGAAGTCCAGTTAATGGGTGGCGGGCAATGGGACACATCGAGCCTGTTGGCCAGGCTTGAAAACGCAGAAAATGAGGTTAGTAGTTAGTCCATTATGAACAAGCAACCTTATAACCAGCAGTTGCTGGATTTTATTTATCAGTCTCCGACACCGTTTCACGCCGTCATAAATATGCGTGAGATACTGGAAGCCGGCGGATATACCCGTCTCCCGGAAGAAACTGATTGGGATATACAACCGGGCGGCCGCTACTACACCGTTCGCAATGGCTCGTCTCTTATCGCCTTTATAGCAGGGCACCAGTCCGCTCTGGAGTCAGGGATACGTCTGGTGGGGGCCCACACGGACAGTCCCTGCCTTAAAGTGAAACCAAAACCGGAACTGAACCGTCAGGGCTACTTTCAACTGGGTGTCGAAGTTTATGGTGGAGCGCTTCTCAACCCCTGGTTTGACCGTGATCTTAGCATCGCCGGGCGTCTGGTGTTCGATAACGGGGAGGGCTCTTTAGAACAGACACTGATCGACCTGAAAAGACCTGTGGCAGTCATCCCTAGCCTCGCCATACATCTGGATCGGGATGCGAACAATGAGCACAAGGTGAATCCTCAAACAGATATTCCACCTCTGTTGTTCAGGGATCCGGATAAGTCGGTGGTAGATTTCTTCGAGTTCCTGGCAAAAGAACTCTCCTCATCGGGTGATTTACCGGAAAAAGCCAGAATTCTCGATCACGAACTGTATCTCTATGATTGTCAGAAGCCCGCCCTGACCGGTATGCAGCGTGAGTTTATCTCCGGCGCCAGGCTGGATAACCTGTTGAGTTGTTTTACCGGTGTTCAGGCGCTGCTGGCAGCCGGTGATCAGGTTTCCTGCATGCTGGTTTGTAATGACCACGAAGAGGTCGGCAGCACCTCCGCCTGCGGTGCAAACGGCCCGATGCTGCAGTCAGTGTTACAACGTCTTTACCCGGATCCGGGGTTGCTTGCCCGAGTAATGCGCCAGTCATTACTGGTATCGGCAGACAATGCCCACGGCATTCACCCGAACTTCGCGGATCGTCACGACAGTAATCATGGACCACGCCTAAACGAAGGGCCGGTCATCAAGATAAATGCTAACCAGCGTTATGCCACCAATAGCATTAGCGCCGCCATGTTTCGTCACCTCTGTGAAAAGGAGGGCGTGGCAGTACAGACATTTGTTAACCGCACTGATTTGAGTTGCGGGAGCACCATCGGGCCTATCACTGCTGCGATGATTGGCGTTCAAACACTGGATGTCGGTGTGCCCACGTTTGCGATGCACTCTATCCGAGAAATGGCTGGTGCGGATGACGCATTCAATTTATACCGGGCGCTACGGGGGTTCTATAACCATCAATCAACACTGACGATTCAGGAGACCTGAATACAGGCTTTATTCAAACCCTGAAATCCGTATGATGTGGACCACAATAAGGACCGGACCAAAGAATCTAATCATGAGTCAGCATCCAGCCTCAACCGTTGAAACCAATACTATTTTAACGGGCATTACCACCACAGGAACGCCGCACCTGGGCAACTACGTGGGCGCGATTCGGCCAGCCATTGAGGCCAGCCAGAAACCTGACATCAATGCCTACTATTTTCTCGCGGATTATCACGCCTTGATTAAGTGTCAGGATCCCGCCATGGTCCACCAATCGAGCAGGGAAATTGCTGCCACATGGTTGGCTCTGGGTCTCAATACCGACAATGTTGTATTTTATCGACAGTCAGATGTTCCCGAAATTACTCAGCTGATGTGGTTCCTGAGCTGTGTTGCTGCGAAGGGACTGATGAACCGAGCCCATGCCTACAAGGACTCTGTTCAAAAAAATCAGGATGCTGGGGAGGACCAGGATTACGGTATTACCATGGGCCTTTTTTCCTATCCGGTACTCATGGCTGCCGACATCCTGATGTTCAACGCCACCAAAGTACCTGTGGGCCGGGACCAGATTCAGCATATCGAGATGGCCCGGGATATCGCACAGCGTTTTAACCATGTATACGGCGAGCACTTCACCTTGCCGGAAGCCGTGGTCGATGACCATGTGGCCGTATTACAAGGGCTGGATGGTCGGAAAATGAGCAAAAGCTACGGCAATACCATTCCCCTGTTTCTGCCTGAAAAACAACTCAGGAAGCACATCAACAAAATCAAGACCAACCTGTTGGAACCCGGCGAACCCAAAGACCCGGACACCTCCACTGTGTTTCAGATATGGCGGGCATTCGCCAGCAAAGAGCAAACCGCCGCAATGCGGCGTGAATTTGAAAACGGTATCGCCTGGGGCGAAGCAAAAAAACAACTGTTTGAGTTGATCGAAGCGGAACTGAGGGAACCACGGAAGCGCTATAACGAATTACTCGAAAACCCTTCTCACATCGAAAAACTGCTCAGTGAAGGGGCAGAGAAGGCGAGGGCGGTGAGTATCCCATTTATGGCCAGACTTAACCGGGCGGTCGGCCTGCATTCGCTGTCCTGAGGGGTTTTAGTGGAGCTCCTTCGTGCTCATTGCGCAGCATCTTTTACAACGTCAACCAACACACTGGTTAGGACGGATAAATCGGTTTTGCTGATAATGTAGGGGGGCATGACATACACGAGCTTCCCAAAAGGTCGCACCCAAACACCCTGATCGACAAAATGTTTCTGAATGATTGGTAGGTTGACGGGATTCTTCATCTCAATGACACCGATAGCCCCAAGCACTCGCACGTCTTCCACATGACTGTAGTCTTTGGCTGGTGCCAGCTCTGCAGCCAACTGCTGCTCAATATCCTTAACGCGGGTCGACCAATCTGAGGTAAGCAGCAGCTCAATACTGGCATTGGCCACAGCACAGGCCAGGGGATTACCCATAAAGGTTGGGCCGTGCATGAATACGCCCGCTTCACCAAGACAAATACCGTTGCTGACCTTTTCCGTACACAATGTAGCAGCAAGCGTCATGTAGCCACCCGTGAGCGCCTTGCCCAGACACATGATGTCCGGTGAGATCCCGGCCCATTCAGTGGCGAAAAGCTTTCCGGTGCGACCAAATCCCGTGGCTATTTCGTCGATAATTAACAGCACATCATGCTGATCACACAATTCGCGAACACGCTTCAGAAACACTGGGGAATAAAAGCGCATACCCCCGGCACCCTGAACCACCGGCTCCAGTACTACAGCAGCGATTTCATCTGCATTAGCAGTGATGGTTTGTTTAAAATCGATGATGAAATCTTCACTCCAGGCATCATCGAAGCCGCACTGGGGAGATTCTGCAAAAAACTGGGGCACCAGAACATCGCGGAACAGGTGGTGCATACCTGTAACGGGATCACAAACTGACATGGCTCCAAAGGTATCACCGTGATAACCGCGTTTAAGACTTAAAAAACGCGATTTTCCTTTTTCTCCCTGTGATTGCCAATATTGGAGGGCCATTTTCATGGCCACTTCTATACTGACAGAACCAGAGTCCGATAAAAAAACCTTATCCAGTCCAGCCGGGGTGATCTCAGCCAGTGTCTGTGCGAGCTTCGCTGCTGGCTCATGGGTGATACCGCCAAACATGACGTGGGACATTTTACTCATCTGGGCGGTTATGGCTGCATTGAGAGCAGGGTGGTTGTAGCCGTGGATGGTGCACCACCAGGATGACATGCCATCGATTAATGCCCGGCCATCAGTCAGATATAGCCTGACACCATCGGCGCTGGCCACCGGATAAACCGGTGCAGGATCCACCACAGACGAATAGGGATGCCAGATGTGATCTTTATCCATGGCTAATATTTGAGACGCACTCAAGTGTTTCATGTAGATGCAATTCACAGGTAAGCGAACGTATATTGTATGATAAGGATCTTCATGGTATCAAAGCACCATRRCAACGCCATCACTCAAACGRGTAKCAATGATGAACCTAAAGCATCCACTKATMATCGYACTRATRACAGGRTTRTTGRGCGCATCTTCAGCAGTCGCTGCAGAATCAGGGCAATCGCCAATGTTCTGGGCAAAGAGCAATGAGTCTAAYCGGGACACTGTTAATCACCRACAGTGGAATGAGCTGCTCAGTACGCATGTCGTGAACACCGGGCAGGGTGTTAATCGTTTTCGGTATGGCTCGGTGGATAAAAATGAACAAAAACGCCTCTCGGACTATATTGCCTATCTGGCAAAAATAGACCCGCGAGACTACAGTCGGGATGAGCAGAAAGCCTATTGGTTAAATCTCTATAATGCATTGACYGTCAAACTTATTTCAGAAAACTACCCAATAAAAAGCATCAGGGARTTCGGCAAAAAAATGGCTGGAAGCAGCTTATTGACGAAACCGCTAATTAAGGTTGCCGACAACCCTTTAAGCCTCAATGACATAGAGAACCGTATTCTCMGACCAATATGGAAAGATCATACCATTCACTTCGGCTTGAACTGTGCCAACATGACCTGTCCAGGCTTATTGCCTAAAGCTTTCACCGGGGAAAATGTTACATCACTGTTAAAGCAGTCAGGGCGWGATTTCATTAACAAACAGAATGGTGTCACCCTTAAAAATGGCAAACTGACTGCCGCTGGCGTGTTCGGCCAATACCGGTCGGATTTCGCCACRGATGACAAAATGATGCTTAAGGTTTTCGCCCATTATGCAGATGATCGACTGGCACTCTACCTATTGGGCTTTCAGGGGGAAATTAACTACGTTCACGATTACAGCCTCAACGGTCTTTAAAAKATSCARACAAARTTTRTTTATAGTCAAATAGTTAAGAGRTTATTCTAATTAAMYTTCTAYTCCACCATGTGCAGTTGACCATTCAACCGGGGAGTGCAGAAAGGACTCAATTTCTGCAATAGCMTTGGTTTCCATAAGRTTTTSAYTYTTGCAGACYTCCAGYACRTCCCACCARGWRGTYAARTGGTGYAGATTRATACCAATTTCACCCAGAYTTTTWCGTGTATCYGGAAATATGTCATAAAAGAAAATAACGAATGTATCGCTAACAGTGGCGCCAGCATCGCGCAAAGCCTGGCAGAATTTGATCTTGCTGCCGCCGTCCGTTGTGAGATCCTCAACCAATAGAACTCTCGAACCTTCTTTTAAATCACCTTCGATCTGCGCATCGCGGCCAAACCCCTTGGGTTTTTTTCGAACGTACTGCATGGGTAGGGATAAACGCTCTGCAAGCCAGGCTGCAAAAGGAATCCCAGCTGTTTCGCCGCCAGCAATGCCGTCAATAGATTCAAAGCCTATATTGCGGAGAATCGTCGAGGCACCAAAATCCATCAATGTCGATCTCACTCGCGGAAATGAAATAATTTTTCTGCAATCAATATATACAGGGCTAATTTTTCCTGACGTTAACTGAAAGGGGTCATTTGGGCGAAAATTTATTGCACCAATTTCAATCAGCATTTTTGCAGATAACTGAGCAATCAATTTGGGGTCAGGAAAGCTATTGAACGACATCATTGCACCTGTATAACGAATCGCGAGGAGAGAAGGGAAAAATACGGTTCTCAGTGGTTAGACTTGCCAAAAAACAAGCTGCGGAAATTTTGCCAGAACATCAGCTGATATTCCATTCAATCAGGTGTATTGCGGGCAGGTTATTCCCAACAACAAATAAGAAAAGGGACCAAACGTCTACCCAGTTATTATATTTAACATAATATACATTATGCGCATATCTATAGATCGGGATTTTATAAACAATCGCCCTTATACGCGTGAATTAGACATAAGGAAAAATCAGATATGAAGGCACAGAAAAAAATACCCTTTGAATATATTGATGAAAGCCGCCAATCAGCAGGTTTTTTTGTACGTGATGTCTGCACACAACTAGGCATAACCGAGCATAGCTATTACCGATGGAAAGCGTCGGGATACGGGCCAAAGTGGGTTTACAAGGGTTTACAAATCCTGTCAGGCAAGCTAGATTTTTTTGGCTGGAAAGGCTGGTACATTTGCAACGGTGTACTATACAGAGACGACTTTAATCCGAAATATTATAATAAAACGCCCGGTGAACTCGCAGCAGATTGGTATATGTCAGCACAACCGGCGATAAAATCACGATTAAAGCGAAACAAGGAAGATCCGATGCTGGTATACAAGGTAATAAGTGCGACAAAAGGCTTCAAGGAACTGGAAAAGGAAGTTTCATTGCTATTGAACAAGGGCTGGAAACCCGTAGGCGGCGTGGCGTTCAACAACGGATACGCCTACCAGGCGATGGTCGGAAAACCAGTAACAGACAACAAGAACGTTGAAAAATCAGAATCGGACACAACCACCCTTCCCCGTGGCGCAGTCGATGCCATGAAAAAGATAGATTCACTCACATAAAGAACGCCGGGATGGAAGATTAAGTGCCTAAGCGGCGCCTGCACGGGGCCAAGGGCCAACAGCTTTCTACAGTGGTTGTGGCAAGAATTGTGGCAAGAAGGGTAAGTGAAAAGCGATTACACAGCGAATTAATCACTTGCAGGCGGTGCCCATCATGGTTTTATCGTATGATTTACGGGTTTTGGCGTACTGATCACGCCAGAAGGTGCAGGTTCTTTGCCGCTGGGCGTTAGCTGCATTCAGCTTGGCTCTGGCTTTGTTTTGCTCTGTTTGACGTGCGCTATTTTTTCGCTGGGCCACTAGCGCCTGATATTCGAAATCTTTCGCTACTGCTGTTACTTCGGCTTCCAGTTGTGCGGCCAAGCCCCGGGCGTCGTGTTCGAGCCAGAGCTTGAAGGTTATGCCGACCGTTAGCGATGACAGCGTTAGTGCGAGATAGATTGTTAAACCGAGCTTTCCATAACTGAACATTGATCACCCTCCTTTGGCAAGCATCAGATAATAAATGAAGTTTTGGGGCCTAGAAACAATTATAAAGATAGCTTGCGCAGCCAATGGTTGTATCTGCCAACGTCTTTTGTCCTTTCACCACCAGACGACAGCAGAAGGGATTAGGGCTCGATTTATCCGTGCTGTGCCTCGATAGTCGAGACACCCCTATCCCTCTGAAAAAATGATCCTGTTGAATAAAACGGTAATTTAAAAGTGTTTTAAACAGCTACAGAACATTTCTCTTTCTAGGTCGTATCACGCATGGTCACAAATTCTTCAGCTGCAGTTGGATGAATACCTATCGTGGCATCAAAATCCGCTTTGGTAGCACCCATTTTTACAGCAATCGCGATTCCCTGGATGATTTCACCGGCACCCTCACCCACCATGTGGCAACCAACAACCCTGTCGTTGTCATTGACAACTATCAGCTTCATAAAGACTTTCCCTTCTCCGCCGCCCAGTGTCTCTCTCATCGCTCTGAATCTACTACGATAAATGCGAATGTTATCGCCGTATTGCCCTCTGGCCTGCTCTTCAGTCATTCCGACAGATGCCGTATTGGGTTGACTGAATACGGCTGTGGGGATGTTTGTATAATCAATCGTCGTGGGGACACCGGTGACAAGGGTTTTGGTCAGTGCCATACCCTCGTTAATGGCGACGGGCGTTAATTCAACTCGACCAATGACATCACCAATGGCATAGATTGACGGTTCTGCGGTTTGGAAATAATCATCTACAACGATCGCACCATTTGAGCGGGTTTCAATGGTTGTATTCTCAAGGCCAAGTCCGTCAATGTTTGGGTGGCGACCTGTCGCATACATCACAAGGCCCGCTTCAATGCTGTCGCCATTATTGAGGGCTGCCCTGAAAAGACCACTATCCATTTTCTCTATAGTCTCGATATCAGTTGAGAAATGAATGTTAACCCCTTGTTTTTCTATCTCTTCTTTTAGAACTTCACGCACGTCTTGATCGAAACCACGAAGAAACAGGCCGCCGCGATACAACAAGTGGGTCTCAACGCCGAGCCCATTGAATATCCCGGCAAATTCGATGGCGATATAGCCGCCACCAACGATCACTATACGGTCCGGGAGGCTATCCAGATAAAAAGCTTCGTTAGATGTAATGGCGTATTCTTTACCGGGAAAGTCCGGCACAAAGGGCGTACCCCCCGTGGCAATCAATATTTTTTTGCATCGGTAAATCTGGTCATTTACTTCAACAGTATCTGGACCGAGGATTTTGGCCCAACCCTCAACCAGTTCCACACCGGCCTTATCAAGTAAGTTACCGTAGATATCATTAAGCCGCTGGATTTCACGATTTTTATTATCCCGAAGGGTGGGCCAGTCAAAACTTGACTCACCCACATGCCAACCGAAACCCTTGGCAGTGCGAAATTCCTCGCGGAACGAAGATGCATACACGAAAAGTTTTTTGGGAACACAGCCGACATTGACACAGGTTCCACCAAGATACTGGGATTCGGCTATCACGACTCGCAGCCCTTGCTGCGCACACATACGTGCTGTTCTTACTCCGCCAGAACCAGCACCAATCACAAACAGGTCAACATCATGGTCAGCCATGATTTCTCCTTAATTTCAGGTTTATTGCTTAAACCAGGACAACTTCTCGTGAAGTTTGACCACATCACCCACAATGATCAAGGTGGGGGCTTTGGCATTGGCTTCACGAACTTTATCTGGCAAAGTTCTTAAGTCGCCAATAAACACCCGCTGATTGACAGTTGTACCCTTCTCTATCAACGCTGCCGGTGTCTCCGGTGCTTTTCCGCGTCGAATCAACTCGCGGCAAATACTCTCCAGTCCACTGAGCCCCATATAAAACACCAGGGTCTGATTGGGTGAAACAAGATCCTGCCAGTTCAAATCTAGTGAATTGTCTTTCAGATGGCCTGTTATAAAACGGACCGACTGTGCATAGTCCCGGTGAGTCAGGGGGATGCCCGCATAGCTGGCACAGCCTGAAGCGGCCGTTATACCCGGTACAACCTGAAAAGGAATTCCACGTTCCGCAAGGTGTGAAATTTCTTCACCACCACGGCCAAAAATAAAAGGGTCGCCTCCCTTTAGACGTAAAACGCGCTTGCCCTGCAGGGCATATTCAGCAAGCTTCTCATTGATATTATCCTGGGTGACAGGATGGTCGCCGGCGGTTTTTCCCACATAAATCAACTCAGCATCACGACGCACCAATGCCAACACTTCCTTTGAAACCAACCGGTCATAAAGGACGATATCCGCCTTCTGCATCAAGCGCAGCGCGCGGAAGGTCAGGAGATCGGGGTCACCCGGTCCACCGCCTACCAGATAAACCTCTCCGAGTTTTTTTGAAGCGGGGTTAGCTAATTTCTGCTGAATGCGGCTTTCCGCTTCATCCAGTTTTTCTGCGTAAACCAATTCCGCAATATCGCCCTCAAAAACTTCTTCCCAGAAAGCTTTACGGGAAAGTCCGTCATTGATCTTGCGCTTAACATGATCACGATATTTCCCGGCCATTGCTGCAAGCTTGCCATAACCGGCAGGGATTGATGATTCCAGCCGGGTACGAAGCATTCTCGCTAATACCGGCGCGGTACCGGCACTACTGATGGCTATCTGCACTGGGGATCGATCAACGATAGAGGGAAAAATGACGCTGCACAGTTCAGGGCTATCTACCACGTTGACAGGAATATTCCTGGTCTGGGCGAGCTTTGAGACACGCCGGTTAACCGCTGTGTCATTCGTGGCCGCAACCACCAGGACCGCTCCGTCGAGGTCAGCATCATCAAACTCACGGTTTACAAGTGTCAGGCCAGATTCATGAGCCAGTTTTTGAATGGATGAATTAATCTCTGGAGCAATTACCTCAATAGCGGCACCAACAGCAATTAGCTGGCGGAGTTTTCGCAGGGCTATTTCACCGCCGCCAACCATGACGCAGCGTCTATCGCGAAGGTTATGAAATAAGGGTAACAGATCCATCGTTAAACTCTGACTCAATAGGCACTTTCTCAGCCAATGCTGGCCTGACCACCCATATAGGGCCGCAGTATCGCGGGAATAATGATGGTGCCATCTGACTGCTGGTAATTTTCCATCACCGCCAACAGCGTGCGGCCCACAGCCAGTGCAGAGCCGTTCAGGGTATGCAACAATTCTGGTTTGCCGGTCTCCGGATTGCGCCAACGGGCTTGCATCCGACGGGCCTGAAAATCACGAAAGTTACTACAGGATGAGATTTCGCGGTAACGCTGCTGGGATGGCAGCCATACCTCAATATCATAGGTGCGAGCGGCAGAAAAACCCAGGTCGCCACCACAGAGGATAATGGTTCGGTATGGAAGCTCCAGCTTTTGCAATATTAGCTCTGCGTGACCGGTCAGTTGCTCCAGTGTTTCGGTGGATTTTTCCGGATGGACAAACTGAACCAGCTCGACTTTTTCAAATTGATGCTGACGTATCATGCCGCGTGTATCCTTGCCATAACTGCCGGCTTCGCTGCGAAAACAGGGGCTGTGACAGGCAAATTTTACCGGCAATTGAGTCGCATCGAGAATGGCATCGCGAAAGACGTTGGTGACGGGGACTTCGGCCGTCGGGATCAGATAAAGGTCTCGATCGTCGGTTAACTTAAAAAGATCTTCTTCAAATTTCGGCAACTGTCCTGTACCAAACAACGACTCGCTGTTGACGATATACGGCACATTGATTTCCTGGTAGCCGTGCTCGAGCGTATGTGTGTCCAGCATGAACTGGATCAGTGCACGATGTAACCGGGCAATATCCCCGCGCATAACGGAGAAACGAGAACCGGTAATTTTGGTGGCTGTTTCAAAATCAAGGAGTCCACAACGCTCACCAAGGTCCACATGATCCCGCACTTCAAAATCAAAAGTTCTGGGTTGGCCCCAGCGACGAACCTCTACGTTATCCTCTTCGGACTTGCCTGAAGGGACTTCCTTATCGGGGATATTGGGCACATTGCGCAAATAATCATCCAATTGGCGCTGAACAGCGTCGAGCGCATCGTCAGCTTTCAAGGCAGCAATTTTTAACGCCTCGCCCTTCTCTTTGAGAGGCGCAATATCGTCACCTCGCGCCTTGGCCTCGCCAATCGCCTTGCCCATGGATTTTGCGTAAGCATTTCGTTCGGCCTGCAGTGATTGGGCTTTTTCCAGAAGGTCACGACGCAGTGCCCCCAGTTGATTGAGTTTTTCGATATCCAGAGTGAAACCCTTTACTGCCAGGGCAGCGGCCACAGTTTCCGGTTGAGAGCGAACGTATTTGGGATCCAGCATGGGGAGGGAAAGTCCTAAAGCAAACGAGTCAGCACAATGGCAACCAGGGTTCCGGAGAGGCATAAGACCAGACTCAGGAAAACATAGACGCCAGCCAGCGCAAGGTGGCCATTTTGCCACAAAGCAAGCGTATCAAGCGAGAAGGCTGAGAAAGTCGTGAATGCACCGATAAAACCCACCATCAACAGATCCCTTAATGCGGCGGGCAGTATGCCACGCTCTATGATGAGTACGTAAAAAACACCCATCAATACAGAACCTGCCACATTAACGAGCAAGGTGCCGAGGGGAAAACGGTTACCGAACAGCGAAAAGACCAGCGAATTCACACCAAAGCGGGCCATTGCCCCCAGCGCGCCGCCAGTCGCAACCACTAGCCATTGCATTAATCATTCCCCTGATAACGTTTGACCGTGCTCGCTTCATCCAGATTACGGAGATGGCGTAGTTTTTCGGCGATCTGTTTCTCTAATCCCCGATCTGAGGGGAAGTAGTACTGCTTGTTTTTGAGTGCCTCGGGAAAATAATTTTCTCCGGGTGAGTAGGCCCCCGGCTCATTGTGTGAATAACGATATTCTGCGCCATAATCAAGGGATTTCATCAGCGCAGTGGGTGCATTTCGCAAATGCAGGGGAACATCATGGCTTGGCATACTGTGCACATCAGCTTTGGCCTGATTAAAGGCCTGATAAACGGCATTACTCTTGGGCGCTGCCGCGAGATAGAGAACAGCCTGGGCAATAGTCAACTCACCCTCCGGACTACCCAAACGCTCCTGGGTTTGCCAGGCATCGAGAGCAACACTCAAAGCTCGCGGATCGGCATTGCCAATATCCTCACTGGCCATTCTTACCACACGGCGGGCGATGTAAAGAGGATCACAGCCGCCATCCAGCATGCGCGTATACCAATAGAGCGCAGCATCCGGTGAAGAGCCTCTCACCGCCTTGTGGAGTGCGGAAATCTGGTCGTAAAAGTATTCCCCGCCCTTGTCATAGCGACGGGTATCACCCAGCAGTACTTCTTCCGCCACATCCCGGGTGATCTGTCCGTTGTTCGCGAGATCACTGGCGATTTCCAGAAGGTTGAGGGCTTTTCTGGCATCGCCATCAGCGGCAGCCACTAATAACTGTACCGCATCCTCTGCCATATCGAGCTTTCGTGTACCCAGGCCTCTTTCAGTATCACTCAGGGCCTGCTGAATGATACGTGTCAGCTGCGCAGTATCGAGACTGCGCAAAACGTATACCCGGCAACGCGAAAGCAATGCATTGTTCAGCTCAAAAGACGGGTTTTCTGTGGTCGCACCGATCAACACGATAGTGCCATCTTCCACATAGGGTAAAAATGCATCCTGTTGCGATTTATTGAAACGGTGTACTTCGTCAACGAAAAGGATTGTTCGGCGCGACTGCTGATCGCGAATCGCTTGGGCCTGGGCAATCGCAGCCCTGATCTCTTTTACTCCGACCAAAACAGCAGAGACCGCTTCCAGATGGGCATCCACAGAGTTGGCCACCAGACGAGCCAGGGTGGTTTTACCCACCCCTGGCGGGCCCCAAAAGACCATTGAATGTAGTTGACCAGACTGGATTGCCTCACGGAGAGACCGCCCTTCACCAATCAAATGCGCTTGCCCGGCAAATTCGTCCAGCGAACGCGGACGCATTCGGGCTGCCAGCGGCTGGGCGATATTCTGAGCGAACAGATCACTATTCATCGCGGAGAATATCAACCCCCTCCGGTGGGATGAACGTGAACAGCTCGGGGGATAGCGGACAATTCAATTTGGCATTTGAAAACTCTATTTCAGTGCGTTGACCCAGACCATCCCAGAGTTTCATGCCAGTGGGTTTCTTGCCAGCAAAGCTGAGTGTCAGCTTTTCATAAAGATTGTCATCAGTCAGTGGAATCAAGGTGAAAACTGTCAGCTGACCATGCTCCACAGACACCTGATAAGCCTGTTCAAGCGCAGCCAGATCACCAACAAAAAGGACGGCTGGCGTTCTGCTGAGATCATCGCTAAAGGGTCGAACAGTTACCTGCTCAAGATCGGGATCAAACAGCCAGAGCGTTGTGCCATCAGAAACAATCAATTGCTCCATGGGTGGGGATGCTTCCCATCTCACCTGGCCTGGCCTGGCAGCCTGAAGGTGGCCAGAGGTTTGCTGCAGGAGATCACCTTCAGTGGCATAAACGGTCTGAACAAACGCTGTATCCAGCGTATTCAGATCAATCAGTTGTGCGCGCAGTTTTTGGGCGGCATCTGCCGCACCTTCAGCAAAAAGCAACGTGCTGATCGACGCCATGAAAAGCAGAAGAAGCGACTGCCAAACTCTATTCAACTGTGCCTGCCTCACTAATGATGCCCACTAGTCTCTTCCCGCCCCGGGTGCCAGAACCTCACGATTACCGTTGGTCCCCATTTCACTCACCACACCCGAAACCTCCATTTGCTCTATCAGTCGTGCAGCGCGATTATAGCCGATGCGCAATTTTCTCTGCACAGATGAAATGGACGCCTTGCGTGTTTTCAGAACGATGGCTACCGCCTCGTCATACAGTGGATCTGACTCGCCGTCACTATCTGCATCGCCACCCTCTGAAGAAAATCCGGGAACCATAATTGAGCTGGTCGCCCCTTCGTCAGTGATCTCATCAAGATACTGGGGCTCCCCCCTGCGCTTCCAGTCGGCAACCACTTTGTGAACTTCATGGTCATCCACAAAAGCACCATGCACTCGAATTGGCACACTGGTGCCTGGAGGTAGATATAACATATCCCCATGCCCGAGCAGCTGTTCTGCACCACCCTGGTCGAGGATAGTCCTTGAATCAATTTTGGAAGAGACCTGGAATGCTATACGAGTCGGTATATTAGCCTTGATCAACCCTGTTATCACATCGACTGATGGACGTTGCGTGGCAAGAATCAAGTGAATCCCTGCTGCCCTCGCCTTCTGCGCAATACGGGCGATCAACTGTTCTACTTTCTTGCCGACAATCATCATCATGTCGGCAAATTCGTCAATGACCACCACGATATAGGGCAGTTTCTCGAGATCCGGCGGTGTCTGACCGCCCTCTTCCGAAAACAAACTGGCATTTTCATCGGGGCGCCACAATGGGTCAGGAATGGGTTTTCCTGCTGCAGCGGCGTCAGCGACCTTTCGGTTAAACCCGGCCAGGTTCCGCACACCCATGGCAGACATCAATTTATAGCGGCGTTCCATTTCTCCAACGCACCAGCGCAGGCCACTGGCAGCATCCTTCATGTCGGTGATCACCGGCGTCAGCAAATGGGGGATCCCCTCGTATACCGATAGCTCCAGCATTTTGGGATCCACCAGAATCAACCGCACATCTTCCGGACCAGCCTTGTAGAGGAGACTCAACAGCATCACATTAATGCCAACCGACTTACCTGAACCCGTGGTACCCGCCACCAGCAAATGAGGCATTTTCCCCAGATCGGCGACGACGGGAAAACCTGAAATATCATTTCCCAAAGCCAGTGTCAGCGGAGATTTGGCGTGCTCGTAGGTCTCCGAGGACAACACTTCTGCAAGACGGACAATTTCGCGGTGCTCGTTGGGTATCTCAATACCGACTACCGATTTGCCGGGAATCACCTCCACAACCCTGACGCTGACAACCGCCAGAGAACGGGCTAAATCTCTTGCCAAATTGCTGATTCTACTGGCTTTTACACCGGCTGCAGGCTGCAGCTCAAAACGGGTGACTACCGGCCCCGGCAAGACCTCAACCACTTCGGCACTGATACCAAAGTCCTGGAGTTTTACCTCCAGTTGTCGAGACATCGCTTCAAGGGATTCTCTCGAGTAGCCCTTATCGCCACTTTTATCTACTTTATCCAACAGATTGATAGGGGGTAAGCTGCCGCTGACTGGCTCATCAAAAAGCGGACTTTGCCGCTCTTTTTGCACGCGGACACTAACGGACTCCTGCTTTATCGGTGTCTGAATAGTGGGCGGAATACGCGTTGCCTCTTTCTCCGCCCTTTTGGCTTTTACCTCGCGCCGATGAGATTGAGCGACTTCAGCATGCCGGGCTTCTTCCCGGCGAGCCCTGTAATCGGCAATGCTGTGACGCACCAACTCAAGTCCTCGCAGGGTGAGCCGCCCCGCACCATCTATTAATGCCATCCATGACAAATCCGTAAATACCGTAAGACCGAATAGAAAAATCGCCAGAAGGATTAATGTGCTGCCAACAAAACTGAAGGCTGTAGACGCCGCCGCAGAAACGGATGCGCCCAATATGCCGCCGACCCCAAAGGGTAGCGAAGTTGGCACACTGCCATAGTGCAAGGCAACGAGCGAGGTGGCACAGGACATCACGAGGATCAGCCCCAGAATACGCAATGCAAAGACGACGCCGTCAAAACCGCCCCGCTGCTGACGATAGGCACGGAATACACCCCATGCCCGCACGGCCAGCAAAATCGGAAAAAGATAGGAAATATAGCCAAACAGGGAAAAAAATACATCCGACAGCCAGGCTCCCATTGGCCCTGCAGCATTTTCGACCCGGTTCTCAACACCGGTATGCGACCAACCAGGATCGCTCGGTGTATAACTGATAAACGCCAGCAATAGATACGCACAGACAGCCAGCCAACCAATCAGCGCACCCTCTCTGAGAATAAGTTGTCCCCTGGAGGGCGATTGCTCACCATTATCATCACGGGTTTTTGATTGCTGCTTCTCTCTACTCAACTGGGCCATCCAGGTTTTTCATTGCTGTTCGCTATTGTAATGGCAGTAAGTTGAAATACCAGCAGTGCCAGGCCGCATAATCCCGGTATATTTCACCCATAGAGAAATGCTATTTTGTCTGCCGTGTTCCATTCTTTATGATAGCCAAAGGCTCTTTGAATCTAACTGAAATCCAATTCTGCAGGAAACCTGAATATATGTCGGCTGTACAACACCATAAACTCATCATCCTCGGCTCCGGACCCGCTGGCTATACTGCTGCTGTCTATGCTGCCCGCGCCAACCTCAACCCTGTCATTATTACCGGCATGCAGCAAGGGGGGCAGTTGACCACGACCACTGACGTGGATAACTGGCCAGGCGATGCCGAGGGTGTGCAGGGACCTGACCTGATGATGCGCATGCAGGCTCACGCTGAGCGCTTTGATACTCAGATCATCTTTGACCATATTGAGCATGTTGACTTGAAACAGCGCCCTTTTTTGCTTAAAGGCAGTCAAACCTTCAGTTGCGATGCGCTGATTATTGCCACAGGGGCTTCAGCACAGTATCTCGGATTGCCATCGGAAGAAGCGTTCATGGGTAAAGGCGTAAGCGCCTGCGCCACCTGTGACGGCTTTTTCTACCGCGGACAAAAGGTCGCGGTTATCGGCGGGGGAAACACCGCCGTCGAGGAAGCGCTTTACCTGTCAAATATCTGCAGCGAAGTTACACTGATTCATCGGCGGGAGACCTTGCGCTCCGAAAAAATATTACAGGATAAGCTCTTTGATCGCGCCAAGAACGGTAACATCACACTCCTTTGGAATCACACTCTGGACGAAGTACTGGGTGATGACACCGGGGTTACAGGGTTGCGCGCTGTGAGCACGCTTGATGGCAAGGCTACAAACATTGCCTTATCAGGTGTATTTGTTGCCATTGGCCACAAACCGAATACGGATATATTTACAGACCAACTCGGGATGAAAAATGGCTATATCATTGTTCATGGAGGTTGTGATGGAAATGCCACAGCCACTAGCGTAGAAGGTGTCTTTGCCGCTGGCGATGTTGCCGATCATGTGTATCGTCAGGCAGTCACCTCTGCCGGTTCCGGTTGCATGGCGGCGCTGGATGCCGAAAAATATCTTGATGCGTCAGCTTGATAATGCAAGAAAAGTTAACCCCGCTTGATAACAAGAACCCGGTTTTTCCAAATCCTGAGAAGGCTTTGAAAGAACCAGCAGGGCTACTGGCTATTGGCGGGAACCTTACAACAACGACCCTTTTGTCTGCCTATCGACTGGGTATTTTCCCTTGGTACGAGCATGGGCAACCCATATTGTGGTGGTCTCCCGATCCCCGGGCAGTTATTTACCCGGAACAGATACATATTTCACGATCATTAAAGAAGTCGATAAAACGCAGTAATTACCAAGTACGCACTAACACGGCTTTTTCGTCAGTCATTGAGCTCTGTGCTGCCCTCAGGTCTAACAGCCTCAGGGGAACCTGGATTACCCACGAAATGAAGCACGCCTACAATGCACTTCATCGAGAAGGTCATGCACATTCGGTCGAAATCTGGCAAAACAACATACTTATCGGTGGATTATATGGTGTCCTGATAGGACGTGTGTTTTGCGGTGAGTCGATGTTCAGCCTGATTAAGGACACTTCCAAAATGGCCCTTGTGACATTAGCTGAAATGATGTGCCGTCAAGGGGGAACTTCTTTGATCGATTGCCAGATCAGTAATGACCACCTGCGTTCGATGGGTGCAACAAGCATTCCGCGAGCAGCCTTCCTCAATCAGCTGCAAATATTGAAGGACAAACCTTTCGATGGAAATTTTGGGCATAACGCCCCTGTGGGTTTAAACTGACAGGACAACACTCATCAAGTTAAGCAGTATTATTATGTCCAGGGATATTTCGCCAGATGTTAAGGCCATCAGACTTTTCCTAACTGAGCCACATGCTTGTAGTTATCTCCAAAATCAACAAGCGACAACGGCGTTTGTCGATCCCGGTCTAAGGGTTGACCAAAATCTCTACAGTTATCTGTCTGGTATGGGTTTTCGTCGCAGTGGACGGTATATCTATGCTCCTCGCTGCAAGCATTGTAACGCCTGTATTCCTGCAAGAATCCCGGTGGCGCAATTTAAACCCAACCGCCAACAGCGTCGGTGCCGTAAGCAGAATGGCGATCTCAGTATTTGGCTGACCCGTATGGTCAACGAAAGCGAACACTACCCTCTTTACCGACAGTACCTCAACAGCCGCCATGCCGACGGTGATATGTATCCGCCGACTATTGGTCAATATCGTGACTTCATCAGCAATATTCATGACTATAGCGCCATGATGGAGATTCGCTTAAAGGGTGAGCTGGTCGCGGCAGGTCTTGTGGACATTCTCAATGACGGCCTATCCGCCATCTACACTTACTACTCACCAAGGTTGTCGAAGCGCAGCCTTGGCACTTTCTCGATTTTGGCAGAGCTTATGTTGGCAAGAGAGTTGGGACTTCCCTACCTTTACTTGGGATACTGGATAAAGGACAGCCCAAAAATGGCTTACAAGGACAGATATCAACCGTTAGAGTTGCTCAGGGATGGTGAATGGGCACCAATGAATTGACATTACCCGATTTTCAGGCAGAATGCGCCACTTCCAGAAGAAACCGTTCGCGGAGAATACAGGCAGCATGTCGAAAGAAGATCATATTGAGATGGAAGGTGAAGTGGTAGACACACTTCCCAACACGACCTTTCGCGTAAAACTGGAGAATGGGCACATTGTTACAGCACATATTTCCGGAAAAATGCGCAAAAATTACATACGCATCCTCACCGGAGACAAGGTCAAGGTCGAACTCACACCCTATGACCTGAGCAAGGGTCGAATCACCTATCGTGCGCGCTAATTCGACCCTTTTGACATCATAATCAAGCCTCTTCAACCTCTGTCTCAATCAGCAACTCACCATCTTCCGATACAGAAACGTGTACAACGCCTCCGGAAGATAAATTGCCGAACAACACTTCTTCTGCCAGTGGCTTCTTGATTTTTTCCTGTATCAAACGAGCCATGGGGCGAGCACCCATTTTCTCATCATAGCCACGTTTCGCTAACCAGTCTCTCGCCTCGTCATCAACTTCGAGCAACACGCGTTTATCATCCAGCTGTTGTTGCAACTGGCTGAGGAACTTGTCAACCACGGTATGAATCACGCTGCTGTCCAGCGACTTGAACTGAATAATTGCATCAAGGCGATTCCTGAACTCCGGTGTAAACAGTTTGGTAATCGCGGCCATGCCATCCGTTGTATGGTCCTGAGTGGTAAAACCAATCGAGCTGCGACTCATCTCTTCGGCACCGGCGTTGGTCGTCATAATCAGAATGATATTTCTGAAATCGGCCTTTCGCCCATTGTTATCAGTAAGTGTTCCGTGATCCATCACTTGTAATAAAAGATTGAAAACCTCCGGGTGGGCCTTCTCAATTTCATCAAGCAAAACAACAGCATGGGGATTTTTAGTCACAGCGTCCGTTAACAGCCCGCCCTGGTCAAAACCCACATAACCTGGGGGGGCACCTATCAGCCTGGAGACGGTATGCCGCTCCATATACTCCGACATATCAAAACGCAGCAATTCGATACCCAGCACTTCAGCCAGCTGCCGTGATACCTCGGTTTTACCCACCCCTGTCGGCCCGGAAAACAGGAAAGAGCCAATCGGCTTTTCACCTTCCCGAAGACCTGCACGGGCCAGCTTGATTGACGTAGAAAGTGCAGAAATCGCTTCATCCTGGCCAAAAACTACCATTTTCAGTTTGTCTGTGAGGCCTTTCAGTTGCTCCTTGTCAGAGGCAGAGACACTTTTTGGCGGAATTCTTGCCATCTTCGCAACAATCGCCTCCACATCACCAACACCGACGACTTTTTTTCGTTTCGAAGGCGGCTGTAACTGCTGATAGGCACCTGCTTCATCAATAATGTCTATTGCCTTGTCTGGCAAAAAACGATCATTAATGTAGCGCGCAGACAGTTCTGCTGCGGCTTTCAGAGCAGCCTGAGTAAACTTCAGCTTGTGATGCTCTTCAAAACGGGACTTGAGCCCCTTGAGGATGCCCACAGTCTCCTCAACAGTAGGTTCAGACACATCAATTTTCTGGAAGCGACGAGACAGCGCCCTGTCTTTTTCAAATATGCCACGATACTCCTGAAAAGTAGTCGAACCGATACAACGGATTTTCCCGGACGTCAAAAGGGGCTTTAACAAATTTGAGGCATCCATTACACCACCGGACGCAGCACCAGCACCAATGATGGTATGAATTTCGTCGATGAAGAGGATCGCACCCTCTTTCTCACGGAGTTCGGCAAGCACACCTTTGAAACGCTTCTCAAAGTCACCACGGTATTTGGTACCAGCTAACAAATCCCCAAGATCAAGGGCATAGACAACACTATTACGAAGCGTATCTGCCACCTTCTCTTCGACGATCATTTTAGCTAGGCCTTCAGCGATAGCTGTTTTGCCCACACCGGCTTCACCGACCAGTAGCGGATTATTCTTGCGGCGACGAGCCAGCACCTGGCAGACACGCTCCACCTCCTCAACACGCCCCACCAGGGGATCGATATAGCCTTTACTGGCCTGGGCATTTAAATTAGTGGTGAATTGCTCCAGCAGACTACTGCTGTTGTTTTCCGCATCAGCGGCACTTTCTTCCTGAGGAGACTCACCATCGTGCTGCTCCGACTGGTCTGCGTATTTGGAAATCCCGTGGGAAAGATAGTTAACCACATCGATTCTGGCTACATTTTGCAGACGGAGGAAGTACACGGCCTGACTTTCCTGCTCACTGAATAACGCAACCAGTACATTATCACCCTCCACCTCACTTTTACCGGAGGATTGCACATGAAACACAGCGCGCTGAAGAACACGTTGAAAACCGAGTGTTGGCTGAGTGTCCCTTTCATCAAGTTCATCGGGGATTATCGGTGTTGTAGACTCAATAAACTCATCCAGGTCATGGCGAAGTACATTGATGTCGACGCCACAGGCTCTCAATACCTTGAGTGCTGACTCGTTGTCCAGCAACGCGAGCAGTAGATGTTCTACCGTCATGAATTCATGACGTTTGTGACGAGCCCCTTTAAAGGCCTTATTCAGACTGAGCTCAAGCTCTCTGCTTAACATATATCGATACCTTTAAACTCTACTTTAGAGATCATCATCTTCCGAGGGTTCTACTTCGCAAAGTAATGGATGTTCATTCTTCCTGGCATACTCATTCACTTGTGCGACTTTGGTTTCTGCAACATCCTTTGTGTATACACCACATACGGCCTTGCCGTCCAAATGGACCTTCAGCATTACCCGCGTCGCCACCTCACGATTCATGCCAAAGAAGATTTCCAGTAACCCTACAACAAACTCCATCGGAGTATAATCATCATTAAACAGAACCACCTTGTATCTCTTTGGGCGTTTGAGTTCAGGTGATGCTGCTTCGACAACAGCAGCGGTATTGTGTTGCCACTCCTGTTGCTCATCATCTTTGTGACCAAAATAAATCTTCAAGCTCATTTTCATAAATCTTGTCGGAATCAACAGCTTCTATCTTACATATTAATACGCTATTTGCGGCCCTATTCTAGTGTTAAGAATAAGTTTATGTCGATTTTTTGCGATTATGGGAGACTTGACTTGATCAGTTTTTCATTATAGAAAACGCCCTTGAGCAAAAAATAAACACTATAAATCCTATTGAATTGGCAGGGTTATAACCTGCGGTTGTATAACAGCCATGCTTATAATAGAAAACCCGATGAGAGGTTGAGTATGCCGTCAGGAACAGTCAAATGGTTTAACAATGCTAAAGGCTACGGGTTTATTCTGTCGTCAGATGGCGTGAGTGATGTCTTTGCCCACTACTCAGCTATCAACATGGAAGGCTATAAAACCTTAAAGGCTGGCCAAGAAGTGTCATTTGATCTCGCCGAGGGCCAAAAAGGCCTGCATGCTTCCAATATTATGCCTTTGATCAACGACCCAGAGGTTACCCCGGCAGAACCTGAGTCCGGTGAACACTTCGAAAATGGAAATAATTAGTGCCTCTCTGGTCATAAAAAAACCCCCGTCCCATTCCTGAGACGGGGGTTTTTAATAAAAAAGCTTACATTCTGGCGATCATCGCATCGCCAAATTGGGATGACGACAACAAGGTTGCGCCATCCATGAGACGCTCAAAGTCGTATGTGACCTTTTTCTCGGAAATCGCGCCCTCGATCCCTTTGATTATTAAATCAGCGGCTTCATTCCAGCCCATGTGCCGAAGCATCATTTCAGCAGAGAGGATCAGTGAGCCGGGGTTAACCTTATCCTGGCCAGCGTATTTAGGTGCAGTACCATGGGTAGCCTCAAAAATCGCAATATTATCAGAGAGGTTGGCTCCCGGGGCTATGCCGATACCGCCCACTTGGGCAGCAAGCGCATCCGACAGATAGTCACCATTCAAATTAAGCGTGGCTATGACATCATATTCAGCCGGACGCAAAAGAACCTGTTGCAACATCGCATCTGCAATCACTTCCTTGATAACAATTTCTTTACCCGTGTTCGGGTTCTTCATGACCTGCCAAGGCCCACCATCTAGAGGTTTCGCGCCAAATTCATCTCTGGCCACTTCAAAGCCCCAATCACAAAAAGCACCTTCGGTGAATTTCATGATGTTACCCTTGTGAACCAGGGTAACAGAGGATTTGTCTTGATCAATCGCATATTGAATGGCTTTACTGACTAGGCGTTTGGTGCCCTGCTCTGAAACAGGTTTGACACCAATACCGCAATTTTCCGGGAAGCGGATTTTGGTCACGCCCATTTCATTGCGGAGGAAATTAATGACCTTCTTGGCTTCATCAGTGCCTGCACGCCACTCGATGCCTGCATAAATATCTTCCGAGTTTTCACGGAAAATGCACATGTCCACTTCTCCTGGCTTTTTGACCGGTGAAGGAACACCCTGAAACCAGCGAACCGGGCGCTGACAGACATACAAGTCGAGTTCCTGACGCAGAGCCACATTCAATGAACGAAAACCTCCGCCCACCGGCGTTGTCAATGGACCCTTGATTGAAACACTAAACTCTCTGATGGCATCCAGTGTCTCGGCGGGAAACCAGTCACCATCATAAATTTCTGCAGCTTTCTCGCCGCAATAAACTTCCATCCAGGAAATTTTCTTGCTGCCCTCGTAGGCTTTTTCAACGGCAGCATCGACAACCTTGATCATCACTGGCGTGATGTCTACACCGATACCGTCACCTTCGATGAACGGAATAATGGGGTTATTGGAAACATTGAGAGAATAATCGGAATTGACTGTAATTTTTTCACCATCAGTTGGTATCTGGATGTGCTGATATCCCATTGTTGGCTCCATATGTTGGGTAGGTTACTAGTGCGTTATTGTAGGGTTTGAAACAAATAATTCTTGGTTTTATTGTTGTATAACTTTAGAAACGCATAAGATGTTATCACAAACACATGTGCTCTTGTAGTTGATTTACATGGCTTCAGGGCATTTTAGCCTCAAAAAAATATGCTTCCAATCCATGGCCAATCTCCTGCTCTTCAATAAACCCTATGGCGTTTTGAGCCAGTTCTCTGATTGTGCCGGGCACCCGGGTCTGGGGCATTACCTGAAGCAACCAGGCATTTATGCTGCTGGACGGTTGGACCATGACTCGGAAGGTCTGCTCCTGTTAACAGATGACGGAAAATTACAAGCAATCATCAGCAATCCGAGATACAAACTGAAAAAGACCTACTGGGTTCAAGTCGAAGGTGTAATAACGCAACCGGCATTAGCTCAACTGATACGAGGCGTGAAGCTGAGGGACGGCATCACTCAGCCCGCCTCAGCCAAACTGATCGAGCCACCCCAGCTCTGGACGCGAAATCCGCCCATAAGGCAACGACAGAACCAGCCTACCAGTTGGATAGAACTGCAAATTTCAGAAGGTAAAAACAGACAGGTACGCAGGATGACCGCGGCAACCGGCTTTCCCACACTGAGACTGATCCGGGTTGCCATTGGGAGCTGGACACTTGGGAACCTGCTGCCTGAGCAATATCGCTGGGAAACCATTCACATACCTGACACAAGCCACCACAGGTTTCGCCCAAAGAGGTCAAAATAGTGAATCAAATTCATCTGACGGTGGCTGTCGTTGTTGAACGTAAGCGCCGTTTTCTCATGGTCAGGGAAATTCGCAATGGACTCGAGCTATACAATCAGCCCGCAGGGCATGTTGAACCCGGAGAGACACCCATTGAAGCCGCCATCAGAGAAACCTTGGAAGAAACCACCTGGCATGTTGTACCCTCTGCAATCATCAGTTTTACTACCTTTCGGGCGCCCGCAAACGGCACAACCTACTACCGTCTGGCTTTTGCGGCAGACGCTGATCGGCCTGACCCGCTAAGGGTCATCGATCCGGATATTGAGGAAGCGATGTGGCTGACTTATGAAGAAATACTACAAAAACGACAACAGCTACGGAGCCCCATGGTTCTCGAAGCAATCGAAGATTATCAAAGAGGCTCCCTCTATTCATTGGATTTACTGAAAACTCACCGGTAAAATCCGCTCCCCTATGAACTCACCCAAAAAAGTCATTGTCGGCATGTCCGGCGGCGTAGACTCCTCTGTCACTGCTTTGCTGTTGCAACAGCAGGGCTTTGATGTGGAAGGTCTATTCATGAAGAACTGGGATGAGGATGATGGCACCGAGTACTGCACTGCCCGCCAAGATCTCACAGATGCCCAGGCCGTTGCAGATTCGCTGGGCATTCATCTGCACACCGCCAATTTCGCTGCCGAATACTGGGACAACGTTTTTGAGTACTTTTTAGCCGAGTACAGAGCCGGTCGCACACCGAATCCCGATATCCTCTGTAACCGGGAAATCAAGTTCAAGACATTTCTCGACTACGCCCGGATTCTTGGCGCCGAGGCTATCGCCACTGGCCACTACGCAAGACGTCTTGACCGCAATGGGCAAACCTTTCTGCTGAAAGGCCTGGACAACAACAAAGATCAGAGCTACTTCCTGCACGCTGTTGATGAGGCCGCTTTTTGCCAATCGTTGTTCCCCCTCGGCGAATTAGAAAAGCCGGCCGTGCGGGCTCTCGCGGAACAATATGGCCTGGCTACAGCAAGGAAACGGGACTCCACCGGTATCTGTTTTATCGGCGAACGTCGTTTCAAGGATTTTCTCGAGCAATACATACCGGCACAACCCGGCGATATCGAAAGTCCGGAGGGCGTTGTTGTCGGCATCCATCAGGGCTTGATGTACCATACGCTGGGACAACGTCAGGGGTTGGGCATTGGCGGCCTTCGAGGCGCCACAGATGACCCCTGGTACGTGGTGGGCAAAGACCTCCCCAGAAACGTACTGATTGTCGCCCAGGGTGCGGAGCACCCGCTCTTGTACAGTGACAGCTTGAGTACTGCTGAAGTCCACTGGATCAACGGATTACCCGCCCACAATGAATTCCGATGCAAAGCCAAGGTTCGCTACCGACAAGCTGATCAGGAGTGTACCGTCACGAAGAATGACGATGGTTATCAGGTCCTGTTTGATGAGCGACAGCGGGCTGTAACCCCCGGACAATCCGTGGTGTTTTACGATGGAGAGATTTGTATGGGTGGTGGGGTCATCAATCACACATGGAACTCAACTGAGTCGTTATGCTGCTAAAGAAACCCACAAAAGATCAGATTATTGCACTCAGCGGCGTGTTTCAGGCTTGCCAGCTCGTCGAGACGCTGGCAAAAACCGGATCAATCCCCGCAGATCGTTTTCAAGTCTGTATCGAGAGCCTGTTTCAGCAAAACCCGGACAACACCGAACAGGTATTCGGTTCAGTCGAGAACCTCCAGCTGGGCATAGAAACCCTACAGGAGCTACTGACATTACAGACGACCGCCAAGCAGTCAGACACGCTACGTTACGCCGTGGGTGTCATCCACCTATCCAGAAAACTGCTGAACAATAAAACCATGATTCACATGATCGGAGAGCGGCTGGAACAGGCTGACCGCCAGGCAACCCACTTCTCTTCTGTTAGTCATACCAATGTCATTGCGAATCTGGCGCAGATCTATCAGGACAGTATCAGCACATTCCGCTATCGCATTCAGGTAAATGGTTACGCGGGATACCTGCAGCAGGATTCCATTGCCCAACGAATACGCTGCCTGCTTTTTGCCGGCATCAGAGCAGCCATCCTGTGGCATCAACTGGGCGGCAAACGCTATCACTTGATATTCAGTCGCAAACAGCTCCTCGCTCAACTTCACACACTGCGCACCTAACCTTTAGACGCTCAGTAACTTTCCCTGAAAACCCCAACCACATCGGGTAAAATCTGCGGATATCCCGATCCGGACACAAGATAATCTCATGAACCTTTCTGAACTTACTGCCATCTCCCCGATTGATGGTCGCTACAGCAGCAAAACTGAATCACTACGAGTGGCATTCAGTGAATTTGGTTTAATCAAACACCGTGTGACCGTGGAAGTTCGCTGGTTACAACAGCTTGCATCCCATCCGGACCTGAAGGAAATCCCGCCATTTTCAGATAGCGCCAACGAACTACTGAATCAGTTGGTGGACAATTTTGATGAACAGGATGCTGCCCGAATCAAAGACATTGAGCGCACCACCAACCATGACGTAAAAGCGGTTGAATACTTTATCAAGGAGTCCATCGCTGCAAACCCGGAGTTACTGACGGTATCAGAATTTGTCCACTTTGCCTGTACGTCCGAGGATATCAACAACATCGCCCATGCGCTGATGCTGAAGGAAGGTCGCGATCAAATCCTGCTGCCACAGGTTGGCCAGATTGTGCATCAACTGAGCGAATTGGCTCACCGTTATGCCGATGTCCCCATGCTGGCTCGCACCCATGGACAGACCGCCTCCCCGACTACGATTGGCAAGGAGATCGCCAATGTTGTCTACCGGATAACACGTCAACTCACGCAGATTCGGCAGGTAGCGTTGATGGCAAAAATTAACGGTGCCGTTGGCAATTACAATGCGCATCTGTCCGCTTACCCAACCGTGGACTGGGCAAGCAATGCAGAAACGTTTATTACAGGACTGGGGCTGGAGTGGAATCCCTATACCACTCAAATTGAACCACACGACTACATTGCAGAACTGTTTGATGCCATAGCCCGGCTCAATACTATCCTGATCGACTTTAACCGCGATATCTGGGGCTATATTTCTCTCGGCTACTTCAAACAGAAAACCATTGCCGGAGAAGTGGGTTCTTCCACTATGCCACATAAGGTAAACCCGATAGATTTCGAGAATGCCGAGGGCAATCTGGGCATTGCCAACGCCATCTTTACCCATCTGGCACAAAAGCTTCCGATTTCCCGCTGGCAGAGGGATCTCACCGATTCCACCGTACTACGCAATATGGGTGTGGGTTTCGGATACAGTCTGATTGCCTACCAGTCGACATTAAAGGGTATTGGCAAACTGGAACTGAACCAGCTTCGCTTAGAGGCTGATCTCGATGGTGCATGGGAGGTTCTTGCCGAACCGGTACAAACCGTAATGCGGCGTTACAATATTCCGGAGCCCTACGAAAAACTGAAGGCCCTGACACGCGGGCAGGCAATCACGCGGCAAGCCATTCATGCGTTTGTCGACACACTGGATATCCCTGAAATAGCCAAAGCCGAACTGCTCGCTTTGACGCCATCCAATTACATTGGCAACGCCCCCTCTCAGGCGAAAGCGATCTAATTTTTATCCAGTTTCTCCAGGCAGACCAAATTTTGAATACCGCCAGGTTTTAGCGAGGACAGCCATGACCATTCCATCCATTCTTGGAACCTTGTCGACTGAGGAGTTTCTCACTGAATACTGGCAGAAAAAACCGCTGCTGATCCGAAATGCCTTCCCCAATTTTGAGTCGCCACTAACGCCCGACGAACTGGCAGGTCTGTCTCTGGAAGAAGAGGTGGAATCGCGAATTGTCTTCGAACAAGGTGAGTCCGGCCCCTGGGAGCTTCAGCATGGACCTTTTGATGAGAGCATCTTCGCTCAACTCCCTGAAAGCTGTTGGAGTCTTTTGGTCCAGGGCGCCGATCTGTGGGTACCGGAAGTCAAGGCTTTGCTGCCCCACTTCAATTTTCTGCCGCCCTGGCGAGTCGATGACGTCATGGTCAGTTATGCCCCGGTCGGCGGTAGCGTCGGACCCCACTTCGATTACTACGATGTGTTTCTTCTGCAGGGTCAGGGACAGCGTCGTTGGCAGGTTGGCCATTTCTGCGATCAGCAATCACCGCTTGTAGCCGGGACACCACTCCGTATCCTGCAGGCCTTTGAGGTAGTGGATGAATGGGTCCTCCACCCAGGCGACATGCTTTATCTGCCGCCGGGGATTTCCCATTGGGGGGTCGCAGAAAATGATTGTCTCACCTACTCGATCGGTTTCAGGTCACCATCGCTCACCGACATGCTCGACGACCTCACCACAGAACTGATGACCCAAGGAAATAGCTGCTATTACCGGGACCCATCCCTTACGCCTCACATGGCAACCGAAGCGATTGATCCTGCCTTTATCGAGCAGGTACAAGCCATGCTCAGGGAACTGGCAGAAGATAAAACGTTGTTGGGGGACTGGTTTGCCCGCTACATGACTGCACCGAAGTACCCGGAATTGATCGATGAGGCGGACGTTGATCGACGCGCCACGATTGATGGCAAGCGTTATTTAAACGGCGAACAGGTCGATAAGTAGCTCACCACCTTCGGCTTGCTGACGATCACCTGTCAATTACTTGTCGATAGCAACGCCACCGCCGGGCCAACGGGTATCGGTCACGCCCGAACGACGACCACCCTGTTCGGCAATAGCCTGAACTTTGCCCAGCACTCGGGTGTGAGGAGATGTTTCATGCCCCATTTCCTCGAGCATTCGGATAGTATCGGGGCTAATACCTCGCTCAAACACAACCTGGTCAGGCAACCATTGGTGATGAATGCGGGGCACCGCAGCAGCTTCGGCAACATTCATATCGAAATCGAGGTGATTGAGAATATGCTGCAGTACCACCGTAATAATGGTGCTGCCCCCCGGGCTGCCCGTTGCCATAACCGGTTTTCCGTCCTGGAATACTATCGTCGGTGTCATTGAAGACAGGGGCCGTTTTCCCGGACCGATAGCATTGGCGTCTTCACCGGTTAGCCCGTAGGCATTGGGAACCCCGGCCTTTGCCGAGAAATCATCCATTTCATTGTTGAGCAGAAACCCGCCGCCCGTCACAGCAATACCACTGCCGTATGAAAAATTCAGTGTATAGGTATTGCTCACCACATTACCCTGCTCGTCCCATACGGCAAAGTGGGTTGTTTGGGGACTCTCCTCAGGCACAATCAGGTGTGGCTGGACATCCTCCGACCGACTGGCCCTGTTCAGGTCAATGCCCTTGCGCAACTGTGCTGCGTATTGCTTGTCAATGAGCCGGTCTACCGGAACCGGGTAATAGTCCGGGTCACCAAGGTGCCTGCTGCGGTCAGCATAGGCGCGCCGCATGGACTCTATCAGGCGATGCAGGTAAGCGGCGCTGTTGTGGCCATGGGACACCAAATCCCAGCCCTCCAGTATATTGAGCATCTGAATGAGATGGACACCGCCGGAGGATGGCGGCGGCATGGAATCAACTCGATAACCACGATAGATCCCAGATACGGGCCGGCGCTCAACGACCCGATATTTAACCAGATCACGGGTTGTGATCAGACCATTCCCCCTCGCCATTTCATCGGTAATCAGTTTGGCAACCGGACCGCGATAGAATCCATCAGTACCTCTGGTGGCGATAAGCTCCAGCGTGATCGCCAGATCAGCCTGGCGCCATAGGTTGCCAGCCTTTAGCGGCTTACCATCTGAGCGAAAAAAATAGTTGGCAGATGCCGGGTGGGACTGTAACCGGGGTGCAGCCTTATTGAGTGAGGCAGCCAGTTCATGGTTCACAACAAAGCCTTTTCTGGCCAGTGCGATAGCCGGCGCCATTACTTTTGACAGGCTCATCGTGCCGTAACGCTCAAGGGCGTGAACCAGGCCGGCCACTGTCCCCGGGACACCGGCAGCCTGATGGCTAAATTGGGAAAGTGATTTATCAACTTCCCCATTGCGGTCAAGAAATTGATCCTGTCGGGCGGCAGCCGGAGCCATTTCACGGTAGTCGATAGCCAGTGTTTTATCTTTCTCGGCCAGATACACCATCATGAACCCGCCGCCACCCAAATTACCGGCCTGAGGCAGCGTAACAGCCAGCGCAAAACCAGTGGCGACAGCTGCATCCACCGCATTACCCCCCCGTTTCAAAATATCGGCGCCCACCTGACTGGCCAGATACTCCTGGGATACAACCATACCGCTATCAGAATAAACCGGATGAAAACGGTCGTCGTATTCAAAAATTACCGGTGCATCGTCGGCATAAAGCATCGCCGGCAATAACATCGCCACTAGTATCGACCTTAAGATTAAAACACCCACATTTATTCCTTGCTGTCTCCCATTATTGAGCTTAGCGTAACACCCACCACTGTTTATATGGCCATCCCACAGCTAAGATAAGCAAAAAGAGGGGGTGCTCTGTGGAAACAGTTGATTTTTTTCCTATTGAGGTTGAACAAACCAGTTGGCAAAACTCAAATGTGCAGCTCAAGGCGATACGTCATCAAGTGTTCGTCGATGAACAACATGTACCCATTGAAGAAGAGGTTGATGAACACGATCCAGTGGCCATGCATTGGCTCGCGTATGGACCTGACGATATTCCTATGGCGACAGCCAGAATGCTACCAGATGGCCAGATTGGCAGGATGGCTGTATTAAAGGACTATCGGCAGTTGGGTGTCGGGTCGGCACTGATGCGCAAAATGATCAAATACGCCGTCCGTGAGGGGCACCAGGAGCTGACGCTGAATGCGCAAATCAAGGCATTACCTTTTTACGAGGGCTTCGGTTTTACTGCACAGGGCGAAACTTTTCTCGATGCAGGTATCCCACACAGAAAAATGGTACTAGATCTGCACCAATATACAGATCACACACCAAAACCGGTTCTGAAAGAAATTGCCGAAGAAGATCGCCAGAGAATTTCCGTTGAAGGGCTGGATCAATTCCGTGATCAAGCCGTTTCACTGGTACAGTTGGCCCATCGGGAGATTCGTATTTTTTCAGAGCGACTGGAAGCAGCTATTTACAGCAATACCGAGTTTTGCGATGCCATTTACACATTTGCCACCAGCCACCCGCTGGCCAGGGTGAACATACTGGTCAGGGATCTTTATCAGGTGATACATCAAACCAACCAGCTAAAGGAGCTCTGTCACCGTCTGCCCAGCCGAATCCAGATGCGAAAATTCAACTCAGTGGGACCCTGCCTGCACCGTGAATTTTTATTGATCGACAAGAGCGGCATACTCTACAAACAAGAGCCTGAACGGTTTATCGGTTATGCCGTATCATATACCCCACTGGAAGCAGTTGAGCTTGTAGAGGAATTTGATAACCATTGGGAGCAAGGGGAAGTGGACCCAGAGTTACGACATCTGCACATCTAGGGGGCAACCACACTTAAACCAACGACAAAAAAACGCCGTTCTCAGGAACGGCGTTTTTCTCGAGCAATATCGACAATTACTGTAACTTCGCCTTCTGACGATAGGCATGCAACAGGGGTTCAGTATAACCACTGGGCTGAGCACAACCCTTGAACACCAGATCACATGCCGCAGCAAACGCCACACTGGCATCAAAGTTTGGCGCCATAGGACGATAATCGGGATCGTCAGCATTTTGGGTATCGACAATCTTAGCCATGCGCTTCATGGTTTCCATCACCTGATCTTCACCACAAATCCCATGGCGCAACCAGTTGGCTATGTGCTGACTGGAAATACGCAAAGTCGCGCGGTCTTCCATAAGGCCGACATTGTTGATGTCAGGTACCTTGGAGCAACCAATGCCCTGCTCCACCCACCGAACTACATAACCAAGAATGCCTTGAGCATTGTTGTCCAGTTCTTTCTGAATGTCCTCTGCGGTCAGCTCACCATCCAGCAGCGGGATGGTCAAAATATCATCCACACTGGCGGGAACCCGATTCGCCAGTTCATTTTGCAGGGCAAAAACGTCTACCTGGTGATAGTGAATCGCGTGCAATGTTGCCGCAGTGGGTGAAGGTACCCAGGCAGTATTGGCTCCTGCTTTCGGGTGACCTATCTTGGCCACCATCATGTCGGCCATATGGTCTGGAATCGGCCACATACCCTTGCCTATCTGGGCGCGGCCTTTCAGTCCACAGGCCAGTCCCACATCCACATTCTGGTCTTCGTAGGCGGTGATCCACTTCAGGGTTTTCAACTGGCCTTTTGGTGCAAATGGACCCGCTTCCATACTGGTATGGATTTCGTCACCCGTGCGGTCGAGGAAACCTGTGTTAATAAAGACCACACGCTCACTGGCAGCGCGAATACACTCTTTCAGGTTTACAGAGGTGCGACGTTCCTCATCCATAATGCCCACTTTCAGGGTATTTCTGGGCAGAGCAAGGGCATCTTCCACCGCATTGAACAGGTGGTTGGTAAATGCCACTTCTTCCGGACCGTGCATTTTCGGCTTTACGATATAAACACTGCCGGTTTTACTGTTTCGGACGGCGCTATTGCCTTTCAGGTCATGGATAGCGATCAGGCTGGTGATCATGGCATCCATAATCCCTTCCGGAATTTCATTACCCTCAGCGTCGAGGATCGCAGGATTGGTCATCAGGTGACCCACATTGCGGACAAACAGCAAGCTGCGGCCGGGTAATACCAGCGTGTCACCGGTAGGCGTGGTGTATTCCCGATCGGGGTTCATACGACGCACAATGGTCTTGCCAGCTTTGTTGAGGGTTTCCTCAAGGTCGCCCTTCATCAGACCAAGCCAGTTGCGGTAGACCAGCGCCTTGTCTTCGGCATCGACAGCGGCTACGGAGTCTTCACAGTCCATGATGGTAGTCAGGGCCGCTTCCATCAGGATATCCTTTACGCCTGCCGCGTCTGAGGAGCCAATTTGAATGTTTCGATCAATTTGAACTTCCATGTGTATCTTGTTGTTTTCAAATAGAATAGCGCTGGGGTTTTCAGCTGTTCCCCGGTACCCGACAAATTTGCCCGGATCGGCAAGACCAACCTGGCTACCGTCGTCCAGAGCAACCTGCAACTGGCCATCAACAACACGGTATTGAGCGGCCTCCTTGTGGGAGCGGCCGGCAAGCGAGACTGTGTCATCAAGAAGTTTTCGGGCATATGCGATAACCAGGGCACCGCGAACCGGGTTGTACTTCGCCGTCTTATCGGCGCCACCGGTTTCCGGGAGGACATCCGTTCCATACAGCGCATCGTAGAGGCTGCCCCAACGAGCATTGGCCGCATTCAAGGCAAAGCGGGCATTCATTACGGGCACCACCAACTGCGGACCTGCCTGTTGGGCGATTTCGGGGTCAACATTCTCCGTCGTGATCGAGAAATCTTCACCCTCTGGAACCAGATAATCGATTTCTGTCAGGAAGGCCTTGTAGTCGCCAAAGTTGTGAACCCGACCGCTATGCTGCTGATGCCAGGCATCAATTTGTGCCTGTAGCTGATCACGTTTTTTAAGCAGTAGACGATTTTTGGGCGCAAATTCATCGATAATTGCGCTGAATGACTGCCAGAAAGCCTCCAGATCAATTCCGGTGCCGGGGATAATGTCGTGTTTGACGAGGTCGTGAATGGCTTCGGACACCTGAAGTCCACTCACTTGAATACGTTCAGTCATGATTGAGCCCTGTGGTTACGATAGGGAAGACGAGCGAGAATTGTAGGGAACCGAGTGGGGATTTAGCAATTTTATAGGTATTATTTTCGCTATTTACTCAACGAATGACGTTGACCGTTATCAATCCAGTGTTTTCGCCACGTCTGCAATGGTTCGCCGTATCCACTGATGTGCAGGATTGTGCTGCAACAGTGGGCTCCAGGCCATTTTCAGCTCAATTTCCGGAATATCAAAGGGTGGCTCGAGAATCGCCACATGCGGGTTATCCACCAGTAGCGAGGCAGCCTTGGTAGGCAAAGTAATCACCAGATCATGTAACTCAGCCAACCTCATGGCAGCCTGATAATGGCGGGTGAACACCCGAATACGACGCTTCTTGCCAATCCTGGTCAGGGCCTCATCGACCCAACCGAGGCGTTGCTCAGCCCCGGGCTCCATGCCAACCCCGACGCCCATCCCTGTTTTACTGACCCAGACATGGCCGCTATCCAGATAGTTGTCCAGGGTAAAGTCGTGAATAATCGGATTGTGAATACTCGCCACACAGGAAAACGTATCTCGCCAAATGGTCATCTGATGAAACGACTGCGGCAGGACATCGAAACGGTTAATCACCAAATCAATACTGCCCTGCTCGACATCCTGATAACTGATATCGCTGGGCGTCAATACATCAAGTGTTATATTCGGCGCTTCAGAACGCAAACGTCGCATCAGATGCGGCAACAAGGTCGACTCGGTATAATCGCTGACCGAGATCCTAAAGACCCGGTCAGCCTCAGCTGCATTGAACTCGCGCCGGGGAACAACCGCTTTTTCAACCGACGCCAGTACTTCCCGGACTATGGGCTGTAGCTGTTCGGCCCGCTCAGTGGGTGTCATGCCATCACTGGTTCTCACCAGCAATGGATCATTGAATAAATCCCGAAGTCGCCTCAGACCATTGCTCATGGCTGGCTGACTGATACCCATATTCTCCGCAGCTCTGGTAACATTGCGCTCTTTCAGCAGCACATCCAGATACACCAGCAGATTCAGATCGACGTTTCTTATATTCATTTTAAAAATACCGAAAATAATAACTATAGATTAGCTAAATTTTAGGTCGATGGCTAGAATCCGTATCCACAAATTTTCCTTTTCTCTTATCCAAACTGGAAGGACACACCATGTCAAACTACACCAAAGAGATTGATGCTGTAGCCAAAGTGCGCAATGCCAACAGCACCTGGAGCGCCATCAACCCCGAGTCGGCAGCCCGCATGCGTATTCAGAACCGTTTCCGCACTGGTCTGGATATTGCCCGTTATACTGCCAAAATCATGCGTGATGATATGGCAGCTTATGATGCCGACAGCTCTCAATACACCCAATCCCTGGGTTGCTGGCATGGCTTTATCGGTCAGCAAAAACTGATCGCCATCAAAAAACACCTCAAAACCACCAAGAAACGCTACCTGTACCTGTCCGGCTGGATGGTTGCCGCACTGCGTTCCGAGTTTGGCCCCCTGCCGGATCAGTCAATGCACGAAAAAACCTCTGTTTCTTCGCTGATCGAAGAGCTTTATACATTTCTTCGTCAGGCCGATGCCCGCGAGCTGGATCAGCTGTTCATGGAACTGGATGCTGCCCGCGAAGCCGGAGATAAAGCAAAAGAAGCCGACCTGTTAAACCAGATCGAGAATTTCGAGACCCACGTGGTACCGATCGTCGCCGATATCGATGCCGGCTTTGGCAACCCCGAAGCAACCTACCTGTTGGCGAAGAAGATGATCGAAGCGGGCGCGTGCTGTATCCAGATCGAGAACCAGGTATCGGACGAAAAGCAATGCGGCCACCAGGACGGTAAAGTCACCGTCCCCCACTCCGACTTCCTGGCCAAAATCAATGCCGTTCGCTACGCGTTCCTGGAACTGGGTGTCGACGACGGCGTTATCGTTGCACGTACCGACTCCCTCGGCGCTGGCCTGACCAAGCAGATTGCTGTGACCAACGAACCTGGCGATCTGGGTGACCAGTACAACAGCTTCCTCGATGGTGACTACGTTCAGAGTGCAGAAGATATCCAGAACGGCGATGTGGTCATCAAGGCCAATGGCAAGCTACTCAAACCAAAACGTCTCGCCTCCGGCCTGTTCCAGTTCCGCAAGGACACCGGTATTGACCGCGTCGTTCTGGACTGTATCACCAGCCTGCAAAACGGCGCCGATCTGCTGTGGATCGAAACCGAAAAACCCCACGTTGGCCAGATCGCTGAAATGGTTAACCGGATTCGCGAAGCAGTGCCCAATGCCAAGCTGGTCTACAACAACAGCCCTTCCTTCAACTGGACGTTGAACTTCCGCCAGCAGGTCTTTGATGCCATGCAGGCTGAAGGCAAAGATGTTTCTGCGTATGATCGCGAAAAACTGATGAGCGTAGACTACGATGAAACCGAGCTGGCGAAGCTGGCTGACGAGAAAATCCGTACCTTCCAGGCGGACGCGGCTCGCGAGGCGGGTATCTTCCACCACCTGATCACCCTGCCGACCTACCACACGGCTGCCCTGTCCACCGACAATCTGGCAAAAGGCTACTTTGCAGATCAGGGCATGCTGGCTTATGTGAAAGGCGTCCAACGTCAGGAAATCCGTCAGGGCATTGCCTGCGTAAAACACCAGAACATGGCTGGTTCCGATATCGGTGACAACCACAAAGAGTATTTTGCTGGTGAAGCCGCTCTCAAGGCCGGCGGTAAAGACAACACGATGAACCAGTTCTAAGGTTCATTCGTCCCCTATTCCCCTAAGAGTAAAAGTTTGGGAGCTGCTTCGCAGCTCCTTTTTTTTGCCTTGCTCAATGTGCTACTGTTTCAGCATCAGGCCATGTAACCAGTCAGTCAGCACGCGCTCGAACACTCCTTACTGGGAGGTTCTCAAATGATGGCATATCTCAATGCTGTGACTTTCCCTGAATGGATGCCATCGATACCTGTCGGAGTTCGTTTGAGGTAATCACCACGGCCCGTACTGGGGCACCAGACCGCCCAGCTTTTCTGAAACAATGTAAACAACTTGCTGGATTTTCAAGCGCTTCCTGCCCTACGCTACAGCCAATGAACGACGATGCCAGCGTTGATGAAACAGAACTCTACTGTGATTTATTGGCAGGCCCATGCGGCGGGCTTTAGCCGCTATTTACAGGAAAATGACTTCAAGAAATCCAACAAAAACAAAGTATTATTAATGCTACTTAAACTTTTTTGGAGATATCCGAAGCAACGTGTTATCGCGCAAAATATAATGGTGAAACAGCCCTGCCAGAGCGTGAAGACCTATCAAAAAATACCCTACGCTGCCAACCACCTCATGAACCTCTTTAATGGCTTTGGCCAGCGTTTCGTTTTCCGGCATTAATGGCGGAAAAGTCGTCCCAAAAAAAGGCACAGGCTTACCGCTGCCGCTGAGTACCAACCAACCCATCAGCGGCATGGCAATCATAAAAAGGTATAAAATGGCATGCATCGATCTTCCCGCCAGCACCTGCCAGCGGGGTGGCGCCGGCAAAATCTCCGGCCTCACTTGTAAAAGCTGGGCAACCAACCGGATCCAGACCAGAATAAAAACAGTCAACCCGAGCATAAAATGCCAGCTTTTGAAAGCTTCACGGGGGTCACTACCCTTTGGATAGAGTTCGCGCAGCTCAATACAACTGTAGACCGCAATCAACAACAGTAACATCAGCCAGTGTAAAGACACCGACGCCCAACCATAATGCTCTCTGGTATTATGCCAATCCACGATAACTCCTGATAAAAAACTGTTATGCGTTAGAGCTTAACCTACTGCACCAATTGATTTCTGATATACATCAAGCTTAACAGCTCCAACTCACCCCTCTCCAACCAATGGGCTGGTTGACACGATGACGCCATTGTTATCGGCATACACATACTCACCGGGACGAAAGGTAATACCGCCAAATGTCACCGCCACGTTCAGATCACCAATTCCGCGCTTGTCCGTTTTCAAAGGGATGGCGGCCAGTGCTTGCACACCCAGATCCAGTTCTGCCAGCGCATCAACATCGCGGACACAACCGTAAATAATCAATCCCTCCCAGCCATTTCTGACTGCATTTTCAGCAATCATATCGCCCAGCAAGGCGCGCCTTAGGGAACCACCACCATCCACCACGAGCACCTTTCCATGACCGGGCTTACCGGCACTTTCTTTTACCAGCGAATTGTCCTCGTGACATTTGACGGTGACAATTTCACCACCAAACATGTCCCGCCCACCATAACTGGCCATCATTGGCTCCATTACCTGCACCAGCTCGGGATAATCGTCGCAAAGATCAGGGGTTGCAAAAAACATCATGACTCCAGCCTGTTGTTCATCCAATATTCATTCCCAGCTGCCCGGATTGATTGGGGTGACGCCGGCAATCGATACTCTCTCTGCGTGCATGTAAACAACCCCGTGCGCCAACCTGATTTTTGAGATCGGCAAAGTGTCGCCTGGTCAATGAACGCTTCTGGGCGCTGAGATTGCCATGATCAGAGACATCGAGCAATAACAGAAATGCCGCGCTTCATGCACAAACCCAGAACAGTCCCTGAAGAATGCTGAAAAAGGGAATAGCAACGTCGAATTAGCCTGAAACATCCCCACTTCTACCGTAGACTATCGGCCATGCCTAACGTGGATATCACCGACTTTCCCTACCGCCCCGATGCCGAGGCGCTCTTTGCTGCAATACGGGATCTTGATGACCCCATCTGGATGGACAGTGGCAAGCCTCGGAGCCTCTCTGGCCGGTTTGACATCATTACAGCACAACCGGCCACTGTTCTCGAGACAGTGGGCAAGATCACACGAATCATAACCCCTAAGGCCACTCGTGAGTCCTGTGAAGACCCTTTCGCACTGGCACAGCAGCTTCTCGATACCCTTGAACCAATCGATCACAGCTTGAGTCATTATCCTTTTTTGGGGGGGCTGGCCGGCTATTTTGGCTACGACCTTGGCCACCGTATCGAAGCGCTGCCGGACCTGCTGGACAAGGTAGACTCACTGCCAGATTTACGATTGGGACTTTATAGCTGGGCACTTGTGCTCAACCACTCATCGAGAAAAGCCTGGCTGATTTTTCGCAACGATTGCCCGGCCGATCTTCGCGAAACTGTCTCGAAGCGACTCAAACAAGCCGACAAAGGACAAAGCCTTCCTGTGAATGGCGCAAGTACAACTCCGTTTGAGCCCTCAATGAGCAGGGAGGCTTACCTGAATGCTGTCAACCGCATCAAGGCGTATATTAGTGAAGGTGATTGCTATCAGGTCAATCTCGCCCGGCATTTTTCGGCGAAGTACCAAGGTGATAGCTGGCATCTCTACAGAATTCTCCGACGGATTTTGCCTTCACCCCACAGTTGCTATTACCAGTTCGGCAAGAGCAATCAGGCAGTATTAAGCTTTTCCCCCGAGCGGTTCCTGAAGCTCTCTGCCGGGCAGGTGGAAACCAAGCCTATCAAGGGTACTGCCAGGCGGGGCAGAACGGTGGAGGAGGATCAACAAAATGCTATCGAGTTGATGAACAGTACCAAAAATCGGGCTGAAAACCTGATGATTGTCGATTTACTGCGCAATGATCTAGGGAAAACCTGTCAGCCAGGCTCGATTCGGGTACCGAAGCTCTTTGCGCTTGAAAGCTTTCCCAACGTACATCACCTGGTCAGCACGGTGACCGGCAAGCTCCGTGACGGGGAGTCGCCGCTATCACTGTTGCGGGGTTGTTTCCCCGGAGGCTCTATCACCGGGGCACCAAAAAAACGCGCCATGGAAATCATCGAAACACTGGAAACCTGTCGCCGCTCGGTGTATTGCGGCAGCATTGGCTATATCAGCAGTACAGGACGAATGGACACCAACATCGCCATCCGCACGATCCTGGCCGATGGCGACAGACTGCACTGCTGGGGAGGGGGCGGCATTGTGGCCGACTCAAGTGCCGAGAGTGAATTCCAGGAAATTCTGGACAAGATTCGAGTGCTTATCGAGCCAAATAGCCCCTCAGGGTAAATCGCCTACAAGCTAAGATCCCGTACACTGGCCTTGATAAATTCCTGTTTGAGCGCCTCAAATGTATGGACAGCCGGAAATTGCGGAAATTGCTCAATAACATTCTGAGGTGCATGAAACAGGATGCCGGCATCGGCCTCTGCCAGCATGGTCGTATCGTTATAGGAATCGCCGGCAGCAATAGTCCGGTAGTACATGCTTTTAAAGCCGACTACCGCCTGGCGCTTCGGGTTGGCCTGCCGCAAGTGGTAATTAACCACCCGGCCGTCCTGGTCTGTTTCAAGTTTGTGGCAGAGCAGCGCGGGAAATCCCAGCTGACGCATCAACGGCTGGGCGAACTCATAAAAAGTATCGGAGAGAATCACCACTTGGAAGCGTTCCCGCAGCCAGTCAACAAACTCTTTCGCTCCTTCAAGAGGTGATAGCGTAGCTATCACCTCTTGAATCTCCTTAAGCCCCAGACCGTGCCGGTCCAAAATATCCAGACGGTAACGCATCAGCACATCGTAATCCGGTTCATCCCGGGTCGTACGCTTGAGCGCCTCAATACCGGTTTTCTCGGCAAAGGCAATCCATATTTCAGGAATCAGTACGCCTTCAAGATCCAAACAAGCGATTTCCACAATGCCACCCTTAATCGTGCCAGACCAAAATAAGACCGGGCCACTCTAACGATTTCAGGGATATTGCGCAATAAAGTTGCGATGCTTTTGATAGCTCCACAGGCAGGGAAAACACCCTTTTTACAGATTTTTAATAGCCATATCGATGAAGGTTATAGTTTCTGATTATTTTTGCTTTAGTGGTGGCTTTGGTATGATGCGCGACTTTGAGGACAACCCCTCTAACTTATTGAGAATATTGAGCAACTCCCATGACTGCAAACCTTCTGAACACTCTTGATCTCGATCGGGAATTATCCGATCAGTCTCCCCAGGAGATTATTGCCTACGCCCTTGAGCAATTTGACAATATTGCCATCTCATTTAGTGGTGCAGAGGATGTTGTACTGATTGATATGGCGCACAGGATAAACCCGGAGAAAGTACAGGTCTTTTCCCTCGACACAGGTCGCCTGCATGCTGAAACCTATCGCTTTATCGAAAAGGTCCGTGAGCATTATGGTATTCAGATCGACGTGGTATTTCCCGACGCCTACGCCGTCAATAATATGGTGCGGGAGAAAGGCCTTTTCAGTTTTTACCGCGACGGCCACAAAGAGTGCTGCAGTATCCGTAAGATTGGTCCCCTGCGCCGTAAATTGCTGACTGTAGACGCCTGGGTAACCGGTCAGCGTCGCGACCAGAGCCCCGGCACCCGCACAGCTATCCCTGTGATTCAGGACGACAAGGCCTTTGCCCGACCCGATGCCACCCTGACCAAGTTCAACCCGCTGGCCAACTGGTCATCAAATCAGGTGTGGGAATATATTCGCTCCAATAACGTGCCCTATAACGAATTACATGACCGGGGCTATATCAGTATTGGCTGCGAACCCTGTACACGTGCCACCGGCCCCGGCCAACATGAGCGCGAAGGCCGCTGGTGGTGGGAAGAAGCCACGATGAAGGAATGCGGGCTGCACTCCGTCAATACGCAAAAATAAACCGGGAAAGACACATGAAAATCACGCTCGTCAAAAAGATCAAGCTGGACGGCAGCCTCTGCAGAAAGTGCGAAGACGTGCAGCAAAAAATGGAAGCAGCTGACCAGATGCCTCTAATAGACGAGGTTTTGCTGGCTGATGAGCGGGACACCAGCTCACCGGGAATGTTGCTGGCGAGACGTTACAATGTGGATCAGGCACCTTTTTTTGTGGTTGAACGGGAAGGCCGGCAACCGGAGATTTACACTGTCTATTTCAAGTTCGTCAAAGAGGTGCTTAACCAGAAAACCCACGAAGAGGACGAACTTAAGGAAATTCTTAACGATAACCCCGATCTCGACTTTCTATAAGGTTCGAAGCCATTCCTTGGTTCACCCTTGTTCAGCCCCGGGTGTCGGATTGACGGCAAACCAAATCGACTAAAGCTCTGGCAGCTCTACTGCACTGAAAAATTTTTCCAGATCGTCCCTCGCATGAATAGCACTGGCTTCAGTGATTCTGTCCCGCGTCAGGTGAGGGGCAAACAACTCGATAAAATCATACATATATCCCCGCAAATACGTGCCTCGCCGAAAACCGATGCTGGTGATACTGGGCTTGAACAGATGGGATGCATCCAGTGCCACCAGATCACTGTCCTTGAGCGGGTCGTAGGCCATATGCGCAACAATGCCAATACCCAGACCCAATCGTACATAGGTCTTGATCACATCGGAGTCCGTGGCAGTAAAAACCACTTTTGGAATGAGTCCACGGTCGTTGAAAGCCTCATCGAGACGTGAACGCCCGGTAAAGCCAAACACATAGGTGACCAATGGATAGGTTGCCACCTCCTCCAGCGTCAGCTTTGAAACCTGGGCCAGCGGATGATCCCTGGGCACCAGAATACAGCGATTCCAGCGGTAACAGGGCATCATCARCAGATCGTGAAATAACTCCARYGCCTCAGTGGCAATYGCRAAATCCACTGARCCATCTACAGCCTGCTCAGAGATCTGCATCGGTGTACCCTGATGCATATGTAATGAAACCTCGGGATATTTATCAATAAAGGCTTCWATAACCGGCGGTAGCGCATAACGMGCCTGGGTATGGGTTGTCGCGATAGTAAGGCTGCCRCGCCTGGGGTCATTATGCTCCTGGGCCAATTGCTTGATGCTATCRACTTTCCGCAAAATATCGCCGGCYACACGCAGAATCTCATCGCCCGCCGGAGTGACACGCGTGAGATGTTTACCACTGCGCGAAAAGATTTCCACACCGAGTTCATCTTCTAGCAGGCGTATCTGCTTACTGATACCTGGYTGTGAGGTGTAAAGGCTTTGGGCCGTGGCAGAAACATTCAACTCATGGTGTGCCACTGCCCAGATATATCGAAGCTGTTGTAATTTCATGCATTCACCCGGATAGACGACAATGATATAAAAATATAAGAAATTATTCCTTTGAAGAATAGGTACAAATTGCTAGAGTTTCCAGGTTATTTTGGGGATAGAAGTGGATTAATTGTGCTGGATTTTTTGTTGTACGTTGGGTCCGGTGCTTTCGTGGGGTTAGTCGTCGGACTCACCGGTGTCGGTGGCGGGTCCTTGATGACACCGATGCTGATTATGTTCGGCATCCCCTACAATGTCGCTATTGGCACTGACCTCCTCTATGCCGCCATCACAAAGGCCAGTGGTGTTGTGGCCCACACCAGACAGAAAAGTATTCAGTGGCGACTGGTTGCTTACCTCGCTGCTGGTAGCATACCGGCATCCCTCATTACATCCCAACTCCTCTATCACGTGTTTACAGATGCAGAAGAGTATCGGGAAATCCTGACGACCAGTCTCGGTATCATGCTGATCATTACCGCCGCCGTGATTTTACTGAAACGCTTTCTTCGCAATGCATCCGATCGCCCGCACGGCGCCGTAGGCGCCTTTTTTCAGTTGCACGCCACAAAGGTTACCTTTGTGGCGGGCATTTTTCTGGGTATTTTTGTCACACTCTCATCAGTGGGTGCAGGGGCATTTTGTGCGGCACTGCTAATGGTCCTCTACCCTCGCCTACCGGCACTGCATGTGGTCGGGACTGACATTGCGCACGCAGTGCCACTAACGCTGATTGCCGGACTTGGCCATTTATTCCTGCTGGGCAATGTCGATTTGATACTGCTTGGGTCACTATTGATCGGGTCTCTACCAGCCATCCACGTAGGCACCCGACTGGCAGCGCGGCTCCCAAGCCGGGTATTGCAACCGATTTTAGCCTGTCTGTTGCTCGGCATGGGCATCAAATTCGCCCTGTTCTAAACTGGTCAGTCCTGTTTGTTAGCTATGCCATGGGGCACATGCCCAGTGGCTACATGGGATTTTGCCGACTCGCAATGAGCCTGCTGATCGTCAAAGAACACATCCGCTCCATAGGATTTAAGGAACGCACCCTTCTCCAGACCACCTAGAAACAGGGACTCATCTATCCGGATATCCCATGTTCGGAGTGTTCGCACGACCCGTTCATGGGCCGGCGCAGAGCGCGCCGTGACGAGGGCTGTCCGAATAGGGCAGCTCTCAGGTGGAAACTCTGACTGCAGGGTATGCAAAACTTGAAGAAAATGTTTGAACGGGCCACCGCTCATCGGCTGCCTTGCTGCGGCTTTCTCACTTTGAGTGAATGCCGCCAGCCCGCTTTCCTTATACACACGTTCCGATTCATCGGAAAACAATACAGCATCACCATCAAATGCAAAGCGAAGCTCATCGTCATTGCGATCTCTGGATCCCGATGATATTAACGTCGCCGCTGCAATCCCGTTATTCAGGGCATTGCAGACATCTTCTGCATTGGTGGAAAGAAACAAATGGCAACCAAAAGCGGATACATACCGGTAGGGGCTTTCTCCACCACAGAAGGCGGCACGGCTGATATTCAACCCATAGTGCTCAATGGAATTAAACACCCGCAACCCGGTGTCAGCCGAATTCCGGGAGAGTAAAATCACCTCTACCCTTGGATCCCCATCCAGCTTTTCATTGATTCTCAGCAGTTTTTTTACCATGGGAAAGGCTTCACCCGGCGCAAGAACTTCATCTTCGTGCGCCACCTGATAACGGGAATAGGCATCCAACCCCTCCTGCTCATAAACCCGATGGCTTTCATCCAGGTCAAACAGTGCCCTGGAAGAAATGGCAATCACCAGTTTGTCACCAAAGTTCTTTGACACAGACTATTCCTCAGGGGACTACCCGTTACACCTTAGTAAAAACAACCCATTAAATAAAAACACCACACGTTAGCTCGTATCGAGACAGGGGTCTTTTTCTCTATTGATCTACTCGAGCTTGTACACTCGTATATAGAAAATTGCCACAATCATGGTGACAACTAATCGGGCCAATGAGTGGCTGATAGCTGGATAAACTTTACCATGAGAATAATTTCACTCATGCTCTTCAGCAACAGGAAATTAAAACAACGATATTTCTATTTTAACGGATACTTGGCACTCACACCTTGGAGATCTCCATGGCTAGTATAAAAAAATACTTTTTAACAGGGTTTTTACTGACTTTTCTCATGGTGACCGGGTGTTCAAGCGAGGAAAAAGCCGAATCTGAACGAGCCTCGAACAGTATGCCGAAACCATTGACTTCGTCCTCTTACAATCTCTACAAAAGTGAATCCTGTGGTTGCTGTGAAGAGTGGATGGAATATATGTCCGACAAGGGTTATCACGCACTTATTCACCATCCTGAAAATCTGACGGCGGTAAAAAGTAGCCTGGGTATCGATTCAGAGTATCAGTCCTGTCACACCGCAGTCTTTGAAAACGGCTATGTCATGGAGGGTCATGTGCCGGCTAAATTTGTGACACAATTCATGATAAACCCCCCTGATGGTGCACTTGGCCTGGCGGTGCCGGGTATGCCGGTGGGTAGTCCCGGTATGGAAATGGAAGGCCGGTTTAGACCCTATAACATCTACTTATTGAAAAAGGATGGCAGCACTGAGGTTTATGCCTCTGTGGAGAGTGCCGACCAGCAATGATCACACTTGAAGAGGAGCGGCAAACTGTCTATTGATCAAAATACTCACGGGTCAGCCTGAAAATGACCGGACTTAACAATAGCAGGCCGATGAGATTAGGCACGGCCATCATACCGTTAAGCGTATCGGCAAGACTCCACACCAGGCTCAACTGCGATGTCGCACCCACAAATACAGCGACAACCCATACTATGCGAAACGGCACAATAACATTGATGCCAAAGAGGTACTCGGCACAGCGTTCGCCATAATAGCTCCAGCCCAGGATCGTGGTAAAAGCAAACAAGGCCAGACTGACGGCAACCACTTTGTCGCCATGGGGCAGAACGCTATTAAAAGCGAACGCAGTGAGTGCAGCACCCTGCTCGCCACTGCTCCAGGCACCCGTCAGAATCAACACCAAACCTGTCATCGTGCAAATCACGATAGTGTCAATAAAGGTACCCAGCATAGCAATGGTACCCTGGCGAACCGGACTGTTGGTTTCCGCAGCTGCATGGGCAATAGGGGCGCTCCCCAAACCCGCCTCGTTAGAAAATATGCCGCGAGCTACCCCCATACGCAGTGCCAGCATAATAGTCGCCCCAGCAAAACCACCCCCTGCAGCCACCGGCGAAAAAGCGCTTTTTACCACCAGTACCAAGGCTTCGGGGACCTCACCGATATTAACCATCAGTATGATCACTGTTACCAGAAGGTAAAGGACCGTCATTAAAGGCACCAGTTTTCCGGCCACTTGCGCAATTCGTTGAATACCACCAAGTAATACCAGACCCACCAGGACAGTCATTACTGCACCGGTAAGCTGTTCGGGTACCGCAAAACTGCTGTGCAATGCATCCGCCACCGAGTTCGCTTGAACAGTATTGCCAATCCCAAACCCGGCGAGGGTGCCAAAAATCGCAAACAGTAACCCCAACCATGCCCACTTTGGACCCAATCCATTGCGGATGTAGTACATTGGTCCACCGACTTTCCTGCCTCGCTTGTCCGTTTCGCGATAGTGCACCGCCAATACAGCTTCACCGTACTTGGTGGCCATTCCCAGCAAGGCAGTACACCACATCCAGAAGAGCGCTCCAGGGCCACCGATACTGACAGCCGTGGCAACACCAACAATATTGCCGGTTCCAATGGTAGCCGATAGCGATGTCATTAGCGCATTGAAGGGACTGATATCCCCATCGCCACAACCTTTTCGTCCAATGAATAATTGCCTGAAACCGTACCCTATTTTTCGTATTGGCAGCCCGCCCAGACCAACCGTCAGATAGAGGCCAGTGCCGAGGATAAGGCACAGCATCACTGGCCCCCACACAAACCCGTTGATGCTATTGACGACAGATTGCAGAGTCATGGATTCGCCTAATGTCACTCAATCAAACCTGACGTTGAAGGTTTAAGCTGTATGCCCAGTTCATCGCGCTGAGCATACAGACCAAACAGACCACCAGTATGAATAAATACAATATCCGAGGCGTCCCGAAACGCCCCTGCCTTGATTTCCTGAACCAGGCCGTAAAATGCCTTACCGGTATAGACCGGGTCGAGTATCAGTCCCTCAAGAGAGGCCATGTGACGGATAGTGGCGAAAACCTCTGGCGTTGCCCGGCCATAGCCGGGACCGATATAACGATCGTTGATCTGAATAACCACTTGCTTCATGTCCACAGATGTACCGTAACGTCTCGTCCAGTCACTGATATCTTCAATTATCCTGTTATGAAAATACGCGGCATCATCACAGACAGCAAATCCCACCACAGGTATATCCAACCGGGATAGATGACAACCAAGTGTCAGGCCCGCCTGTGTACCACCAGATCCCGTTGCACAGACAATCGCGTCCGGCTTGATCTCGAGCTCCCTGAATTGGCATGCCAGCTCACTGACAGAGTGCAGATAACCCCAGATGCCAATACCGTCACTGGCCCCCGTGGGAATGACAAAAGGCTTGCGGCTCCGACTACGATAAAAATCAAGCCAGTGGTCAATCAATTCCGGCAAGTGTTGATATTGGTTCTGTGGATAACAGCTGATTTCTGCCCCAACCAGACTGCCCAGCAGTAAATTGCCATCGGGTGGCTTCTCGGCGAGGGGCTCACCCCTGAGAATCAGGTGCACCTTTAAACCCAGTTGTGCACCCAAAACAGCCGTCGTTCGGCAATGATTGGACTGTAGCCCGCCACAGGTGAGCAGAGTATCAGCGCCCTCTGATATTGCTTGGGCCAGAACAAATTCGAGTTTTCTGACTTTGTTGCCACTGACGGCGCAACCGGTGAGGTCATCGCGCTTAACCCAGATTCTCGGACCAGCCAATTCAGCGGATAACCGCGGCAAAAACTGGAGCGGCGTAGGCAGCTGCGCAAGATGGAGCTTGTCTGGAATCATGGGCAAAAAAAAGGCCGCATAGGCGGCCTTCTCTCAGATATCCTTGATGGTACCTTTGGGCAAAACTGCATGAACGGCCGCCCTCTGGAACTTTAACTCCACATTATTGGCAACCTGTATCGTCATATAATCATCATCAAGTTTGGTGATTTTACCGAGCAAACCACTATTCATAACCACTTCGTCTCCCTTGCCCAGCGAGCCGGTAAGTTCTCGGTGTTCCTTCTGACGTTTACGCTGTGGGCGTATAATCAGAAAATACATAAACAGAAACAGCCCACCAAACATCAGTAGTGTGAAGATCGGGTTTGGTTCGGAGCCGGACGGAGCAGGCGCCGCCATAACAACCTGTGATAAATCAAATGACATTCGGTTACCTCATTATTTATTTGAACGGTGCGTTATAAAACAGAAGCGGGACTTTAGCGCGATACCGGCTCCACCTCAAACCAGATTTTCCTTCACCCACCCCAGAATATCATCGTGGTGAGTCTTTGTTTTAACCTTGTCCATCACCAGCCTGATCTTGCCCTGCTTGTCGATAACAAACGAAGTGCGCAGCACACCGATAAACTCACGGCCCATAAACTTTTTCATGCCCCAACAGCCATAGGCTTCCGTAACAGCATGATCCTCATCTGAAAGGAGATCAAAATTCAGCTGCTGTTTTTCTTCAAACCGGGCCAGTCGCGGATAAGGATCGGGACTCACGGCCAGAACAACCGTATCAAGTTTGGCAAATTCGACCTTGGTATCGCGAATGCCACAGGCCTGGACGGTACAACCTGGCGTCATGGCTTTGGGGTAGAAGTACAACACGACATTTTTGTTGCCTTTAAAATCTGCCAGTTTGATCGTTTCACCACGCTGATTTTTAAGGCTGAACGCTGGCGCTGCGCTTCCCACTTCAGGAAATGGCATGAATAGTCTCCTCACTGCGGTGTTTTGGTCATTGGAAGGTAATTAGGGAAGTTACTTTAACAAAAATTCTAGAAACAGGTGCGCTGAAATGTATTGTACTTGGTGACTTGCAGGTTAAGTTGCTCCTTGAGCACTCTGGCCAACTTAAAGCGGTCGGCACGGTTTAGGAATTCGCCCAACCGGTAGCAGTGCCCCAAAGCCACCAGATCGATCAACGGCAATCCCATGGGCCGATCTGGGCCATCTACGAGAAATCTCACCGACTGTTGAGGAAACGTCAGGTTAAAGTCAGGGGTGTCTCTACCACGTTCAAGCCTGAGTACACCATTCTGCACAGTGATGACCTCACAAAAATCCAGCTTGCGGAGAGTCAGACGCATCGCAGTGGCCAATGCAACAATCTCAATACCGGCAAAAGGCAGGACTAGCCAGGCACCGTTGAGAGCCATCCCGGCCGCCAGAATCAGCAATACGACAGAAGCGGCAAGCAGCACATAAAGATTGCCCTTCCAATCCATCGAACGATTGGGGCTTAGCACCAGTTGCCTGGCATGATCTGTCAACGCATGGAGGGTAACCATAATTGCTCCTGCATTCAGTATAGACCGTTTTCATACAGATTCACCGATCAGGAAAACGTTCTCTGAGACATGAAAAAAGGCGCTCATATGAGCGCCTTTTCCAGAACAACATGCTTGAGACAAGCAGACCTCAGGGCAGCAAATGGCTCACCGCATCGCGTTCCTCGGCGAGCTCTTTTTCAGTGGCGGACATTCTGCTGCGGGAGAAATCATTGATTTCCAAGCCCTGCACAATCTCCCAATCACCATTTTTACAGACACAGGGGAAGGAGTAGATCAGGCCTTCAGCAATGTCGTAACTACCATCACTGTAAACGCCCATACTAACCCAATCACCCGAATTTGAGCCAAGCGCCCAACTGCGCATATGGTCGATAGCAGCATTTGCGGCTGAAGCTGCGGAAGAGGCACCACGGGCCTTGATAATCGCTGCACCGCGCTGTTGAACTTCAGGAATATAAGTCGATTCGTACCAAGCCTGATCGATCAGGTCAATCGCTGCCTTGCCCTGAACAGTAGCGTGGTGAAGATCAGGATATTGGGTCGAAGAGTGATTGCCCCAAATCGTCATTTTTGTAATATCGTTAATGCTGGTGCCGGTCTTCTGGGCCAACTGGGTCATGGCACGGTTATGATCAAGCCGCGTCATGGCGGTAAACTGGCGGGGGTTAATGTTCGGTGCATTGCGTTGGGCAATCAGGGCATTGGTGTTGGCTGGATTGCCCACCACCAACACTTTAATGCCGGGCGATGCGTTGTCATTGATCGCTTTACCCTGCACAGAGAAAATAGCCGCATTGGCTTCCAGCAAATCCTTGCGCTCCATACCCGGTCCACGGGGACGAGCACCGACCAAAAGTGCGTAGTCTGCATCCTTGAAAGCAATGTTCGGATCGTCTGTCTGAACAATCCCCGTCAGTAGCGGGAAAGCACAATCATCCAGCTCCATGGCCACGCCCTTGAGCGCCTCCAGTGCTGGCGTAATTTCCAGTAATTGCAGAATGACCGGTTGGTCTTCACCGAGCATTTGACCCGCAGCGATACGGAACAGTAGGGAATAGCTAATTTGGCCGGCGGCGCCGGTGACGGCAACACGTACAGGTGCTTTCACAATAGATCTCCAAAACAAATTGATAATCAGATGGGGACGACATTATAAGGAAATGGCAAAGAATTTCACTTGTTCAGACAGATGATGAGCATCGATTGAGTGAATAAGTGAGTTCTCAGGGGCGGCGAGCAACCATGGCGCAAGTATCCAGTAGCTCCTGAACCGGTACTCTCACGTAGTCGTAACGATAAAAATCATCGGTCTGAATCACACCGTCCCAAATGACAATATCCAGATCAATGGTTCTGGGGCCAGATTTTATCGGCCCCTTCAGCCGGCCCATCCTGTCCTCCACGGCCTTCAGATAATGATTAAAGGGCACTCTATCCAGAGGTGTTTCAATCAGATATGCCGTGTTGAGGAAATCGGGCTGAAACTGATAACCCACGGGTGATGTCTGGATAACGTCGGCTGCCGCCAACAGAATCGTTTCAGCAGCCAGAATCTCATAACAACGTGCAATATTCCTGGCTGCCTCGATATTGGAACCGACGGAAATAATAACGCGATGCAGATGATCACCCCCTGACTCATTCAACTTTATCACCAGATTCGTAGTCTTCAGCGTTGAGACCCCGGTGGTTCATCCCTTCACCTCCGTCCACAAATAGTATTTGACCTGTGACGAATTCACTATCCAGTAAATAGTTCATAGCCCGGGTCAGGTCTTCCACCCTGCCCTGGCGCTGTAGCGGAATGCCCTGAATCCGCCAATCAATATAATCACCGGTGCGGGTTTCCCCCGGTAACACTACACCAGGGGCTATACCATTGACCCGAATTCGGGGCGAGAACTCCATTGCCGCCAGCTTTGTAAACTCGGCCAGTGCTTTTTTTGACATAAGATAAGCACCATACTGATATTGTTGAAAGGCGATCTTGTTATCCAGAATGTTAATGATGGAGCCGCGAGTCACTTGCTTCGCGAAGCTCCCAGATAACAGGTAGGGAGCAAAAAAATTTACTGAGAACTGTTTCTGCAGTAGTGCGCGGTCTGTATCCGCTATCGTCCCGGCATGGTAAGCCGAGGCACTGTTAATTAATACCTGAAGGCGTGGAAAGCAATGATACACCTGTTCCACCAAGCACCCAGGGTCATCATCAGCGAGGTCAAACGGGAACGTTTCACAGCGAACTCCTCTACGCCGGATCAATTCAGCCTGTTGCTGCGCCTGCTCGGAGGAGTGGTGATAATGAAGTGCGATATCGCAACCACGATCTGCCAATGCGGTCGCGAATGCCAGGCCAAGCCGGGTAGCGGCACCGGTCACCAGCGCTGCAGGACGCTGCTGTTCTTTATCAGTCATGGTGATCTCCAATCCAGACTGCAATCATTTCATTGAAGGTAGCCGGGATCAACCAGTGCCCCCAATCGGGCAAGCATTACCGAGTAATTAAAGATTCCATCAAACATTTTCAGCTGACCGGGGTCTATGAAGGGTCAACTTTGATAAACTAAACCCTTTACTGATCAAGAGACAATTTCATCTGATGCCTCATTTTATTCGCAACACCTTCTGTCTACTGCTGTTAACACTGACATCAATAGCTCTTGCCAAGGTCAGCTACAGTCCCGAGCAACCCAAAACCGCCATTGAAATTGTCAATGAACTATCCAGCAAGCACTATAGCAAGCAGGTTCTGGATGATGGCTTATCCAACCGCTTTCTTTCTCAATATGTAAACAATCTCGATCCAGCCAAAAGTTATCTTCTCCAGAGCGATATTGATGAATTTGGGCGTTGGGGTACAGAGTTGGACAATATGCTCAAGAAAGGAGACCTGAGCGCCGGTTTTTATATTTTCAACCGTTACCAGGAACGCGCCCAGTCACGCTTGCAGGCCAATATCGACTTGCTGGAAAGCGGCTTTGAGTTTGATCTCACCAAGGATGACAGCCTGAATATGGATCTGGAGCAGACCCAGTGGCCAGCATCAGTCCAGGATGCTGACGCTTTTTGGAAAAAACGGATCAAGGAGTCGTATCTACGGCTGATTCTCAGCGACAAGGAGCCCGATGCTGCCCGCGCCTTATTGGTAAAGCGTTACACCAACCTGAAAAAGCAGCTATCGCAACGAGACAGTGAGGATATTTTCCAGATTTTCATGAACTCTCTGGCTGAGTTGTACGACCCCCATACCAGTTATATGTCACCTCGCTCCATGGAGAACTTCCGCATTGCCATGTCGCTGTCTCTGACCGGTATCGGCGCGGTACTCCAACGGGAGGATGAACACACCAAAGTGGTAAGGATCATTCCGGGTGGACCTGCAGACAAACAGGGGATCCTCAAGGCCGGGGATAAAATTATCAGTGTTGGACAAGACGAGGATGAAACGGTCGATGTCATCGGCTGGCGACTGGATGATGTCGTGGACATGATTCGCGGAGCCAAGGATACCGTTGTCAAGCTTGAAATCATGCCGGCAGTGGGTGAAGCCGCTGGCAGTACACGAGAAATCGCCATCGTCAGAGACAAGATCCAGCTCGAGGAACAAGCGGCAAAATCTGAAATTATCGAAGTAAAAAACGATTCCGGTAATTACCGTTTCGGTGTCATTACCATTCCAACTTTTTATCTTGATGTGGAGGCCTTTTATAATCGGGATCCCGAATTCAAAAGCACCACCAAGGATGTTCAACGCCTGCTGGGCGAAATGGCCGAACAGAACATCGACGGTGTCATTCTGGACCTGCGCAATAACGGCGGAGGTTTTCTGCAGGAAGCGACCACACTGACAGACTTGTTCATTGATCCGGGTCCGATTGTGCAGGTTCGCGATGCCAATGAAGTGGTATCACGTAATCACCGCTCGCGCTACAACGCCTACTATCGCGGCCCACTGATGGTAATGACCAACCGGCTCAGCGCCTCTGCCTCAGAAATTTTTGCCGGAGCGATACAGGACTACGAAAGAGGCTTTGTCGTTGGCGAGCAGACCTTCGGTAAGGGGACTGTCCAGATACAACTGCCGGTTCGCGAGGGGCAGCTAAAATTGACTGAGTCGAAATTCTACCGGGTTTCAGGCGAAAGCACCCAGAATTTGGGCGTGGTTCCCGATATCGAACTGCCCGCTTTCTATGATGCTGAAACCGTTGGCGAAAGCAGTGAAAAAAATGCACTCCCCTGGGACAAAATAAATGCCGTCCCCCATCGCCGTTATAACCTGACAGATCTGCCAGTAGACAGATTGATTGAGCGTCACAAGTCCCGACTCAACCAGGATCCCGATCTGCGCTATCTCAGTGATGAACTGGCACTGATGAAAGAGCGCAGAGCACAGCAGTCGATATCACTGAATGAGGAACAACGTCGCGAAGAAGCCAAAAACTATGATTTAACAAGGTTAGCCATTGAAAACAAACGCCGGTCTGCAAAGGGGTTATCGCCCTATGAAACCGTCGAGGAATGGCAGGCTGAAAATTCTGTCGACGCTGACCCGGATGGGGAGATAACAAAACCGCTACCGGAACGCGATCCACTACTCTATGAGACTGGCAATATCTTTGCCGATGTACTGATAATGAGTGATGCCAGATCCATGTTGGTACAACAGCCCTGAGCCCGGTGGACAGCCCTGAGCTGGCTCTCATTCGACGTTATCCATCGGCTTAAAGTCAATCAAGCAGGTGGATAACGCCAAGTTGTCAATAAAGCCACCGGGACTCCAACCAAACAGAATCAGGACACCTGCTGTAACCGCTGGAACAAGACATGTATATCGTTTCTTTTAACGTAAACGGGTTGCGAGCTCGCCTTCACCAGCTGAAAGCCCTTATCGACAAATATTCCCCGGATGTGATTGGCCTGCAGGAAACCAAGGTTGAAGATGCGATCTTTCCCATCAATGAAATACAGAGAATGGGCTACGATGCGATTTATCACGGCCAGAAAGGTCACTATGGCGTTGCCCTGCTCTATCGGACACCCATCTCTGACCACATGAGGGGGCTACCTGGCAACCCGGAAGACCACCAGAGAAGGCTGATTTACGGAAAATTCGCTCTTAACAACCGTACGGTCCATATCTATAACGGGTATTTCCCCCAAGGCGAAAACCGAAGCCACCCACAGAAATTCCCCTGTAAAAAACAGTTCTACGAAGATCTAATACATCATATATCGAGCGTTCACGCCAATGGCGACCACATCATTGTGATGGGCGACATGAACATAGCTCCCCTCGACCGGGATATTGGTATTGGGGACGAAAACCGCAAACGCTGGCTACGCACTGGTAAATGCTGTTTTCTGCCTGAAGAGAGAACATGGCTATCCAGCCTCCAGAGCCTGGCACTGAAAGACAGTTTTGATTATTTTCACCCGGATGAACCCAATCGATTCAGTTGGTTCGACTACCGCAGCCGGGGATTTGAGGCAGACCCGAAGCGCGGTCTTCGAATCGACCTTATTCTCGTCTCGGAAAACCTCCTGCCTGTCGCCACTGATGCCGGCATTGATTACCAGATCAGAGCCATGGAAAAACCCTCTGACCACTGCCCAATCTGGTTGTCTCTCGAGCCCTGATCAAAAAATCTTGTCAACCAATACCTCACCGGTACGTTCTAAGGAGCATTATCGGAAAATGGAGTACGCGGCATGCACAAATTTCCCATTATCGGCCTGCTGACCAGCTCAATCATATTTGGCATGGCGCCGGCCTTGGCCGGAGATCGTGACCACAAACCGAATTTTCGTGCTGAATACCGCCACGACTATCACCACGACTATCGCAAGAGCTATCGGGATGATTATCGATATGACCAAAGGCGAGGACAATACCGTGATCGCAGGTTTCATTCACACGACAACAGGCACTACAAATACAGAAAACACTATGGTCATTCCGGCAGACACAAAAAACATGATCACTATCGGAGAAGTGTCTCGGATGATTACATCTACATCATTGGTGGAGCAGTGCTGTTAAATGAAATATTGCATCACCATCGTTGACAGCACGGCCAGTTGTCCATGCTGCTAACCTGATTGGATAATCGAACAGGTACCGACAAAAGGAACAGGACTCTGACGCAGCAATCTATGGAAAACTTTTTGTCGTCGGTAGAGCGCAGGGCCTACGCCATCGCAGTAACCTCCCTTACCGACAGGGAGGATGCGCTGGATATTGTGCAGGAGGCCATGACCCAACTGGTGGTCAGCTATGCACATAAGCCATGTGGCGAATGGCGCCCGCTGTTTTACCGAATATTACAAAGCAAAATCAATGACTTGCACCGTAAAAGAAAATTTCAGCGGCAGTTTAAAGGATGGCTTTCACTCTTTCGGGACAAACAGGGCGACGTGACCGAAGAAGACCCTATCGAAGCCGTTGCAGGGCCTGACAGTACGACGCCACATACACGGCATGAGCGCGAACGACAGATAAGTGTTTTGAAAGAGGCACTGATCCATCTCCCTCCTCGCCAACAACAGGTTTTTATGTTGCGCTGCTGGGAAGGACTCAGTACAAAAGAAACAGCAATAGCCATGAAGTGCAGTGAGGGCAGCGTTAAAACCCATTATTCCCGCGCACTAATCAAGCTTCGGGACACACTGGGAGATTATTGGTATGACTGATCTAGAGAAACAACTACAGGACACCTTGCGTCACTCTGAAAACGAGCTGGATTCTGCAACAGCCCATCGTCTTGTGGCAGCAAGAAACACGGCTCTCAATGCAGTCAATCAGCGCAGGTGGCCAGGGGTTTTTATCCCGGTTGTCAGCATGGCGGCAATCTCCCTGGTAGCAGTTATATTGGTGTTCTCACCACCCACACAAAATCTGCAGCAAAATAGCTCCCCTCAAGAAGAGTTGATGCTCAGTGAAGAAATCGATCTTTACGAAGATATGGAATTTTATTCCTGGCTGGCCAGCGACACGTCCAACCTGAAGGGCTGATACATGTACAAAAGCATATTCTATCGCAGTTATTTTTTTCGACATGTGCTCACTTTTGCCCTGATTTGCGTCTTCTCACTGCCGGGACAGGCCTACCAGGGTAAATTTTTTGTTCCGGGCAATAGCCATCTCAGCCAGGGCAAAAACCCCTTCGAGGCTGCCGTAAGCCATCGTCATTATGCTGAAAAAGACAAAGGGCATCCCTCTAAACACGACAAGAAAGACTGGAAACGTCGTTATGAATCGATGACGCCTGCGGAGAGAGAAAAACTGGAGAAACGACGTGAGTATTTTAAATCACTTTCGCCGGAAGAGCGCCAACGCATCCATCAGGCACGTGAAAAATTTCGCAGCCTGCCCCCTGAGAAACGGGAAGCGTTAAAAGAACAATGGCGCAGCATGTCACCCGAACAGCGAAAGGAGTTCCACAGGAAGATTGGTCGGGATGGCAACTTCTCAGAAAAAAACAGGGATTAAAAAACCGGCCAGGAGACCGGTTTTTTACAGTTTGTCCATCACTCAGAGCTGCGCTTCAATGGCGGGAATCAGCTCAAACAAATCACCGACCAGACCATAATCTGCCACCTGGAAAATAGGTGCCTCCGGATCCTTGTTAATCGCTACAATGACTTTGCTATCTTTCATCCCTGCCAGGTGCTGAATCGCGCCTGAAATACCAACGGCAAAATACAAGTCCGGTGCAACAATTTTACCTGTCTGGCCCACCTGCATATCATTGGGTACGAAGCCCGCGTCCACTGCTGCACGGGATGCTCCCATTGCCGCACCAAGCTTGTCGACCAGTTTTTCCAGCATAGCGAAACCCTCACTGCTGCCCATGCCACGACCACCCGCAACCACGATCCGGGCAGAGGTCAATTCCGGACGCTCTGAAACGGCCAGCTCCTGGCCTACAAAGGTGCAGTTATCCTGATTGTGTACACTGGAAATCTGTTCAATGGTGGCATTGCCTCCCTCTGTCGCAGCCGCCTCAAATGCCGTGGAGCGCACAGTGAGCACCTTAACTTCATCGCTGCTTTGCACTGTCGCGATGACATTGCCCGCGTACACTGGCCGCTTGAAGGTGTCCGGGCTTATTACCTCACTGATATCTGAAATAGCCTGCATGTCGAGCAGAGCAGCCACTCGCGGCATCAGATTTTTTCCAGTCGTGCTGGCCGGCGCCAGTACATGACTGAAACCTTCAGCAATCTCGGCAACCAGGGGCGCCATATTCTCAGCCAGGTGATGGCTATAGACCGGATTGTCAGCCAGAAGTACTTTTTTGATACCAGGTACCTTTGACAGCTTGTCAGCCACGCCAGCACAATCGGAGCCCGCCACCAATACGACAATATCACCACCAATCGCCTGCGCTGCGCTGATACTGTTCAGCGTCGAAGGTCTAAGATCGCAGTTATCATGTTCAGCAATAATCAGAATGCTCATTAGATCACCTTCGCTTCATTTTTCAGTTTGTCCATCAACTCCTCAACATCGGCTACTTTAATACCGGCCGCTCGCTGAGCAGGCAACTCAACCTTCAACAGTTTGACGCGTGGTGTAATGGAAACACCCAGATCATCCGGGGTTGAAGTATCCAGTGGTTTCTTTTTGGCCTTCATAATATTGGGCAGAGAGGCATAGCGCGGTTCATTTAAGCGCAGATCGGCAGTCACAATTGCCGGTAAGTTAAGCGCCAGTGTTTGCAACCCGCCATCAATCTCACGGGTAACCATAGCCTTATTATCGCCAGTCAGCTCAAGTTTTGATGCAAAGGTGCCCTGAGGGTACCCAGTCAGCGCAGCAAGCATTTGCCCCGTCTGATTATTATCGCCGTCGATGGACTGTTTACCCATCAGGACAAGGTCCGGTTGTTCGCGGTCACACAACACTTTCAGACACTTGGCAATGGCCAACGGTTCGAGCACATCTTCTGTAACCACCAACAAAGCCCTGTCTGCACCCAGCGCCAGTGCCGTACGCAACTGTTCCTGAGCCTGTTGAGGCCCTATTGAAACGACAACAATTTCATTGGCAAGGCCCTGCTCCTTAAGACGTACTGCCTCTTCCACAGCAATTTCGCAGAAAGGATTAATCGACATTTTGACATTGTTGAGATCAACGTCGGTAGCATCGGCTCGGGGTCTCACCTTGACGTTGTAGTCCACCACGCGCTTGATAGCGACAAGTACTTTCATGGAATACCCTTTGAAATTCATTGGTTAGCATTGAGGGGTGCTAATCATGCCGCCACCATCAAGCCAAATCAAGGCAAAGGGCGGTTTTCAGACAATCAATTACTGACTTTATGGTACTGACTGGCGGGTCCCAAATCCGCATGGCACCGTGGGTCTATACAGGCTAAAATTCACACCCTCCGCACACCGGACATGACAGACTGAAACCCTATGGAGAATGCTGTGGAACGTGAATATATGGATTACGACATCGTTATTGTCGGGGCCGGGCCAGCGGGCTTATCAGCGGCCTGCCGCTTGAAACAGATCAACCCCGACCTGTCTGTTGTGGTTCTTGAAAAAGGCTCGGAAGTCGGTGCCCATATTCTCTCGGGTGCCGTCATGGAGCCAACCGCCCTGAATGAACTATTCCCCGACTGGAAAATGCTCGGCGCACCGCTCATCACAGAGGTTCGCCAGGACAATATCTATGTATTCAACAAAACCCGGGGAATAAAGGTTCCATCCCTGTTTGTTCCTAAAACCATGCACAATGCCGGCAATTACATTATCAGTCTTGGCAATTTCTGTCGCTGGCTGGCTGAACAGGCCGAACAGCTAGGTGTAGAAATTTTCCCCGGTTTCGCTGCTGCAGAAGTACTTTACGATGACAAAAATAACGTTCGGGGCGTTGTAACCGGCGATATGGGCCTCGCAGCCGATGGCAGCCATAAAACGGACTATACCCCCGGCATGGAGCTCCGGGGCAAATATACATTTTTTGCCGAGGGATGCCGGGGACACCTTGGCAAACACCTGATTGAGCACTTTTCCCTCGATGACAATGCCTTGCAGCCACAGCACTACGGCATAGGCATCAAGGAGCTCTGGCAAATACACCCAGAAAAACACCACCAAGGTCTTGTAGTTCACAGTGCGGGCTGGCCACTGAGTGAAACAGGCTCTTCCGGTGGCGGCTTTCTGTATCATATGGAAGACAATCTTGTATCAGTGGGCCTGACGATTGACCTCTCCTATTCCAACCCACATCTCAGCCCATTTGATGAATTCCAGCGCTATAAGCAACACCCTGTAATCAAACAGTATCTAGAGGGAGGAGAAAGAGTATCCTACGGTGCTCGAGCTCTGGTTAAAGGTGGCATGCAATCTCTGCCCAAAATGACCTTTAGTGGTGGAGTTTTGTTGGGAGATAACGCCGGCACGCTCAATTTTGCAAAAATCAAGGGTATCCATTGTGCGATGAAAACCGGCATGATCGCTGCAGAAAGTGCTGCAGAGGCCATTGCGAACAACAGGCAACAGGATGAACTGACAGCCTTCAACAGCAACTATCAGTCAAGCTGGGCTTATCAGGAACTGCACAGGCACCGCAATTTTGGCCCCGCACAACACAAATGGGGCAATATCATCGGCTCGGCCTATGCTTTTATCGATATCAATATTTTCAATGGTCACCTGCCCTGGACACTCACCGATCCCAAACCGGATCATGCCAGACTCAAGCCAGCCTCAGAGTCAAAAATCATTGACTACCCAAAACCGGATAACAGGCTCACCTTCGACAAACTGTCATCGGTCTTCATATCCAACACCAATCACGAGGAGGCACAACCCTGCCACTTGAAATTGGTAAATCCTGAGATACCGATCAGCCACAATCTGCCTCTCTATGATGAACCTGCTCAGCGCTATTGCCCCGCTGGAGTTTATGAAGTTGTTGAGGAAACAGGGGGGGGAAAGCGTTTTCAGATCAATGCACAGAACTGTGTGCACTGTAAAACCTGTGATATCAAAGATCCCAGTCAGAATATTATATGGGTTGCACCCGAGGGTGGCGGCGGACCAAACTACCCAAACATGTAGATATAAATCAAATAGTTATATAGAAAATCTAATCTGTTATCTTGATTTTTATGGCCACAGGACAGGGGCAGTTGTTACCCCGGAGTTGCATAGGTTTGTGCCGCACCTATGTAGAATGATGGATCTCGTCTCGACTGGCATTAGCACTTGAACTGGCAATTTTGTCGTCGCGTAATTGCCCGCGATTACCCATGGTGATACCAATGTTACCTATGAAGTTCAAAAAGTCTTCCTTGTCTTCTACCGCCACGCCATAACTGATATTGAAATACGCCTCCACTGCACCTTGAGCGAGAGCCCAGCAGGCCATGTAATGATAATGGGGCGGTACATCCTCGAGCACACCCTTTTCTATAAGCTTGGCAAGCATCGAATGCAGCGCATCCACATTGGAGCGTCGCAATGCATGCAGTTCATCCATTTTATCAACCACTTCATAATTGTCATGGAGCCGGACTTCCAGCAGTTGCACCAGGCGATCCAGTGATGGGTCAGCGAGACGGGCCTGAAAATAGGAGCGAGCAGCAGCCCCAGGATCACCCGCTTCTGCAGCTTCAATCCCCTGGCGAAGGTTTTCAGTAATATGGCGCTCATAATCGAGCACGATACGCATCAGAATTTCTGTTTTGGTGAGAAAGTGTTTATAAATGGTCCCTTTACCGACACCGGCTTCACGGGAAATGGCGGACACAGTCACCTTGTCAACGCCGTCCCTGATCAGCAGGCACAGTGCTTTCTCAATAATTGTTTCCTCGCGTTCCAGGAAACGCTTTTTCTTTGCGCGAATTTTTTCAGTGCTATCAGAGATTGATCGTGGCATCAGATACTCTAGGGGGATTCAGCGGACGATGATTGTCCGATGAAAACTCAAATACTGTCAATGGTCACATAAGTGAACCCGGAGCAGTACGCCCGGCGAATCATAGACTCTTTAATTGAGGATGATATAATGCGCGCCGCCGGTGTGTAGCGCAGCCTGGTAGCGCACTTCCTTCGGGAGGAAGGGGTCGGAGGTTCGAATCCTCTCACACCGACCAATTATTAAACCCACGTTCTCGTGGGTTTTTTATTGCTCCCGGCGTCCAGTCATCAATTCGTGTCTTCTTTAAATAATTCAGGGTCGCTATAACGTTTTTCAGGTTGATAACTGCCATAGGTGCTAAATAAATCGCCCCAGTTGCTGCTACCTGCACAATGGAAATAGCGCAGTTTCTTCGCCATTGCCGCCTCTCGACAGCGGTCAACCGTCAGAAACTGGCTACCCTGTAATGTAAAGGTTTCATCAAACGGGCTGTCCTTGACCAGCAGATCATAGGTAGGATAAAACAGATAAATACCAACCAAGATCATAATCAGTATAACGGATTTCATTGGCCTCTCTCCCGAGTCCCTGAATACCAAGGCATGATAGCTCTGAAAATATCAAAGACGGGTATCCTTAAGGCGGAACCAAATCACAAAGCTGGCCAAAAGACAGGACAGCGAGCCCAACTGGAAAGCCATCAGCGGGCTGAAATCCCATATTAGTCCCCCTGCCCCGGAGCCAACGGCACCACCAAACCCCAGACAAAATGCACTGTACAGGGCCTGAGCCTTACCCTGATTACCTGCTTCAAACAGGCGACGGATGCAATCGATACCCGCTGCATGATAGGCTCCAAAGGTCAACGCATGACAAACTTGGGCAAGCACCAATATCACCGGTTGTTCGGGGAAGTAGCCTATCAATAGCCAGCGCAATGTGGCGACCAACAGGCAACTGATCATAATTAGACGCACACCAAAACGTGGTAAAAGACGGTGCATGATGACAAACAGAAACACCTCGGCAACGACACCCACTGACCACAAGACGCCTATCTCACTCCTACTGTAATCGTGAGACTCCATGTAAATACTGAAAAAACTGTAATAGATACCATGGGACAGCTGCATCAGCATGCCTGCCACAAAAAAAGCCACCACAACAGGTTGTTTCAGAACTGAAGCAAATGTCTGCGAAACGACTTCGAACTGTCGATAGGCAGGCGTGGGCACGGCGAGACTGGACAGAAAAATTCCCACCAGCAACAGCATACCTATGACGGGCAATGTATCAATGCTGTATTTGTCGAACCAGGCACCACTGCCCAATACAAACACAATAAAGCCGATAGAACCCCACACACGGATACGACTGTAGTTTTCTGGTCGTTCATGTAAAAAACTGGTGGTTACCACCTCTTGCTGGGGCAACACTGCATTCCAGAAAAAACTGTATCCAGTCATCACCAATGTAATGGCCCAGAAACCCTGGTCAATAAAAATACCTGCAAAACACAGACAGGCCAGCAACGCACCCACACGAATAATGGCCAGCCGCTCACCGGTATAATCGGCAATCCAGGCCCAGATATTTGGCGCAATCACCTTGGTGGCCATTGGAATAGCCAGTAAAAAGCCTATCTCGGTAGCCGTATAGCCAAGCGACTGCAAATATAGGGACCAATAGGGGAACAGCGCACCCAACAGGCCAAAGAAACAAAAATAGAACGCAGACAACCGCCAGTATGGAACTGTCTCGTGAGTCACAAAGAAAACAGTTGTCTAACTGCCAGTACTGGCAGGGATTGGTGGCAGACCGCTACTCACATGGCTATTCTGGGCACGATGACGCAAGAGGTGATCCATCAGAGTAATTGCGAGCATAGCCTCGGCAATCGGCGTGGCACGAATACCCACGCAGGGATCATGTCTTCCAGTGGTCACAACCTCAATCGCATGGCCGTTAATATCCACTGAACGGCCGGGAACCCGCAAGCTGCTGGTCGGTTTTAACGCCAGATGAGCAACGATATCCTGACCCGAGGAAATACCACCCAGCACACCTCCCGCATGGTTGGACAGAAAGCCCTCGGGGATGATTTCATCGCGATGATCGGTACCTCGCTGGGCAACCGAATCAAATCCGGCACCAATTTCAACGCCCTTTACGGCATTGATACTCATCAAACCATGAGCGATCTCTGCGTCAAGCCGGTCAAATACCGGTTCACCAAGGCCCGGTGGGACACCAGTGGCAATGACGGTGATTTTTGCGCCAACAGAGTCACCCTCCTTGAGCAGCTGCTGCATGTAGATTTCCATTTCCGGAACCTTGTCGGGATCGGGGCAAAAGAAGGGGTTATTTTCTATCTCATCAAAGAGAACCTTCTCGGCCTTGATCGGGCCCAGCTGTGAGAGGTATCCCCGAATCGTTATGCCGGCAACTTCTAGCAGGTATTTTTTGGCAATCGCGCCAGCCGCAACACGCATGGCGGTTTCGCGTGCAGAAGACCGGCCACCGCCACGGTAATCCCGAATACCATATTTTTGAAAATAGGTGTAATCAGCGTGCGCTGGCCGAAACTGATCCTTGATATTGGAATAATCCTTAGAGCGTTGGTCAGTATTCTCAATGATTAATCCGATCGGAGTTCCAGTCGTCCTGCCCTCAAATGTGCCCGACAGAATTTTCACCTGATCACTTTCACGTCGCTGCGTGGTATAGCGTGACTGACCCGGTTTGCGCCGGTCCAGGTCCCGCTGCATGTCCTGTTCGCTCAAACACAATCCAGGGGGACAGCCATCGACAATACAACCCAGGGCAGCACCATGGCTTTCACCGAAGGTGGTCACGGTAAACAACTTGCCAATGGTATTGCCAGACATAGGATTTTCCAGGTTATCGGTTCGTAAGAATGCCCACATCAACTCTCCTGCGGACAAGAGATAAAAAGGCAGCAAGAAAGGAATTTTATACGATCAGCTTTACTCTGTCGTGGTTAGTCGATGTCTAACGACAAACGATGTGCACGTAGCTGTTGTGTGGTCAACAAAAAAACCCCATGACCACCGCGCTCAAAGTCTATCCAGAGAAATGATATGGCCGGAAATGCATCCTCGAGAGCCAGCCATGAATTGCCCACCTCAACGATAAGAGAACCTTCCTCCGTAAGATAATCCAGTGCCTCATTAATCAGACGGCGAGTAAAATCCAGACCATCAATCCCTGAAGCTAGCCCGATAGGCGGTTCGTGCAGAAACTCACTGGGCATGTCTGCGAGATCCTCTGCATCCACATAGGGAGGGTTCGTAACGATCAGATCAAAACGTTGTCCGCAGAGACCGGCAAACAGATCTGATTCTGCAGTGATAACGCGTTCACTGAGCTGATAACGCTGAATATTTTTCTCGGCCACCTCCAGTGCCTCAGCCGAGATATCACTCAGCACCACGCGAGCCTCCGGGAAGTAATGGGCGCAGGCAATCCCAATACAGCCACTGCCAGTACAGAGGTCCAGAACAGTCGCCGGCGAGGTTTTTAACCAGGGGGAAAACTCAGATTCAATCAGTTCGGCTATAGGTGACCGTGGCACCAATACTCGCTGATCTACAGCGAATGACAACCCGGCAAACCATGCCTCACCAATGATATAAGCTGCCGGAATACGCTCGTTAATACGCCGGTCAAACAGGCTGGTGATACGCGATTGCTCGTCAGTGGAAAGTGACCGCTGCAGGATACTGACATCGCTATCCCAGGGCAGACTCAAAACAAACAATACCAGGCTGAGGGCCTCGTCCCAAGCATTGTCAGTGCCGTGACCAAAACACAGCCCTTCAGCTTCAAAGCGCTCTGCACCCCAGTTGATCAAATCGCCAACCCTGGCCGGTATGATTCTTTGCTTTTTCATGCAGGCATTGTACTTTTGCTGTCAACAAATGGCTTTAGGTTTACCTATCGCCGACGTAAGGTTATGCTCCGGACTCTACAGCTAATGGCCGAGAATATTTGTGAAAATTACCGATTGCTACACCCATATCATTGAGTCTACCGGGGAAAAGGTTACCCGGGTAGGACTGAAGGATACACCCAAGCGGGCAGCCAAAGCATTTGAGTTTATGACCCGCGGCTATCACCAGAATCTCGACGACGTAATCAATGGGGCCCTGTTTCCTTCCGATGCCAATGAAATGGTTATCGTCAAGGACATCGAGCTCTATTCACTTTGCGAGCATCACTTACTGCCATTTATCGGCAAATGTCATGTTGCTTATATTCCCGACGGAAAGGTACTGGGCCTTTCAAAGGTTGCCAGAATTGTCGACATGTATGCTCGCCGCCTCCAGATTCAGGAGACACTGGTTGCCCAGATAGCGAATACCATTGAGTCGGTCACCGGGGCAAATGGTGTTGCCGTCATTATTGAAGCCAAACACATGTGTATGATGATGCGGGGTGTAGAGAAGCAAAACTCGGTAATGAAAACGTCTGCCATGCTCGGCTCATTCAGAGACAATCAAGCCACTCGGAATGAGTTCCTCTCACTGATCAACTGTTAATTTACCCGTTGTATTGGCTCAAATTTTCAGGAGGATAGTATCCGCGGATTCAACCCGGCTCAGGAGTGGTCAACCACTTCAGTTCAGCACAACCTCGGCTGAAAACCGTAACATCAAGACAAGCCAGTGAACTGGTGGTCATTGACCACCCCAAGCCAGTCCTATCTGTCAAATACTCAAGAATCTTGCCAATTAGAGGCTGATGACTAAGCAACAGTACCGTCTCTTCCGTCATGGAACCCACACGGCTCTCAACGGCAGCCACACTACTTTCGGGACGTAGCGCATCATCAAACAACAGTGGCCCCTGATAATTCAGTGTTTCTGCCAAAACTGTCATGGTTTGCCGGGCACGAAGAACCGGGCTGCACAGCACTAAAGCAAGCCCGGACAGTTCCGTCCGATGCTGCGACAATACAGATTCGAGATCATTTTTGCCCTCAGCCGACAATGACCTTTCACCCACCATGCCACTATACGGTGCATCGCCGTGGCGCAATAGGTAGATCAGCACCGGCTTTTACTACTCGCTTTTTTCCTTTTGAGCATCATCAACTGATGAAGCTTCCGCTCCAGATTTCTGACTGACAAAAGAGGGCACATCCTCATCTGAAGCAGAGGAATACTCGGCAGCAGGTATCTCGTCCACTTCCGCGTCCGCCCAGTGATCCACCACAGAGGCCTGAGTTTCAGGCCAATCTGTAAAGGGATAGGGTTTTTCCTCAGAATTGTAGGTCAGGAAAAGAACCGCCTGACAGACCCATTGAGCAGTACCCTGCCCCAATGTTCTCAGATTATGGTTGTCCTCCCCGCTAACCAATACCACCAAAAACTGGATGATAGTAACAATCAGTACAACAAAACGCGCGACCACTAACAACATGACAAACAGAATCATATAGAGCAGCCGAATCCAGGTATCGACATTTAATACATTGACCCTAAACGTCTCTTTCATGACATTCCCCTGCAGTAAACTCAACATCGGTACTTTGCTCAGCGAGCATCAGACTACTGAGCACCTCACTGACCGGCTTTTTATTGAACATGGTTTCATAGAGAGCGCTGACCAGAGGCATATAAATACCCAATTCTTCAGCCTCCTGTTTGATGATTTTGGTGGTGTTGACGCCCTCTGCAACTTGCCCTACTTTTGCAACTGCTTGATCGAGTGTCAAGCCCTCACCCAGAGCAAAGCCTATCTGATAATTCCGGCTCAGCGGGGAAGTACAGGTAACGAATAAATCACCGACCCCGCTCAGCCCCAGAAAAGTCATCGGGTTCGCTCCCAGCTTGGCGGCAAACCGGCTCATTTCTGCAAGACTGCGGGTAATTAATACACTGGTGGTATTTTGTCCCATTTTCATGGCTGCACCCATACCGGCAGCAATCCCATAGATATTTTTTAAAGCACCGGCCAACTCCACACCAAAGCGATCGCGGTTGGCGTAAACGCGAAAATAGGGAGAACCCAGCAACACTTGCACTTCCTTGCATAAACGCTCATCGTCGCTGGCAATAACTGTAGCAGTGATGGCCCTGTTGACAATTTCCTTGGCAAGATTGGGCCCACTGATAACCCCAACCCTGGCCTCTGGAAGTTCCTCTTCGAGGATTTCACTCATCAGCTTGAATGTGTTGGCTTCAATCCCTTTGGCAGTGCTGATAACCATGGCCTGGGTAGCAATATACTGTCTGGCATCTTTTGCTAAAGCGCGAAATGCGGAACTGGGGACAGAGAAGAATATAACCTCAGCCCCCTCTAGGCTTYCATGAAGGTCACTGGATACTTGTARATTCTGGTGTARCTGATARCCGGGAAGRTAGAGGTGGTTTTCACGTGTTTGGCGGCAGCGTKCAACATTCTCTTCATCCCGCATCCACARGACCACATTKCGACCATTGGTMGCAATCATATTGGCAATGGCGGTACCAAAYGTACCGCCRCCCAGWACTGCAATTTTTTGTGRTGCCACCATGCTTYCAACTTCTGATTATCGTTGTTTYCGGGATTATAGGTTGAAGCCAGGGAGCACGGCTATGMTGCYCCCTCAAACAAMAGCTGGTTGAGTCGGCGAACGAAGAGGCTGGGGTTGTCCAGTTGATCACCGGCGGACAGCACAGCCTGATCGTAAAGCAATGACACCAGATCAGCACATCGCTCAGTATCTTCCTCCTTGCTCAGCTGGTTGATAAGCGGATGATGGACATTGATCTCGAGTGTCGGTTTATCTGCAGGAACTGGCTGCCCAGCAGCTTCCATCAATTTTCGCATTTGCGGACTCAATGCATCCTCAGCATACACGAGACAGGCAGGAGAATCCGTCAACCGTCGGGTTTCTCTGACAGTTTCGACCTTGTCGCTCAGGCGACTGGCAATTTTGTCGATTAGTTCTGATGAAGCCTGCTTTTTCTCACCGTCACTGTCTGCACTCTCCGAGTCGTCAGTAAGAATGGTATCTTCCAGTTCTCCTTTTGCAATGTCCTGCAGCACTTTCCCTTCAAACTCATGAATATGGGAAATGGTCCATTCATCGAGGCGCTCGGTCAACAAAAGCACTTCTACGTCCTGCTTGCGGAAGACCTCAAGGTAGGCACTGTTTCGGGCCGCAGTCATATTATCTGCCACAAGGTAGTATATTTTTTCCTGCCCTTCCTTCAGGCGGGACAGATAATCTGCCAATGAAGCCGTTTCCTTTTCTTCTTCTGTCTTGGTCGTGGCAAAACGAAGCAGTCCCGCAATACGCTCACGGTTCGCATAATCCTCTGCTGGCCCCTCCTTCAAAACGGTACCGAACTCCTTCCACATTTTGTCATAGTCATCCGGTGACTCTTTGGCCATTTTGTCCAGCATATCCAGCACGCGCTTTACCAGTGCGGAACGGATGGAGTCCACAGCGGGACTGTGCTGTAGAATTTCCCGTGAGACATTCAGTGGTAGATCGTTGGAATCCAGGACTCCTCGAATAAAGCGTAAGTATGAAGGTAAGAACTGTGAAGCATCATCCATAATAAAGGTGCGCTGAATGTACAGCTTCAGACCCCGGGCAACGTCACGATTATAAAGATCAAAAGGTGCATGCCCCGGCACATAGAGCAGACTTGTGTAATCCAGCTTGCCTTCGACCCGATTGTGAGACCAGATCAACGGCTCCATAAAATCATGGGTGAGGTGCTTATAGAACTCTTTATATTCCTCATCGGTTATCTCATTGCGCGGGCGCGTCCACAGGGCGGTTGCCTTGTTGATTACTTCATATTTATAAACCGGCGCTTCAGTATTTTCTTCTGCGTCAGGGTCGGGTTTTCTAATGGCCACCGGGATGCCGATATGGTCCGAGTATTTCTTGACGATATTGTGCACCCGCAGYTGACTGGCAAACTCCAGCGCATCATCTTTTAAATGCAACGTAATGGAAGTGCCGCGAGARGGCTTTTCTATATCTTCAATGCTGTACTCAGCTTCGCCTTCACAGGTCCAGCGAACAGCCTGATTATCACTCGCACCAGCACGCCGCGTTTCAACCACAACTTTGTCAGCAACAATAAAAGCAGAATAGAACCCGACACCAAACTGGCCAATCAATTGGGCATCTTTGCGCTGATCTCCCGAGAGGGTATTTAAGAATTGTGCAGTACCGGACTTGGCAATAGTTCCAAGGTTTTCAATCACCTCCTCCTTCGACATGCCGACACCATTATCATGCAGCGTTATGATTCCGGCATCGGGATCCAGATCTATTTTGATCTGCAGGTCGCTATCGCCATCGTAAAGCCCATTATCGGACAGCGCTTCAAATCGCAGTTTGTCCGCAGCATCGGAAGCATTTGAAATCAACTCCCTGAGAAAGATTTCCCGGTTACTATAAAGTGAGTGAATCATCAGGTGCAGAAGCTGTTTGGCCTCTGTTTGAAAACCGTGGGTTTCAACAGTCATGGCTGACATCGTCTCCTTGTTACAAAGTTAAAAGCGAAATGTTTTTTGGCTGGTGCAGAAATGGGGGCAGCAAACCAAAAATCAAGCACACCGTTGAAATTCCTGACAGAAATAAATGTTTATTCCCGAAATAATTGCTTAAATCAGCTTTCATGAGTTCAATAAAAAAGGCGGCCCGTTCAGACCGCCTTTTTGGACAACTGGAAAGATCAGCACTACCAGCCAGTGACGTCCTTCAGACCATTACCGATTTCCGCCAGACTGCGCACGGTTTTAACACCTGCATCATCCAGAGCGGCAAACTTTTCATCCGCCGTACCCTTGCCACCCGCAATAATAGCACCCGCATGGCCCATACGTTTCCCAGCCGGGGCTGTCACACCGGCAATGTAGGATACAACCGGTTTGGTAACGTTATGTTTGATGTACATGGCGGCTTCCTCTTCGGCAGTACCACCAATCTCGCCAATCATGACAATCGCCTCGGTAGCCGGGTCTTTTTCAAACAGGGCCAGTATGTCTATAAAATTGGACCCCGGTATCGGATCACCACCGATACCCACACAAGTGGACTGGCCAAACCCTGAGTCAGTGGTCTGTTTGACCGCTTCATAGGTCAGGGTGCCAGAACGGGATACAATTCCCACTCTGCCCGGAAGATGAATATGGCCGGGCATGATGCCGATTTTTGATTCACCCGGCGTGATCACACCGGGACAGTTTGGCCCGATCAGCCGTACGCCCAATTCATCGCACTTGACTTTACAGTCCAGCATATCCAGCGTGGGAATACCTTCCGTAATACAGACAATCAACTGGATTCCCGCATTGGCAGCCTCAAGGATGGAATCCTTGCAGAAAGGTGCCGGCACATAGATAACAGAGGCCTCAGCCGCCGTCTGGGCCACAGCATCCGCCACGGTATTAAACACTGGCAAACCAAGATGAGTTGAGCCACCTTTACCCGGTGTAACGCCACCCACCATATTGGTGCCATAGGCAATCGCCTGCTCGGAGTGAAAGGTTCCCTGACCACCGGTAATCCCCTGACAGATCACTCTGGTCGATTTATTGATCAAAATTGCCATTACTGGTTACCCTCCGCTGCTTTTACCACTTGCTCAGCCGCATCCGTAAGGCTGGTGGCCGCAATAATATTCAATCCGCTGTCAGCAAGAAGCTTGGAGCCAAGCTCGGCATTGTTGCCTTCCAGGCGCACCACTACAGGCACCTTGACACCCACTTCTTCAACGGCACCGATAACGCCCTCCGCAATCAAATCACAGCGAACAATGCCACCGAAAATATTGATCAAAACCGCTTCGACCTTGTCGTCAGAGAGGATAATTTTAAAAGCCTCAACCACACGTTCTTTGGTCGCGCCACCACCTACATCCAGAAAATTAGCCGGTTGACCACCGTGCAATTTGACAATATCCATCGTACCCATAGCGAGGCCGGCACCATTCACCATACAACCGATATTTCCGTCCAGGGCTACATAGTTGAGATCCCATCTGGCGGCGTGAGCTTCGCGGGCATCTTCCTGCGAAGGGTCGTGCATACCCTGTAATTTCTTCTGACGATACATGGCATTGCTATCAATATTAATCTTGCCGTCGAGACAATGCAGACTACCTTCTTCAGTAATGACCAGCGGATTAATCTCCAGCAGTGCAAGATCATAATCATGGAATAACTTAGACAGGCCGAGAAATAGCTTGGAGAACTGTTTGATCTGCTCAGCGTTGAGGCCCAGCTTAAAGCCCAACTCGCGAGCCTGGTAGGGCTGTGCTCCTGTGAGCGGGTCAATTATCGCCTTGAGAATTTTCTCTGGGGTTTCTTCCGCGACTTTCTCGATTTCAACGCCACCTTCTGTGGATGCCATAAAAACCACGCGACGGGTTGAGCGGTCGATAACAGCACCAAGGTATAACTCCTGGGCAATGTTTGTGACTGACTCAACAAGGATCCGACTTACTGGCTGCCCATTACTATCCGTCTGGTATGTCACCAGACGATTACCCAGCCATTCCCGGGCAAAAGCCTCGATTTCGGCTCTGGATGTCACCAGCTTGACGCCCCCCGCTTTGCCTCTGCCACCAGCATGTACCTGGGCTTTTACTACCCAGCGGTCACCGCCAATCACATCGGCAGCCGCAACAGCCTCTTTGACAGTTTCTGCTGCTATGCCCTCGGATACTGGCAGACCATACTCAGCAAACAGCTGCTTTGCCTGATATTCGTGAAGGTTCATTGTCATTCCCGTTCAGTCGGTTAAAGGATAATAAATAAGAAAACTCCGCAGATCGTAGAGAACTGCGGAGTTATAAGACAAAAACTATTTCCGTTTTTTGCGGTTCGGTATATGAATGGCGTGACCATTAACTGCCAGTGCCGCCTCGTGCACCGACTCTGATARCGTCGGRTGTGCAAARACYGTCATACCRATATCTTCTGCACTCGMCCCAAAYTCCATCGCAATCGCCACTTGCTGCACAAGATCCGCTGCACTGGGACCGACGATRTGGCAACCGAGGATACGRTCTGTTTCAGCRTGAGCAATCAGCTTTACCATCCCTTCGCTGTCATTTGCTGCAAGAGCGCGACCACTGGCAAYGAAAGGAAATACACCRAYACTGTAYGGCTCGCCSGCTTGCTTCAGCTGTTCTTCRGTTTKGCCAACGGAGGCAATCTCCGGRTGYGTRTARATRACATTGGGTACGATATCGTAATTCATCTGGGTTTTYTGGCCCGMRATRCGCTCGGCGACCATRAYRCCTTCYTCKGARCCYTTGTGAGCCAACATCGGTCCTCGTACCACATCACCGACAGCCCATACYCCRGGCGCATTAGTGGCACATTTYTCATTGACAAAGATAAAGCCACGCTCATCGAGGTTGACTCCGCAATCAGGCGCCAAAAGCCCTTCAGTGAAGGGTCGACGACCGACACAGACTATCAATTTATCAAAGGTCTCTTTGACTTCTTCACCGTCACTGTTCTGATAGGTGACAACGACCTCTTTGGTTTTCACATCGCTGCCAGTAACCCGACAACCCAAACGGATATCCAGCCCCTGCTTGGTAAATATCTTCAGTGATTCTTTAGCAATTTGCTGATCCATGATAGACAGGAAATCCGTCATTGCTTCGAGGAGCACAACCTTGCTACCCAGACGGTTCCACACACTTCCCAACTCCAGCCCAATGACTCCGGCACCAATCACGCCCAATCGCTTTGGTACAGACGATAATTCGAGGGCACCAGTGGAATCGAGAATAATTTTGCCGTCAATGGGGGCCACTGGAATGTTGATGGGCTGAGAACCTGTTGCAATAATCACGTTCTCAGCAGCAAGCACTTGTTTGCCGCCTTTGTGATCGGTCAACTCAACTTCCTTCCCAGACAACAACTTACCTGTGCCAAACAGAGAAGTAACGCCATTACTTTTCAATAAACCTGCAATACCACCCGTGAGCTGCTCCACAATTTTGGTTTTGCGCTCAATCATCGCTTTTACATCGATTTTTACACTCGTGGTACTGATACCATGCACAGACAATTCACTTTTTGCCTCATGGTATTTATAAGAGCTATCCAGCAATGCTTTTGATGGAATACACCCAACATTCAGGCAGGTGCCTCCATTAACGCCTTCGCCCTTGGCATTTTGCCACTTTTCAATACAAGCCGTCTTAAGACCCAGCTGGGCGCAGCGAATAGCGGCAACATAGCCGGCGGGGCCAGCCCCAATCACGATGACATCATATTTTTCTGTCATTACTAATCCTATTAAATTCAATTAACTAAGAATTATATCTCGAGTAATATCTTAGCTGGATTTTCGATCATTTCCTTTATTGCCACAAGAAACTGCACTGCTTCCTTGCCATCGACCAAACGGTGGTCATAAGACAACGCAAGATACATCATTGGGCGAATGACCACCTGACCGTTTTCAGCCACTGGGCGCTCCTGAATTTTGTGCATACCCAATATTGCCGTTTGCGGAGGATTCAGGATTGGGGTTGACAACAGCGAACCAAAAACGCCTCCATTCGTAATCGTGAACGTGCCACCCGTCATTTCTTCAATCGACAGCTTGCCATCACGAGCCTTTCCACCAAACTCAGCAATTGTGCTCTCAACATCAGCAATGCTCATTGTGTCGGCATTACGCAGTACTGGCACAACCAGGCCCTTATCGGTGGAAACTGCCACACCTACATCCTGATAACCGTGATAAACAACATCGGTGCCATCAATAGAAGCATTTACGGCAGGGAAACGCTTCAGTGCTTCAGTCGCCGCACGGACAAAGAAGCCCATAAATCCGAGCCGGGTACCATTGTGAATCTTCGAAAATGAATCCTTGAATTCTGCACGCAAATTCATGATTCGGTGCATATCTACTTCATTAAAGGTGGTCAACATTGCAGTCGTTTGAGTCACCTGAACCAGACGCTCGGCAATACGTGAACGCATACGTGTCATCGGGACGCGTTTTTCGACCCGATCCCCCTCCGCCAAGGACGGCAGGCTGGCGGCAGGCGCTGGTGCACTGACAGACGCTGGCTGCTCCGGGGAAGCTGGTTGAATGGCCACAATATCCTCTTTGGTTATTCTGCCATCTTTCCCGCTTCCGCTGACTTTTTGCAGATCCACACCCTTTTCTTCAGCTAGCTTCCTGGCTGCTGGGCTGGCAATTTTTTCGTCACTCGAATCATTACTGCTATCGTCTGGCTTTGCTCCTGACTCTGCCTTCGCTTCTGGCTCTGGCTCCTTTTCCGCTGCCGACTTCGCAGAGCTGGCCCCGGCAGTGACCCGGGCAATGACCTCGTTGCTCTGAACAATATCTCCCTCGCCTTTCAAGACTTCTTCCAGTGTTCCGTCTGCGGGAGCAACCACTTCAAGAACCACTTTGTCCGTTTCGATATCCACTAGCAACTCGTCGCGGGTAACGGAATCCCCTGGCTTTTTATGCCATGTAGCAATATTTCCCTCCTGAACGGATTCAGGGAAAGTAGGTGCCTTAATTTCAATGCTCATTTTTTATCATTTCCTTGGTCAAGGATGGTTTTTGGCGGCTAAAAGCTCAACGCTTCATTAACAAATTTCGCCTGTTCCTCAAGGTGTGCCGACATGTAGCCTGCAGCCGGCGCTGCAGAGGCAGGACGACCGACATAACGTAGGGTTAAATCTCCGTTATAACGATCGAGCACACTGCGCATATGGTGTTGACTACTGTACCAGGCGCCCTGATTGATGGGCTCTTCCTGACACCAGATCACCTCCTCTAAACAGGTGTACTCACTGAGTACATTTAACAAGTCTTCATCGGGAAACGGGTAGAGCTGCTCGATACGCACCATGGCAATATCGTCAATTTTGCGCTCCATCCGCTCCTCCAGCAGATGGTAATAAACTTTTCCTGAACACAATATCAGACGGCGCGCCTTCTTAGGCGCCACCTCTCGCTCAGGAATCACTGGCATAAAATGCCCATCGGCAAGATCTTCCAGAGAGGAAGTTGCAAGCTTGTGCCGCAGTATCCATTTAGGACTCATGACTACCAGTGGCCGGCGCATTGGCCTGATCGCCTGACGGCGAAGCATATGGTAGACCTGTGCAGGGGTTGTCGGAATACAAACCTGAATATTGTGCTCAGCACAAAGCTGTAAAAAACGCTCGAGCCTAGCTGATGAGTGTTCCGGACCCTGTCCTTCATAACCGTGTGGCAACAACATGGTGAGACCACACAAGCGTCCCCACTTGTGTTCACCACTGGTGATAAACTGGTCGATGACAACTTGGGCACCATTCGCGAAATCCCCGAACTGGGCTTCCCATATCACCAGACCAGAGGGTGCCGTTGTAGAATAGCCGTACTCAAATGCCAGAACAGCCTCTTCTGACAGAAACGAATCATAGATATCGAACTCGGGCTGATTTTCTGAAAGATGCTTAAGCGGTGTGTAGGTTTCGGCATCTTTCTGGTTATAAAGCACTGCGTGACGGTGAGAGAAGGTACCGCGGCCGATATCCTGGCCAGTCATACGAATAGGGTAACCCTGCTCTAACAGCGTTGCATAAGCCAGAAGTTCGGCCATGCCCCAATTCAACTCCAAAGCCCCAGCCGCCATCTTCAGCCGGTCGTCATAAATTTTTTCCACCTGCCGCTGCAACACAATACCTTCTGGCACCCGACACATTCTGGTTGCCAGATCTTTCAGCTTAGCCAATGGATAAGACGTATCCGCCGGCGTTACCCATTCGTGCCCCAAATAGGGAGACCAGTCGACAAACAGTGCATCATCTGGCTCTGAGACCAGCTTGTTCACGACATTATGTCCCTTGTCGAGGATGTTCCGATAATCTGCAAGGAGACTGTCTGCAGCAGACTCATCAAGCACACCTTCACTTGCGAGCCTGTCAGCATAAAGAGCTCGGGTAGTTTTGTGCTTCTTGATCACCTTGTACATCAGGGGCTGGGTAGAAGACGGCTCATCCGTTTCGTTATGGCCTCTGCGACGGTAGCAGAATAGGTCAATAACAATATCCCTCTTGAACTGATAACGGTAATCTGCAGCCAAAGAGGTAGCGAACATTACCGCATCCGGGTCATCGGCATTAACATGAATGATCGGGGCCTGAACCATTTTTGCCACATCGGTACAGTATTCTGTCGAACGGGCATCTTCCTTGCGGCTGGTAGTAAAACCTACCTGATTATTGATTACGAGGTGAATGCTTCCACCCGTTTTGTAAGCGCGGGTCTGAGACATCTGGAACGTTTCCATCACCACACCCTGACCAGCAAAAGACGCATCGCCATGGACAATGACGGGTACTACCTGATCGCCCTCTGGATCTTGTCTACGATCCTGGCGCGCTCTGGCCGATCCCACGACTACCGGAGAGGCGATTTCCAGGTGAGAGGGGTTGAAAGCTAGCGCCAGATGCACTTCGCCGCCTGGCGTCATGACATTCGAAGAAAACCCCTGGTGGTACTTCACGTCCCCCGAGGTATCAACATGCCGCTTACCCTCAAATTCAGCAAACAGGTCAGCCGGGCTTTTACCCAGCACGTTCACCAGAACATTAAGTCGTCCGCGATGGGCCATGGCCAGTACAATTTCTTTGGCCCCGTACTCCCCGACTCTTTCAATCAGACCATCGAGCATGGGAATCAGTGATTCTGCGCCCTCCAGACCAAATCGCTTAGTGCCGGGATACTTGGAATCCAGATGCCGCTCCAGTCCTTCCGCGGCTGTCAGTCGCTGCAATACGTGCTTGCGAGTTTCAGGGTCATAAACGGGCTTCGAGCGGACACTCTCAAGACGTTGCTGAAACCACTGCTTTTCGGCCAAATCAGTGATGTGCATCAGCTCAACACCAACGTGGCGACAGTAAGTCTCCTCCAAAGCAGAGATAATCTCCTTCAGCGTGGCTTCCTGCTTACCGATGAACAACGTGCCACACTGAAAGGTGGTATCAAGGTCAGCTTCCGTCAAACCATGATAAGAAAGTTGCAGATCCGGGACCGTCTCCCGTTTCATTATACCCAAAGGATCAAGGCTTGCTTGCTGATGGCCGCGGTTGCGGTAGGAACTAATGAGGTGCAGTACTTTAACCTGCTTCCGCTCATGTTCTATGTTGACGCCACCGGAACCAGGTGCGGGCACAGGTCTTGCCCTGCGACGACCGAGCAACTCAAAGTGCTCCTGAATAGTCGCATGGGATACATCGAGCCCATGATGTCCGTTAACACCGGGAAGTGAGCTGAAGAAAGAGCGCCACTCGTCAGGCACTGCATTCGGGTCGTGTAGATAGGTTTCGTACAAACCTTCGATATATGCAGCATTCCCACCGGAAAGATGAGAAGTGCGCAAAAATTGCTGCATGATGCTTTCAGGCATCGAAATGTTTCCTGTAGTCAGTCAGATCACAAAATCACCAAGGCCACCACCCAGGGAAGCCTTGGCAGATTGTACTGTAATGTACTTTAAGTAGCACTTCTCAGTAGCATATTTCTGATATGACCAATTGCTTTAGTTGGATTCAATCCCTTGGGACAAACCGCCACACAGTTTTGAATTCCGTGACAGCGGAAAACACTAAACGGATCGTCCAGATTGGCAAGCCGTTGCTCAGTATCCGTGTCACGGCTATCCACCAGAAAACGATAGGCCTGGAGCAAGCCCGCAGGTCCGATAAACTTGTCCGGATTCCACCAGAAAGAGGGGCAACTGGTAGAGCAGCATGCACACAGGATACATTCATAGAGACCATCCAGCTTGGCTCTATCTTCCGGAGACTGCAGGCGCTCAATTGCGGGCGCCGGCTGGTTGTTTACCAGATACGGTTGAATCTTTTCATACTGGGCATAAAACTGGCCCATATCGATTACCAGATCCCGAATAACTGGCAAGCCAGGCAGTGGACGAAGTACCAGCTTGTCATTTTTCACTGCTGCCGAGAGGGGCGTAATACAAGCCAAGCCATTCTTACCATTGATGTTTACGCCGTCTGAACCGCAGACACCCTCACGGCAGGAACGGCGGTAAGACAACGTTGAATCCTGCGCTTTTAGCTGCTCTAAAACATCTAGCACCATCACATCCTTGCCGGCAGTATCCACTTCATAGTCCTGCATGTATGGAGCTTCGTCCGTCTCAGGATTGTAGCGATAAATACTAACTTTCAACATGGTTCAAACCCTTATCAGTAGGTACGCGCCTTAGGCGCGAAGGCTTCCATGGTTTTGGGTGCAAAGTTCACACCTCGCTTACCAACTTCTTTAGTCTCGGGAAAGTAGACAGAGTGGCACAACCAATTTGCATCGTCGCGCTCTGTAAAGTCCTCTCGAGCGTGAGCGCCACGACTTTCTTTTCTGACCTCGGCGGTGATGGCTGTAGCCTCTGCAACCTCCAGAAGATTCTGCAGTTCCAGCGCCTCAATACGTGCTGTATTAAAAGCATTGCTTTTGTCATCGAGACGGACGTTTTCTACCCGGGGACGAAGAGCCTTAAGTTTCTCAATACCCTCCTGCATGTAATCGCCACGGCGGAACACACCAAAATAGTTCTGCATGATACTTTGCAGCTCAGCCCGCAACTCTGCGGTGGTCTCACCCTCAGTCGAATTATTGATTCGATTTAGACCAGACATAGCCACGTCAATGTCTGCATCAGTGGCTTCTTTCAGGTCAACCCCTTCGCGCAGAGCCTGCTCGATGAATAGACCTGATGAGCGACCAAACACCACCAGATCCAGCAACGAGTTGCCGCCCAGGCGGTTTGCACCATGGACAGACACACAGGCCACCTCACCACAGGCATACAAACCATCAATAACCCGATCATTACCATCGGCATCAAGTGTAAGCGCCTGGCCAGAAACATTAGTGGGAACACCGCCCATCATATAATGACAAGTGGGCACGACAGGGATGGGTTCTTTGACCGGATCCACATGAGCGAACGTACGAGACAACTCACAGATACCGGGCAAACGGCTCTCGAGAATCTCTTCACCGAGATGATCTAGCTTCAGCAACACATGATCGCCTTTTTCACCACAACCACGGCCCTCCAGAATCTCCAGAACCATGGACCGGGCAACCACATCCCGACCCGCCAGGTCTTTAGCATTGGGGGCATAGCGCTCCATAAAACGCTCACCATCTTTATTGATCAGATAACCGCCCTCACCGCGACAGCCTTCTGTCACCAGCGTGCCGGCACCAGCAATACCAGTGGGGTGGAATTGCCACATCTCGATATCCTGAACTGGAAAACCAGCCCGGAGGGCCATACCGACACCGTCACCCGTATTGATATGCGCATTGGTGGTCGACGCATAAATCCTTCCTGCACCGCCGGTAGCGAGCACCGTGGCCTTGGACTTCACGTAAACGGTTTCACCCGTTTCAATGTTGATAGCAATAACGCCGACGACTGCATTATCGGCATTTTTCACGAGGTCGACTGCAAACCACTCATTAAAAAACACCGTATTGTTTTTGATATTATTTTGGTAGAGCGTGTGTAACAGCGCATGGCCCGTACGGTCGGCAGCAGCACAGGTTCTTGCTGCCTGTCCGCCTTCACCAAAATTTTTGGACTGCCCACCGAACGGCCGCTGATAAATACGACCCTCTTCGGTACGAGAAAATGGAAGGCCCATGTGCTCCAGCTCAAATACTGCTTCAGGCCCGACAGAACACATATACTCAATAGCCTCTTGGTCACCGATATAATCGGAACCTTTCACCGTGTCATACATATGCCAGCGCCAGTCGTCGTTGGGATCATCGCTGGCAATCGCACAGGTAATCCCACCTTGCGCTGAAACTGTGTGTGAGCGCGTCGGAAAGACCTTAGAAATCACTGCCGTCTTATAGCCAGACTGGGCCAATTGGAGTGCGGCTCGCATACCAGCACCACCACCACCGACGATTACGCCGTCAAACGAAATGGTTCTTACACTACTCATGGATTTAGATTCCCCATACGATATCAAGAGCCCATATGACATAAACCAGAGTGACTGTAATCATCCCCAGCTGAAGAAAAATACGCAGCACTGTGGCCTTTGGACCAAGCAGACGCTCTGTGACGTAATCGGTCAATACCGCCCACAAACCGATCCAGGCGTGGACAGCGATAGACAGCACTGTCAGAACATTAAAGATTTTCATGGCGATATGACTGTGCAGACCGAGCCACTGACTGTATTCAAGGCCGGAATTAAACAGCAGGTAGGCTGTGATGAATACCGTGTAGGCAGCCATAACCACAGCGGTAACACGTTGCAGCAGCCAGTCCGAGAGACCACTGCGGCTGAAGCTTGTAACATTGGTAATCATACCCATACCCAGACCCCTGCGAGAATAATTAGAACAACAGCAACAAACAGGACAATTTTTGCGCCCAGGCGACCACCTTCAAGGGTTTCGCCTACACCAAAATCCATAATCAAGTGCCGGACACCCGCAACAATATGGTAGGCCAGGCCCGCCAACGCTGCCCAGACAATCAACTGGCAAATCGGGCTGCCCATCGTTTCCCTGATAGCATTAAACCCCTCTTCAGAGGACAAGCTGGTATCCAGCAACCACAAGAACACAGCAATTGCACCGAACAGCACAACACCGGAAACACGATGTAAAATAGATACATAGGAAGTTATCGGAAGCTCTATTGTTCCGATATCGAGATTTACAGGTCTTTTCTTGTTCACGATATACACACCTTAAGTCCGCAGATTGGGCAGAATGCAGAAATATAACGCAGGGAAAATCGGCTAAACCGTCGCCGGCATACCGGGCTAAAAATCGGGGAAAAATTATAGAAGTATTGTAACAGGATTACAATGAAACCAGCCCGACATTCAGCATTGATAGAGCTATAGCTATAAAAGATAGCCGCTATTCACTCGCTGTATTTGCAGTAAAATTGACAAATCCAGAGAGAAGGCTATAGTTTTGCGCCTCAGAAATAGTTTGCATGCTTGATGCTTGCATCTCGCTCCCTGATTCGTAGGAGAACCCAATGAGCAATAAGAAGGTCCATCTTTCTGTAGAGGGCACGGATATTCATCTTGAATTACCGATACTTGAAAGTACTCTCGGACAGGATGTCATCGATATTTCCAAAGTGCCCGAAACAGGTTGTTTTACGTTCGACCCCGGCTTTAGTACCACCGCTGCCTGTGAATCAAAAATCACTTTTATTGATGGCGAAAAGGGTGTATTGCTTCATCGCGGCTACCCTATAGAACAACTTGCAAAGAAATCGGATTATCTTGAGACCTGTTATCTACTGCTGAACGGCGAACTGCCCTCTCCTGAAGAAAAAATAGAGTTTGAGCAGATTATCAGAAATCACACCATGGTAAATCGCTCTATCGAGCAATTCATGTCAGGCTTTCGTTACGATGCGCACCCGATGGCCATGCTCTGTGGCGCAGTTGGCGGTTTGTCATCGTTTTACCACGACTCCATGGATATCAACGATCCAGAGCATCGAATGATCACCGCACATCGGCTGATTGCCAAAATGCCAACACTGGCAGCCATGTGTCACAAACATTTTATCGGCCAACCTTACATGTACCCTGATAACAAACTGGGTTACGCAGAAAATTTTCTGCAAATGATGTTTGGTACACCCTGCGAAGAAAGCAACATCAACCCCGTTGTTGCGAAGGCAATGGATTTGTTGTTCCTACTTCATGCTGATCATGAACAGAATGCCTCTACTTCGACCGTCCGTCTCGCCGGCTCTTCAGGCGCCAACCCTTATTCCTGTATAGCTGCGGGCATCGCAGCACTTTGGGGCCCCGCCCACGGGGGGGCCAACCAGGCTGTTCTGGAAATGCTCGAGGAAATTGGCGATGAAAAACACATCGACAAGTACGTACTTCGCGCCAAGGACAAGGACGATTCCTTCCGGCTGATGGGCTTCGGTCACCGGGTCTACAAAAACTTCGACCCTCGCGCCAAAGTCATGAAAGAAGCCT
>NVUM01000003.1 GCA_002733125.1 Porticoccus sp.
TGTCGACACAAACCGTGAGCGGAATACCCCGTTTCTTGATGCGATCAAGCTGACTGGCGGCCAGACCATAGCTATGCACCATACCTCCGGCACTTTCCAACAGCACAACCACTTCGTCTTCCGGTTTGGCTTGACTCAAGACAGCGGTGATCTCTTCTCTCAGGCTTGCCACCGCGGAGGCACGAAGATCGCCCTTGAAGGCAAGCAGAAATACCCGTGTCTTTTCTGATACCTGCTTTAACCGCTCTTTTGCTTCTTTCTTTTTCTGCTTTGCCAGTTTTTTTCTTTCTGTGCTACCGAGCATGGCTGTCTGCACAGCGTTCCCCAGCTGCTCGATGGTATCGTTGATTTTCTCAACTTCCAGGACACCCTCTTGCTTGCGGATGCGGCCACCAAGATTGACGAGCAATCCCAGCACTACTACCAAAGACAAAGCAACCGTAACGACTTTGGCCAGAAAAAGTCCGTATTCCAGTAAAAAATCCAATGTGTGACTCCCTTATCCGTCTACTCTCTAGAAATAACGCGCATTTGTTCGTGAAGATCATCGCCAACCGGATACTGCCCGCTTGGCTTCGCTATTGATCGGACGGGCAAGCAACCCGCCATAGACCAGCGTCACCTCGTAAACTGCACCATCTGCCATCGGCTGATAAGTTGCAGTGCCCTGCTTAGCGCTGACCCACTCCTGCAACCAGGGTACCTGTCCGAGTATCTGCCAGGCATCAAAACCATAGGGGCTGACTTGCAGCGGGTGTACCGTCTGCTCGCCGTGCTGTTGTTCAATTATATCCACATAACGACCACTGATTCTGTCCAGTCGGTACTGGGATTTAAAACCGATACTGGCCAGGGAAGGATGCCAGCGCAAGGTCCGGGCATCCAGTTGCCACTGATCCCCAAACAATTGGAGGTGGTGTTCCTCTCCATCAACCTGAACAAGCAACACACGGTAGCTCTGAGGCGCCAGTTTGACAAACTGCAAGGTGGCCACGGTTTGCTCCACCAGTAATCGTTTATAGGTCAGCAGATCGTAGCCACCGAGAAAAAACATGGCACTGGCTGCCAGAAACGATAGCCCAAGTACGGCTCGCACGATTGCCTTGAGCATGCCCCCGCTCAGCAGCAACCTCAGTGCCAGCAGCAAAAAAATGATGCCTACAATGATCGACACTAGCGTGGAAGCAGTCATGGTAGTGGGTCTATGCCCAGACATCTATCAACAAAATGCTGGATCAGTTGACCCGAGAGGGTTCGCGAGCTCGGACAGGGAGGCAAACGATCAAATCGCCACCAGTCCGCCTGGGTGATTTCGATACCGTCTACCTGAATATCGCCGGAGTGATAATCGGCATGGAAGCCAATCATCAACTGCCCTGGAAACGGCCAGGACTGACTTCCGAAATAACGCAGGTTGTCCACCCGAATACCCACTTCCTCCATTACCTCACGGTGCAGGGTCTGTTCTGCCGACTCTCCCGGCTCAATAAAGCCTGCCAGCGCGCTGTAAAACTTTCCCTGATGGCGAGCACTGCTGGCCAATAGACAATGGTCGCCCCGGGTTATCAGGACAATCACGCAAGGCGATATTCTGGGGTAAAAAAACGCATGGCAAGCATTACAGCACCGCGACCGGTCACGCGGGGAAGCCACCGTCTGGCTGCCACAGAAACCACAATAACGGTGCTGAAGATCCCATTGAGCAACCTGACAGGCCCGTCCGGCCAGACTGAAAAGTTCAGCGGAGAGATCCTGTAACAACGCACGGAGATCACGCCATTCAGTCCCCGCCGGTAGTACCTGAGCATGCGTCATGTCTACCACATAACAGGGGCAGCCCTGGAACAACCCGAGCAGGTGCACCGGAAATCCTGAGGTATCCACTTCATCGCCATCAAACAGAATGTCGGGATCCGGGCTCGTCCGGCAGAGCAATTGCTGACCACGTACCAGCAGAAATAACGGTTGGCAGCCATTATCTTCGGGAATGCTGATACAGGGTTCAAAGTGATAATCCGGCATTGGCTGCTGTTTCTCTGGAGGTTCTCTGGAGGTATAGCTAGCTTTCCAGTTTCTCAAGACACTCTTCAGCCACACCGAGAACGGTATCTTCGAAATCGGGATTCCAGCGGCGATTATCCAGGTAGTACTCCAGGCTTACCACGGCATCGGCAAATATCTCGATGATGGATGACAGTGCCAGCTGGCTGGCTGGGCCCAGGCTCTGATTGATAATATTGAGACAGCGGACTGTTACGTTCTCCGCGCGCGTCAGGCCGAGTATGCCAACCGCACCCAATATCATCTTGAAGTTATCGGCCAGTGGTTTGGCCAGCTCATCGCCGGCAATACCATCACAATAATCCGAGGTCAGCTGCATGATACTGGCCAGATGACTCGATGCCTCCTGCAACACTCGCCGTTGCGCATGACTGATTATATTTTCTTCAACAACCTCTTTAATGCTCAACGCATTAATTTGACTGCGTTCACTTTCAGAGTGTGGCCGCGACTGGAGCTCCAGAATAATAGAGTCCAGATATAGCAGCGTATCTGCCATCTCCTCAATAATACCAGAGGGTAATATACTGTCCGTCAGGTTCCCAATGGCAAGAGCATGCTGAGAACAACGCTCTTCAGCCAGACCCAGCCCACAGTTTTTCAACTCTTCAGATAGTGCAGCAAAAAGTACGGCGGCTTCCTGGAGAGGTCCGCTCCCGTTACTCTCCTGTGCCACCTGATCATCCAGCAAGCTCCGCAATTGCTCAATCTGGGTAGCGATCATGGTAAGGCGCTCAACAAAAGACTGACTGCCCTCTTCCACAAACATAGCCCGCATATTGCGAATATCAGCAGCAGTAAAATCCAGTGGTGAGATGCCAAGGCGAGCCGCCAGTTTGGCAGCACCCTCGGTATTCATGCCGGACAACAGAAAATTGGCCAACATATTCTGTTGCAGCGATATGGGATAACTTTGTTCAGCGGGTGCGTTGTCAGACAGCATGCGCAGCTGCCGCTCAATAGCCATCAGACTTCTCAAACGGCTCTGCTCAAAACCAAGCGCACCGCGATAAAGTGCACCCAACACATCAAATACCAATGCCCAGTAGATGGCCTCTTTTTCGTCGCTAAGTGAATTGCGCAAGCGCTGTATACCATGGGCCATCACTTTTATCGCGGTGGGACGAGTACTTCCCTTGAGAACATGCGCCAAACCCTGTTGGTAGAGCTGTCGGGCGACCCGGATCGCCTCGATTGAGTGATGATCCTTCTGCGCCACCGAGGAAATCGTTGGGACATCCGGCATTAAACCATTCAGTAGCTGGTATTCATTGAGCTGAGGCTGCTTGCGGGCTGCCCGTAACTGGTTGATCTCTGGCAACAACAACAGCGGGCTGTCCTTGCCATGCATTTGCAGCTGGCAGACATAACCGGGTATCAGTTCCAGTGAGTGTTTGACAGTATTCACCACCGCTGCGCCAGGAGAGTCATCCTCCGCTTTTCTGACGGTCTCCTGCATTTCGTCCAGAAGCATTTTACCGCCGACCATTTCCAGTAGCCAAAATACTCCATGGAGCTGAGATAAGCCCCGGTTACATTCAGACCAGTTAATGGATTCCATCGGCTGCTCAAGCAGATCAACCAGGAGACCGACTTCCTTATCGAGCTCTTCCCTGACCAGCTTTAATGCCTGTGTATTTATTTGATACATACCATCAAATGCCTATTTCAGATCACCGACCATTACAAAAACAGAGGTCAGCTATACTGTGTAACACATCTAGATATTTTAATAATAACATTATTAGTCACCGTGGTTTGGGGCTGAGTCGACAGACCAGCGATTTAATGGCTATCACGCATCTCTGACAATTTATAAGGTGTTTATCAACCAGTTCGGGTGACTTGCCTCGCAGGTAAAAGCAAACCATTATTGCTTACCCGGTTCTAGATCCTCATCTCGCTATTACATCTCGCGCCTTTACCGCAAGCTTGCTGATCGTAGACATTGAGGTTTATCTTTACTCCAATAGGCCTAAAAAGCACTTCGGGGCAATTCTGCTGCACTCTGATACCAATGACGAGCTTTCAATGACCAGCTATTCAGGTGTTTGTAGAGACGATCTATGTCACAACAAACGGGGGGGGCTTATCGCCCGGAATGAGCCATGTCTATTCCCTAGCAAGAGGCTTCATCAACGGCATCAGCCGCGGCAAGCCAGACACACTGGCCATCGCTGATTTGTTGAATACGGGTCAGCTGATCACAGTGTACGGCGACCTCTGCTGCCGTGGCCTTGATGACAGGCAGCTGCGGCCGGTCAGATGGCAGACGGCGTATCTCCTGTGTTCCGAGATCACCAGTGGTATGACTCTGCCCGCCCAGAACAAGATCCACCTGACCACCTGTCATCATCAAGTAAACATCTGCAAGAATTTCAGCATCCAGCAGAGCGCCGTGTAAATCACGCTGGGCATTATCCACGGCATACCGCTTGCAAAGGGCGTCGAGGTTATTTTTCTGGCCGGGGTGACGCTGCCTGGCCATTACCAGGGTATCCACGATAGTGCAGTAATCCATTACCCTGCCAAAACCGTCCAGCTTTCTGAACTCATGGTCAATAAATCCCACATCAAAGGGGGCGTTGTGAATGACCAGCTCAGCGCCTTCAATAAAAGCCAGGAATTGCTCGGCAACGTCGGCAAATAGTGGTTTATCGGCAAGAAACTCATTACTGATCCCATGCACTTCCATCGCACCATCATCCACTTCCCGCAGGGGGTTGATGTATTGGTGATAATGCCGACCGGTGAGACGGCGATTAACGAGCTCAACACAGCCGATTTCTATAATCCGGTGATCCTGGCTCGTTTCCAGTCCCGTGGTTTCTGTATCTAGGACGATCTGCCGCATGGCAACACCTTGTTATGCTAAGTGATTTATTGTCTGTGGTTTGATAAAAGTTCATCGATGCCAAGATTTGCCAACTGATCAGCAATCTCGTTTTCGCGGTGACCACTGTGGCCCTTTACCCAGTGCCATTGAATCTCATGCCTGACCACCTGCTGATCCAGCTGCTGCCAGAGGTCAATATTTTTCACAGGCTTTTTTGCCGAGGTCTTCCAGCCCTTCTGCTTCCAGTTGGACAGCCAGGTGGTAATCCCCTGCCGCACATATTCGGAGTCAGTGGTCAAAGCAACTCTACAGGGTTTCTTTAATGCAGAGAGCGCCTCAATGGCAGCCGTCAGTTCCATACGGTTATTGGTTGTATCCAGGGCACCGCCGTAAAGTTTTTTCTCAAGATCCCCGTATCGCAGCAGTGCGCCCCAGCCACCAGGGCCAGGATTTCCCCGGCAGGCACCATCAGTAAAAATTTCTACATCCTTCAATTACTGCTCTCCATCAAATGGTTTTTTCATAGCGCCATTTTTCTTTGTGGCTGGTAAAACCGGAAGGCTGATTGAACGCCACAATCCTGGTTTAACCGGGGTTAGCCGAGCGGTGTATTTTCTGGCCACCACAATATAAAAGGCGCCCCAGGGCAACTTACTCTTTTGGCCGATAGTTTCCAGGAAGCTTCTTCGATCCAACGTAGCCGGGTGTTGTAATGGCCAGCCAAAGCAACCGGAAACGGCCTGAATGGGTTGCAGGTTGAGCAACCGCAACCAATCGAGTAGACGGCTGTAACGGAGACTATGGTATGACCATATCGCACGGGACGAGAAATATCGTGCGACCCATTTACTTAAACCGAACAGACTGAGTGGATTCACCACTACGATCACCACATGGCCACAGGGAGTCAAAACCCTTGCCACTTCATTAAGAACTTCGTGGGGATAAGCAGAAAATTCCAGTGCATGATGCAGTACCACAGTATCAATGGTTTCCGATGGCAACGGTAGGGCGTCGAAATCCGCGATTGCCGACGCGCAGCCTGGCAACGCCGCAGAGGCACCGATAGAAAAACTCTGCAAATGATTAAAATCACCAACCAACAAGCGGTTTGAACTGGCACCCAGATACATGAGACGGTGGGCACCCGATCCAGGCATCATAGGCTCAAGCATGGATCTTTCACGATGCAACAACACTTGGCCATAGCGGGACTGAAACCAGCTGTCCAGCGAACCCTGCGAGTCGGCCAGGGGACGGACAACAAGCCCTTGCTCAAGAAACTCCCTTGCTGCTAGCAACCAGTTATGCCGTTTCATTCTGATTTCCGGTTTTCACCCACAAGACAAAGTTCGTTATTATGGGAAAGATCACTTTTTAAAACCACTGGAACCTATCATGCCTCTTATCGTGCACAGATTGCCTGCATTTTCAGACAACTATCTATGGCTATTTCACCAACCCGGCAGTCGGTTGGCCTTTGTCGTCGATCCGGGAGCCGCGGAACCGGTTCTGCAGGCACTGACAAGCCTTGACCTGGATCTTTCGGGTATTCTGATCACGCACCATCATCCCGATCACGTGGGTGGGATCGACTCACTGCTTCACCATACGGCAGTTCCGGTCTATGGGCCACCGGACATACGCCAGACAACGCATAGCCTGGTCGATGGCGACCAGCTGACTCTCGACGGCACCCACTTTAAAATCCTTGGCGTACCGGGCCACACCCTGGATCACATTGCTTTTTTTGAGGCAGAAACCCCATTGGTGTTTTGTGGGGATACCCTCTTTGCAGGTGGCTGCGGCCGACTATTTGAAGGCTCACCCGAACAAATGTGGCGATCACTGTCACGGCTTGCCGCCTTACCGCCGGCAACGAAAATCTATTGTGCCCATGAATACACCAAGGCCAACCTCCTGTTTGCCAAAGCTGTGGAGCCGGAAAATCCTGCAGTGCAGGAACGCTTAAAACAGGTCATTCAACTGCGCAATCGGGCACAGGCCACAGTCCCTTCAAGTTTGGCAGAGGAGCTGGCGACCAACCCCTTCCTGCGCGTAACCCAGGGTTCCGTGAGGCAGGCGGCCAGTGCCAGGGGGCTTCCTTCCGGAGGAACCGCTGAAGATGTATTCGCTATCATTCGCCACTGGAAGGATCAGTTTTAGTCCGACTCTTTGCCACAGCCAGGCTCAATATCCGTCGCATAGACCCGGCATTCCAAACTGGGTGTTTGTTCACAACACACCCCGAAGTATCAGAGATAAATTGATCTTGATGGCGCAGGTAGTTAGAATCCTTAAGCTGGTGCTGGCAAAAAGAACATAATACCATGCAGACTTTTTTTCGAGCGTATCTTATTGTTTTTATTGCCTTAATATCCGGTTGTGCGCAACAGTCAAGCCATAATTACCCACACAGCGCAGCCACCCCTCCCAACAAAGCGAAGAAGCCCAACACACAGGTTTCCACTGTGCCTCGGGAAAAACGGTGGATCATCTTCTCCGGAAAAAATACTGACAAAACTGAACCGGTCAACCTCACACCCGACTCTACCGATGACTTGTGGCGGCGAGTGCGCGACGGGATGACCCTGCAAGGACACTACGATGATCCTCGCATTGCTAAACAGGTCGAGTGGTTCAGCAATAACCAGAGTTATATTGACCGCGTCATGAGCCGCGGCGAGCTGTATCTCTACCATATTGTTGAGGAGCTGGAACACAACAATCTGCCTCTGGAGTTAACACTGCTGCCGGTCGTTGAAAGCGCCTACAACCCTTTTGCTTACTCTGGCAGCCATGCATCAGGACTCTGGCAGTTCATCCCGATGACTGGCGATCGATTCGGTCTTAAACAGGACTGGTGGTACGACGGCCGCCGTGATCCGCTGGCGGCAACCGAAGCGGCAATCAGTTACCTGACATACCTGAACAACTATTTTGAAGGCGACTGGCTGTTAGCTCTGGCGGCCTACAACAGTGGTGAAGGCACTGTCAGAAGAGCTATTGAACGCAACAAGCGCGACGGCAAACCAACAGACTTCTGGTCATTGAAATTGCCTCGTGAAACCAGGGCCTATGTACCGCAATTGCTGGCGATATCCCGGGTAGTTGCAGACCCTGAATCCCACGGAATCATATTGCCTTCCATTCCGGATTCGCCCTATTTTGATGTTGTCGACTTACCGGAACAACTTGATCTGGTTAAAGCGGCAGAGATGGCCAGTATTGACAGCGACACACTGCATCAGCTCAATGCTGGCTACAGCCGCTGGGTCACCCATCCTGAAGGTCCCCACCGGATTGTCCTTCCGGTAGAGAGCATAGAAGGATTCAAACTGGTACTAAACAATACACCAGTCGCTCAGTGGGCACCGATCAAGGAGTATCAAGTCAGGTCCGGAGATACCCTGTCAGGCATTGCGGCTAAACATAGAGTCGGTATTCGTCAGTTACGCGTCCAGAATGGTCTGCGGGGGGATTTACTCAAAATTGGCCAGCGCCTGAAGATTCCCGGTACTGGCCTCGATCACCATCCACAGACGGTCTCTCTAGTCTCATATCGCGTGGAAGCCGGGGATACGCTTTGGCGGATTGCCAGGGAACATGAGGTCAGTGTTCAGGATATCGCAACATGGAGTCAGCTGGATATCAATGCACCCTTAAGGCCCGGACAACTACTTAATGTGAAAGCAGGTTCAGGCTCAGCAACGGCGACAACAAAAGAGAAAAAGGTCAATTATCAGGTTCGCCGGGGCGACTCGCTATACCGCATCGCCAGCAAATTTGACCTGAAAATTGACGATATTCTGAGCTGGAATAAGCTGAATCCTGAGAATTATCTCAAACCGGGGCAACAGCTGACTTTATTTATTAATCCCTTGCGTATTTGACCCTCTACCGCAAACGCTAATAAAAAAGTGTTCTTATCGTCTGGTGGCGTCGTAGGCTAAATCACTGCGCGGACCTTCACCACCCGAATCGGCCTGGCTTATCTCATCACATTTATTGGGATCATCCCCACAGATGTCACAGTTGTAGTTTTTTTCACCCAACGCAGCACCAACACCGCCACAGGATCCCTTTAATGGTTTTCTTCCCATCATCACGCCAACAGCCATGGCTGCAATGATCAGCATCAGCACCATAAATACCAGCACAAACTCCAACATCATCTAGTCTCCGGACAGATAAGGGGCAAAGGCAGATGAATAGTAGCCTTTAAAAGCATCTCCCTCTTTGACCAACAAATAAACCGCCAGTTTATTTTTTTCAGCCACTTTAAGACTGGCATCAGCACCCAGCACCATAAAACCGGTGGCCAGAGCATCCGCAAAAACTGCCGTTTCAGCAATAATCGTAACAGAAGCCAGTTGATGGTCGAGTGGATAACCGGTGCGCGGGTCTATGGTATGTGAATAGCGCTTGCCGTCTTTTTCAAAATAATTGCGATAATCTCCAGAGGTTGCCACTGCGACGTCTCCGGGAATCAGGACTTTCTGAACCAATCCCCTTTCAAGGGAAGGCGCTTCAATGGCAATACGCCAGGGATCCTTGTTCGCTTTTAAACCTTTCAGGCGAAGCTCACCACCCACCTCAACCAGATAATTGTTAAACCCCTCCCCCTCCAGTAATTCTGCAACAGCATCAACTGCGTAGCCCTTGGCAACCGCAGACATATCCAGCGCAATATCGCTGGATCTAATGATGTTGGCACCATCCGGGGTGATCTGCAGCTTATTGAAACCCACCAATGCCAGTTCAGCGGCTATATCTGCTTCCGAAGGAATCCGGTCGCCTGTGTTATCCGGACCAAACCCCCATAGATTTACCAATGCACCCACGGTGGGATCAAATGCCCCGGACGTCAATTGATGTACTTCCTTGGCCGTTTTCAACACCTTTGACATATCTGACGAAACTGCATAAATCTGATCCACTGGTGCGCGATTCAACAACATCAATTCTGAATCCTGCTGGTAGGTGGTGAAGGTCTGGTTCAGACTGTCCAATCTGGATTGAATTCTTTGTCCAAGGCCGTCACTGACTGATTGCTCACCCGGCACCAACTTGACCTGATAGGTAGTGCCCATCGTCCGACCGTCGAACACCAACTGAGACTGTCGATCGCAGGCAGACAACAGAAAAACTATTACAGCGACAAATAAAAACGAGGCCATAGGCCCCGCTTTTATTTTTAGTCGGTTGATCAAATGATTCATTAACCACCAAAGTCATCAAGAAGGATATTGTCTTTCTCTACACCGAGGTCAACCAACATTTTAATCATCGCGGCATTCATCATGGGCGGACCACACATGTAATACTCACAATCTTCCGGGGCAGGATGGTCCTTCAGATAGTTTTCATAAAGGACCTGGTGAATAAAGCCAGTGAGCCCTTCCCAGTTATCTTCGGGCTGGGGATCCGAAAGAGCCAGGTGCCACTCAAAATTGGGGTTTTGTTCAGCCAGCTCATCGTATTCCTCGCTGTAGAAACACTCTTTGAGGCTGCGAGCGCCATACCAGAACGTTATCTTGCGATCAGTTTTTATCCGACGAAGCTGGTCAAAGATGTGCGAACGCATGGGCGCCATACCGGCACCACCACCGACAAACACCATTTCCGCATTAGTGTCCTTGGCGAAGAATTCGCCAAATGGACCGTACACCTTAATTGTATCGCCGGGTTTCAGGCTAAAGGTATAAGAGGACATCTGACCCGGGGGAATGCCCTTGGATCCAGGTGGGGGGGTCGCGCAGCGAATATTGAACTTCACCACCCCTCGCTCTTCAGGGTAATTGGCCATGGAATAGGCACGAATAACAGTTTCATCAACTTTCGACTCAAGATCCAGAAATCCGAACCGCTCCCAGTCTGCCCGGTATTCTGGTTCAATATCAAAATCTTTGTATTTGACATGATGGGGGGGGCATTCGAGCTGGACATAACCACCCGCACGGAAGTTGACATTTTCACCCTCAGGTAAACGCAACGTCAGCTCCTTGATAAAAGTCGCCACATTCGGATTGCTCTCAACGGTGCACTCCCACTGCTTGACCCCGAAGACATCCTCTGGAACTTCTACACGCATATCCTGTTTAACGGGTGTTTGGCAGGAAAGGCGCCAGCCCTCTTTGGCTTCACGGCGGGTAAAATGAGACTCCTCGGTAGGCAACATGGCACCGCCACCATCGAGGACAATGCATTTACATTGAGCGCATGTGCCACCACCACCGCAGGCGGAGGGCAGGAACAGTCCCGCGTTGGACAGGGTTTGCAAGAGTTTGTTACCGGCAGCTACGGTAATTTTCTTCTCACCATTGATATCAATGGTCACATCGCCGGAACTGACCAGCTGGGACCTCGCTGCCAGAATAAAAGCCACCAATGCCAGCACGACAACGGTAAACATGACGACGCCGAGTATGATTTCCAGATTCATTATCTATCCTCTCTTCGTCGATTACAGGGATATGCCGCCGAAGGACATAAAACCCAACGACATCAGGCCAACCGTGATAAATGTAATACCCAGGCCACGCAGACCCTCTGGCACATCACTGTATTTGAGCTTTTCCCGAATACCTGCCAGGGCCACAATGGCGAGCGCCCAACCAGTGCCGGCACCAAACCCGTATACAGTACTTTCAGCCAGATTGTAGTCGCGCTCCACCATGAACAATGCAGCACCGAGAATGGCACAGTTCACGGTAATTAATGGCAGGAAAACGCCCAGCGCGTTGTAGAGGGCTGGAACATACTTATCCAGGAACATCTCCATAATCTGAACGATGGCAGCAATCACGCCAATATAGCTCAACAAACCCAGGAAGCTGAGGTCAACATTGGCCAAGGCCTCAATACCTGTCCAGGCAAGCGCACCTTCAGCCAGAAGGGCTGTGTAGATGATGTTGTTAACCGGTACGGTGATCGTCAACACCACAATGACCGCTATCCCTAGCCCGATAGCGGCTTCGACTTTCTTCGAAATGGCGATAAACGTACACATGCCCAGAAAAAACGCCAGGGCCATATTTTCGATAAATATTGCCCGTATCAGAAGACCTAGATAATGTTCCATTACATCGCCTCCTTGGTGCCGCTATTGGCCGAAATTGTAAAATCCGCCGGTTCTACCTGGTCTTTCTTCCTGGCACGAATCGCCCAGATAATGAAACCAATGATAAAGAAGGCGCTTGGGGGTAGAAGCATCAAGCCATTCGGCACATACCAGCCCCCGACATTGGTAGCCGCCATGATTTCGACACCCATCAGTTTTCCCGTGCCCAACAATTCACGGAAGAAAGCCACCACAATCAGAATCATGCTGTAACCAAGACCATTGCCGATACCATCCAGAAAGCTAGGGATCGGTGGATTTTTCATGGCAAAAGCCTCTGCACGGCCCATCACGATGCAGTTGGTAATAATCAGCCCCACGAAAACGGACAATTGTTTACTGATATCGTAAGCCACTGCCTTAATGACCTGATCAACAACAATCACCAGAGAAGCAATGATCGTCATCTGTACGATAATACGAATGCTACCGGGAATGTGATTGCGAAGCATTGAAACAAACAGGTTGGAAAATGCCACCACAACTGTCAATGCAATACACATAACCAGCGATACTTTCATACTGGATGTCACTGCGAGCGCAGAACATATACCCAATATCTGTAAGGCAATCGGGTTGTTATCGAAAATAGGTCTGACAATAATGTCTTTGATTTTCATAGTGATTACGCCTCCCCGGCTTTCAGGTTGGAGAGAAATTTACCGAAGCCATTTTCACCCATCCAGAATTCAATGAGGTTATCAACGCCACGTGTTGTCAGGGTAGCACCAGACAAACCATCCACCTGATGAATAGCCTCCGGACGGGATTTGTCAACAGAACCCTTGATCACGGTCAGCTGAACGCCCCCATCATCCCCGTAAATTTTCTTGCCCGGCCAGTTATCCTTCCAAAGTGGGTTATCAACTTCGCCGCCCAGGCCAGGGGTCTCACCGTGCTCGTAGAAACCCAGGCCGGCAACTGTATTGAGATCACCCTCAATGGCAATAAAGCCATAAAGCGTGGACCAAAGCCCGGGGCCCCTGACCGGTAGCACCACCTTTTCAAGGTCATCACCATCGCGCACCAAATATACGACCGCATATTTTGCGCGACGGGATATACTGGCCACATCATCCTCTTTCGAAAGACTCACCGAGAGCTCCGGGTTCTTTGCTGCTTTGCGCTGATCGTAAGTGTCTGGAGAAACGTCATCGGTAAACTTACCGGTGTCGATATTCACCATTTTGACCTCGATTTTTTTAAACTGTTCTTCAACACTCATACCGGGTTTAAGCAGCCCGGCGGCAGAAAGAATATTGGATTTCTTATCCAGCGCCTTGTTGGCCTGCTGGGCGTCACGCAACAGCACGGCTGCTGACGATACCACTACCGAACAGACCAGACACAACGCGACAGCAACTGTCAGAACTTTACCTATCCCTTCATTACTAGCCACGTGCAAGTCTCCTTTTGATATTGGATTGCACCACGAARTGGTCGATCAGAGGCGCGAACAGATTGGCAAAGAGTATCGCCARCATGATTCCCTCCGGGAARGCCGGATTKACAACACGGATCAACACCGCCATAACACCAATCAAYACGCCRTACCACAGTTTGCCYGTRTTGGTCATCGARGCRGAAACRGGYTCAGTGGCCATAAATATCATGCCRAAAGCAAATCCGCCTACCACCATGTGCCAGTACCAGGGCATGGCAAACATGGGATTGGTTTCAGARCCRATAAAATTAAACAGGGTGGACAATGCAATCATACCGATCATYACRCCGGCRACAATGCGCCAAGAGGCAATCCTGGTAATCAACAACAGGGCACCGCCRATAAAGATGGCYAGCGTGGAAACCTCRCCGACCGAYCCATGCAGRTTGCCAAAGAACGCATCCAKCCAGGTCACCTGATTCTGCAGTGCTGCCATTCCCTCACTRGCRGCAACAGACAGGGCTGTCGCRCCAGTATAACCATCGACAGCGGTCCATACCGCATCGCCAGACATTTCGGCAGGATAGGCAAAATACAGGAAGGCTCGACCKGCGAGTGCCGGRTTGAGGAAATTTTTGCCRGTACCMCCAAAGACTTCCTTGCCAATCACYACACCAAAACTGATACCCAGAGCCACCATCCACAGCGGCATRTCSGGGGGGCAAACAAGGGCGAAAAGAATTGAAGTGACAAAAAAACCTTCGTTGATTTCGTGACCCCGAACGGTGGCAAACATAACCTCCCAGAAGCCACCCACAACAAAGGTCACCACATAGATAGGAATAAAATAAACAGCGCCATACCAGAGGCAATCCCAGATACTGTTCGGATCATGTCCGGCGAACAGGGTGATTAAAGGTCCCCTCCAGCCTTCTATGGATGTGGCATCCATACCTGCCAAGATCGTGTTGGCCTGGAAACCGAGATTGTACATACCATAAAACATGGCCGGAAAAGCTGCCAGCCAGACGGTGATCATGACACGCTTCAGATCAATGCCATCGCGGATGTGTGAACCGTTTTTGGTCACTGTCCCCGGAGAGTAGAAAATCGTATCTACCGCTTCATAGAGCGCATACCACTTGTGCAATTTGCCGCCATGCTCGAAGTGAGGCTCAATTTTATCGAGATAATTACGTAATACTTTCATTATCAGCCCTCCTTCTCAATGCGGGCCAGATTATCCCGAAGAATCGGACCGTATTCATACTTTCCTACGCAGACATAGGTACACAGTGCCAGGTCTTCCTCATCCAGCTCCAGACAGCCCAACTTCTGTGCTGTCTCCGTATCCCCGACAATCAGTGCCCGCAATAACTGGGTGGGCAATATATCCAGCGGCATCACTGTCTCATAGTTACCCAGCGGCACCATCGCCCGCTCACTGCCATTCGTATTGGTCGTGAAATCAAACTTTTTGCTCTTGCTCAGGGATGACAGGTAAATAGGCATCGCTGAGTGCCGGTGGCCACCTAAAGAAAGATAACGGAAAAACTCACGTTGCCGACCTTCCAGCAAAACAGACACCTGGACATGGTAACGACCCAGAAAATCAAAAGGTCCACTCGCCGCTCTACCGGAGAGCACTGACCCGGACACCAGTCGATTCTGGCCATCCTTTAGCTCACCGGCAGTCAATTCGGAGAGATTAGCACCCAGTCTTGTGCGAACCAGTCGCGGCTTGGCAACCTGGGGACCCGCCAGCGCTATGACCCTGCGGGTATCGATATGACCTGTTGCGAATAATGCTCCTATGGCCAGTACATCCTGGTACCCAACTGTCCAGACCGTTTTGTGTTCGCTCACGGGATCAATGAAGTGAATATGAGTACCGGCGAGCCCAGCGGGGTGTGGCCCTGAAAAACTGTGAAGCTGAACCCCGTCCGCTCCTCCGCTTTTAATAACGGAGTCACTGGAAGTGCAAAGATGCACTGCCCCGTCCGTCAGACGGCTTATTACGGTCAACCCATTCTCAAAGTCAGCTGCTCGCTCGGCAATAATCAGCGCCGGATCCGCTGAGAGCGGGTTGGTATCCATCGCAGTGACAAAAATGGAGTTGGGCGACGTCGCAGATGGCGACGGCACTTTTGAATAGGGACGCGTGCGCAGTGACGTCCACAGGCCTGAATTGACCAGATTCTCTACCACTGCCGCGCGGTCGAGGTGACTCAGCTCATCGTTGCTGTATGCTGCAAAGGTTTCCTCTTCATCACCTTCCACATCGATCACCACTGACTGGAGCACTCTCCGCTCACCGCGGTTGATGGCAGTGACCACCCCGGCAGCCGGGGCGGTATAACGGACGCCCTCGGTTTTTTTGTCAGTAAAAAGTAATTGGCCCAGTTTGACCCTGTCGCCTTCTTTGACTTCCATAGTTGGCTTCATACCAACGTAATCAGGGCCAACAACAGCAACAGATTTCACTGTGGGACCATCGTGAATGACTTGCTCGGGCGAGCCCGAAACAGGTAAGTCCAATCCCCGACGGATCTTAATCATAGGTAATGCCTATTACGAAATATCATTAATTATTGCTCTTCTCGAGCCCCAAAAATGCAGCCGAAAACATCATGGTCATTCTACGGCAGCACCAGTGCTTTTCGTGCAAGGTGGCTAGCGGGAAGCGCACCGACACCGGCAAATAAATCGGCGCGATTATAAAGGCGGAGGCTTCCCATTACCAGTACAGACATTGTGGTAATTGATTCTGGACAATGCACCCACCACCAACCAGTTTACCCGAATCGCAACTTAACAATGCGGCGAGACAGGCTACCCATCACGCTGTCGGATACATCGGCCAGGATACGCCAGCCAGATTTTCCAGACATCGCACCACTTGACAGCTATAGCCAAACTCATTGTCGTACCAACAATACAGCACGACACTGTCACCACTCACAATCGTCGCCTCTGAATCATAAACACAGGCATGCCGTGAACCGACAAAGTCGGTCGATACCGCCTCGGAAGAAATTGTATAGTCAATCTGTTGCTGCAAAGGTGAATAGAGTGCGGTTTTTCTCATGTATTCATTGAGCTCTTCTCTGGTTGTCTCACGACCCAGCTGCAAATTGAGAATCGCCATGGATACGTTGGGAGTCGGCACCCGTATCGCATTACCAGTCAGCTTGCCAGCCAGCTCCGGCAATGCCTTTGCCACCGCCTTGGCAGCGCCTGTCTCGGTAATCACCATATTGAGCGCGGCACTACGACCTCGACGTGACCCTTTGTGATAGTTATCAATCAGGTTCTGATCGTTCGTGTAGGAATGTACGGTTTCCACATGTCCACGGTCTATGCCGAATTCGTCCATCAGGGCTTTCAGCACGGGCACAATGGCATTGGTAGTACAGGACGCGGCAGAAATTATTTTGGTATCTGCAGTAATCTCATTTTGGTTGATACCATAAACAATATTCGGAATATTGCCCTTGCCAGGCGCGGTGAGGATCACCTTGCTGGCACCAGGGCATTGCAGGTGCCTGGATAGACCCTCTTCATCACGCCATACGCCGGTATTGTCAATCACAATTGCATTGCTGATACCGTAGCGGGTGTAATCTACCTCCGCAGGAGAGTCGGCGTAGATCACCTGAATGGGGTTGCCGTTACACACCAGAATATTTTTATCCTCAATGACCCTGATGGTGCCGTCAAACGCACCGTGAACAGAATCGCGTCGTAGCAGGCTGGCTCGTTTGGCCAAATCATCCGCACTGCCCCCCTTGCGAACCACAATGGCACGCAATCGCAACAGATCACCGCTACCTGTCTTTTCAATCAACAATCTGGCCAGCAACCGGCCGATACGGCCAAAACCGTAGAGCACCACGTCCTGGGGTTGTGGCAGCGGCTTGCGTACGCGACCGATGTCATCACCCACCTCCCGCTGCAGGAACGCAGTCAGATTCTCGCCATTACCGGACTCCTGGTATTTGACGGTCAGCTTGCCCACGTCGATATGGGCAGGTCCCAAATCCATTTCCGACAACGCCAGAATCAGAGGGAAGGTTTCAAACTCCGAAAGCTCATTCTGTTCAATCTGGCGAACAAAACGATGAACCTTCATCAGATCAATCACTGAACGATTGACCATATTCTTGCCATACATATAGAGAGAGACGTTATTTTGCCTGTAAAGCTTTCCGATCAGAGGGATCATGGCTTCGGCCAGCGACTCGCGCTCTTTCCAGTCAGCAAAAAAGTCGGCAGGAATGGGGCGATGTTGTTCGGTCACAGGTAAACCTCTCATTTTGTTGGTCTAACACGATGGGCGGCAATCCCACCACGGGTTGGGGCGCTATTATCGGTATTCAGCCTTTTAAGGGCAACAAAGTGCGGTGAATAACCGGTACTGCGGTTCGACGATGGTTGATCTGGATCAGCGAACGGCTATGTGGTCAAAAAACCGGACACCGCAACGGTGATTACTGGCCAGGGGAATTTTCAGAGGGGAATAAATGCCATACTGGCCACATTCAGGGCAACTGTTTTGATGACTCGCTGGTTTTTTTGGGCAATGATCAAGGCGAGCATATCCTGATGGGCAATCAATTTACCGAACAGGCGCTCGTAACTGAGGTTATAACCCTCCCCCTTGCGGCTATTGGTAAGAATCAGGGCATTTCCCTGCTCGTCCAGGTGCGTTCTGATTCGCCACATGGCAATTTCAATGTTGCGGGCACTGTGATAAAGCTTCTGGTGATCAAGTTGACTCAGCATGAAAAACTCGGTTTTCAGGCCGTAGGACTCCCTGATCATCCCCGTCATTCCCACTATCAGTGCAAACACACGGTCGCCCCTGAAAGTCGGGTCTACAGACAGTTCCATGGCATCGATACCGCTGCCTCCCAGCTCAGCAAACTGGGGCCTCCCCGGATGGGTGAAAATTTGCGTAATTCGGAAATCTATCGTCTTGCCGGGGACCTTCTGCAACTCTCTCGGGTTTCGCCTATAGAGCTTCACCGTCAACTCTTTGAGCAACAGCTCGACCTGCTGATAATGCAAGTCCGCCACCATGTCGATATCCGTTTTGGCCAGATCCTGGACCCGAAAGGAGGAGCCACTACAGCCGGTCATCACCAGCAGATACAGCAAACAAAACCCTATCAACAATCTGCCTCTGAATGGAAAACACAGGTACAGCATATCAATCTCTCTATAGCCCCGCTAAAATAGCATACCTTCAAGGTTAACCCACAGAAGTGCCATTCCAGTATGTCGATTTTGTCACTACCGCCAGTCAACACAGCTGGCGACAAGCGCGTTTGGCAGGATGTAAACGGCGGCAGCGCCCTGGTCATTGCCGAGGCAAGCCAACAAGTACCTGGTCTGACCGTCGTCATTGCAGACTCGGCAAAAACGGCAGCTGAGCTGGAATCCGAACTGCGATTCTTCCTCGGCGAAGGGGCCGCTGTACTCCATTTTCCTGACTGGGAAACACTTCCCTACGATATTTTCTCGCCGCATCAGGATATTGTCTCCGAACGACTGCGAACCCTGTCCCGCTTACCGCAAACCCGCACCGGTGTCGTGATAGTGCCTGTTGGCACCCTGATGCACCGTTTGCCGCCCGCCGAGTTCGTCAACCAGCGCGCCTTCGATTACCGACGTGGTGACAAACTGAACCTCGATACAGTACGCACCCAACTGGAATCCGCCGGCTATCGCTGTGTTGATACCGTGGTCGAACACGGTGAGTACGCTGTTCGGGGCGCTCTGATTGATATCTTTCCGATGGGTGCCACGCTACCTTTTCGGATCGATCTGTTCGACGATGAAATTGAGACGCTCCGCACCTTCGACCCGGATACCCAGCGCACGCTGCAACAAACCGACCACATACACCTTCTGCCCGCACGGGAAGTCCCACTGGACAAACCGGCTATCCGTCGCTTTCAGAACAACTGGCTGTCCCGCTTTGATGTCGATGAGCGACGCTGCCCGGTCTTCAGAGATGTCAGTGAGGGTATTCCACCCCAGGGAATCGAGTATTTTCTGCCTCTGTTTTTTGAGGAAACCGCCACCCTGTTTGATTACCTGCCCGATCACAGCCTTATCTTTACCGAAGGAGCTGTGGAACAGGCCGCCGAAAAGTTCTGGCAGGATGCCAGCCAGCGCTACCATGAATACGGTGTTGATCCAACCAGGCCGCTGCTCCCCCCGGCAGCCTTATTTATTCCAGTCGAAGAACTGTTCGGCCATCTGAAAAAATACCCCTGCACACGAATCAATAGTGAATCTGACCAGCAGAAAAATCATTTTTCCCTGCACATATCCGCTCCACCGCCGGTGGCGATTGATGCCAAGGCAGACAATCCCCTGAAAAAACTCCAGAAGTACCTAGAAAATGCCAGACAGCGAGTACTGATCTGCGCGGAATCAGCGGGCCGCAGGGAAACCCTGCTGGAATTGCTCGGCCGCCAGTTTATTCGCCCAGAAGACGTGTCCGACTGGGAATCTTTTGCCGAAGGAACACAACGCCTCGCCATAACCGCCTACCCGCTGACCCGGGGCTTTGTTGTAACGCCGGCAAATATCAGCTTGATTACCGAGACAGAACTGTTTGGCCAGCAGGTCATGCAACGTCGCCGACGCAACAAAGAACGTACCGATGCCGACCAGGTCATCAAAAACCTTACTGAACTGAGCGTTGGGGCGCCCGTGGTCCATATCGATCACGGTGTCGGTCGTTACCTGGGATTGCAGACCATCACCGCCAGTGGCGAACCGCAGGAATTTCTGACGTTATCCTATGCCGACCAGGCAAAACTCTACGTCCCGGTATCATCGTTGCACTTAATTAGCCGGTACAGTGGTGCGGAAGATAGCCTCGCGCCCTTACACCGACTGGGTACAGATCAGTGGCAAAGGGCCAGAGACAAGGCCCTGCGACAGATCCGCGATACTGCCACCGAGTTGCTGGACATCTATGCCACTCGCGCAGCACGCAAGGGGTTTGCCTGCCGCGACCCGGCAGCGGACTACCGCGCTTTCTGTGCGGACTTTCCCTTCGAGGAAACGCCCGATCAGCTGGACACAATCGAAGCCGTCAGACGCGACATGCTGGCTGAGCAGCCCATGGATCGGCTTGTCTGTGGGGATGTTGGCTTCGGAAAAACGGAAGTCGCCATGCGCGCCGCCTTTATTGCAGTGGCCAGCGGCAAACAGGTGGTGATGCTAGTGCCGACCACCCTTCTGGCCCATCAACACCTTGAAAACTTTCGCGACCGCTTTGCCAACTGGCCAGTCACCATCGAGGAGCTGTCACGGTTCCGTTCTGACAAGGAACAACAGGAGGTTCTCCGCCGTGCCGGCCTGGGAAAAGTCGATATTCTGATCGGTACTCACAAGCTGCTCCATGCCAAAGTGAATTACAAGAATCTGGGGCTGCTCATTATTGATGAAGAACACCGCTTCGGCGTACGCCAGAAAGAACAGATCAAGGCGCTGCGAGCCGAAGTGGACATCCTGACACTGACGGCCACCCCCATTCCACGCACCCTGAACATGTCGATGTCAGGCATTCGGGATCTGTCGATTATCGCTACCCCCCCGGCAAGAAGGCTCTCGGTAAAATCGTTTGTCCGCCAGAACGATCCCCGAGTGACCCGGGAGGCGATCCTGCGGGAAATTCTGCGTGGCGGGCAGGTCTATTATTTGCACAATGAGGTCAAGAGTATTGGCAAAACGGCGCAGATGATAGAAGAACTGGTACCGGAGGCGCGGGTTAATATCGCACACGGCCAGATGCGCGAACGCGACTTGGAAAAAGTCATGTCCGACTTTTACCACCAGCGTTTCAATGTGCTGGTCTGTTCCACCATTATCGAGACCGGCATCGATATCCCCAGTGCCAACACCATCATCATTGACCGCGCCGACAAACTGGGGCTGGCGCAACTGCACCAATTGCGGGGCCGGGTGGGGCGCTCTCACCACCAGGCCTATGCCTATCTGCTCACTCCCGAGCCAAAAACCATGACGGCTGAGGCCATCAAGCGACTCGAGGCCATCACCCATGCCGATCACCTGGGATCCGGGTTTACACTGGCCACCCATGATCTGGAAATTCGCGGTGCCGGCGAACTACTCGGCGAGAATCAAAGTGGACAGATTCAATCGATTGGTTTCACGCTTTACATGGAACTGCTGGATCGTGCTGTTGATGCACTGCGCAAAGGCAAGGCGGTAGAGTTGAATGTGCCTCTGGCGGAGGATATCGAGATCAACCTGAACCTGCCGGCGCTGATCCCCGAGGATTATTTGCCGGATGTCCACATGCGTCTGATGATGTACAAGCGCATTGCCAACGCCACCACAGAAGATGATTTATGGGAGCTTCAGGTAGAGATGATCGACCGCTTCGGGCTGCTTCCCGATTATCTGAAGACGCTCTTTCAAGTCACGTCACTGAAACTTCAGGCCAGACAACTCGGCATCTGCAAGGTAGAGGCCGGCGCAACTGGGGGGCGGATTGAATTTGCCAGTAATACCTTGGTAGAACCGTTGGTGATTGTACAAATGGTACAAAAAGAGCCCGCTATTTTTCGACTTCAAGGGGCTTCGACCTTGAAATATACTCTACCGATGGAAACGAAAGAACAGCGACTTGAACAGCTACAGGCGCTATTGACCCGGCTTACCCCCGCAAACAATGGACATTAAATGAGACCACTCAAAACCGCTGGCATGCCTTTCAAGTGTCTGCTGCTATTCGCAGTCACCTTAAGCACAGGCCTCTCCGACCAGACCCGAGCGGATCCAAATGAGGACTGGTATCAGGTTGAACTGATCGTATTCAGCCAGCAGGATCTTTATCAGGATGAACAACATCCGACCAACATCACATTGGAATACCCTCAGAACTGGCAACGCCTTGAGAGCGATACATCCACATTGGCGGACAACCCCCGACCTGCGGAACAATCGTTGATTCTTCTTGAGACAAAAGACTTCAGCCTGGGACCCGATGAATACACACTGAACCGCGCTGCAGGCTATCGAGTACTCACCCACATCGCATGGCGCCAACCCGGGCTGGGACAGGCACAGAGCCCCTGGATTATTGTTTCGGGAGGCCATCGCCATGGCAACCACCATGAACTGGAAGGCAGTATCCGGCTGGTAGTGACCCGCTATCTGCACATTCAGGCAGATCTCTGGAAAACCAGTTTTGCCACCACAGCAGGGACTGGTGGCGCCTTGCCCGGCAATCCGGGCCGACCAGACAGTTGGCCACAATTACCGGTGAAACCCTGGTTGGCTGCTCTTTCGGTGTCTGGCGACGCCTCACCAGTGACCACCATCGACACAAACAGTCCCGTCGATCAACGCCACCCGCCGATCAAAACGATCGTTGTTCTAAATCAGTCGGAACAGGTGGACCTGAATAAACTGACCTATCTGGATCACCCTGAAATGGGGGTACTGGTTCTGGTAACACGCCATACTTCGACCGCGGCTGATTGACGTCAACACTCAACAATTCTGACGGTGATAAGGCGTGAGCCGGAAAAATGCCATCAGTGCTGTCGGCTCGCCAAGGCCTTGGCCAAAACCTTGCGCACCAGAGGCATATTGTTTGCCATCACCGCCTCCATCTGCCCAAAAGAGATCCGCTCGTCACTCAAGCCAGCCGCCATGTTCACCACCAGCGCCAGACAGGCGTACGGAATCTGCAACTCCCGAGCCAATGCCGCCTCCGGCATACCGGTCATACCGACGATGTCACAGCCGTCATTGGCCATTCGCGCAATCTCGGCAGCGGTTTCCAGCCTGGGGCCCTGCGTGGCGCCATAAACAGCCTCTGCATGAACCCTTGCCTCACAGGCTGTCCCACAGGCAATAGCCGCCTGCAACAGGCTGTCCCGCAGGCTATCGTCATAGGGAAAAGTAAAGTCGATGTGCTGTAATGCCTGATCCGGGCTATCACAGTAGGTGTGACCTCGTCCAAACGTGTAATCAATAATCTGATCGGGAATAACCAGATCGCCCGGGCCCATTTCGCCATTGATACCACCCACCACATTGACGGCATAGATCGCCTTCACGCCCGTCGCACGCAATGCAGCAATATTGGCCCTGTAATTGACCCGGTGAGGCGGCAGCCGATGATTCACACCATGTCGCGCCAGGAATACAACCTCCGTATTGCCCAGCGTGCCACAACAGAGGGGGGCAGACGGCTCCCCCCAATCTGTGGTGACCACACGCTGCTCCCGAATGCTCAGATCGGAAAAGCTGTCCAGCCCACTGCCACCGATAATACCGATACTCATTCGACCTCCGATGCCTGCAACAATCGCAGCTGGTCGGGAATATGGACAGTGGATGTTGGGAAAGCAATCTCGGCACCGTGATCGGCTACGATATCGCTTACCTTTAACAGCACATCCTGTTTTACCTCGTGAAAAACCACCCACTTGGTGGTTTTGGTAAACGTATAAATAAAGAAGTTAACCGATGAGGCACCAAAAGAGACAAAATTGACGATCATGGTCTGATTCTGATCAATTTCTGGATGATCACACAGCATCTGTTTCACATCGGCGACAATTCCCGCCATTTTATCGACATCCTGATAGCGAATACCCACCGTCTCGTAGATCCGCCGGTTGAACATACGCGAGGGGTTTTCCACGGCAATACTGTTAAACACCGAGTTCGGTACATAGAGTGGGCGCTTATCGAAGGTGCGAATACGTGTCAGTCGCCAGCCGATATCTTCGACAGTGCCCTCGATCTCCTTATCCGGGGATCGTACCCAGTCCCCCACCTTGAAGGGCTGGTCCAGATAAATCATCAAACCACCAAAGAAATTTGCCAGCAGATCCTTGGCGGCAAAACCCACTGCGAGGCCGCCGATACCACCAAAAGCGAGCAAGCCAGAAATACTGTAGCCAAATGCCTGCATGGCAATGAGCGTGGCGGTGATGATGACCGAAGCGCGCAGCAATTTGCCAATGGCCTTGACCGTGGTCTCATCCATGGGATCACTGGTATATTCTGGGTGCACCAGATTCAGTTCAGCGCGCTTAATCAGGTTGAGTAAAAATAGCGCCGCCAGAAAGATAATGACAACCCGGTTAATAGGTGCCAGCAATTCATACCATTCGGATCCGGCCTGCCTGGCGGCGACAGCCGCCGCATAATTAACCCCCAGTATCCAGATGGCCCAGACTGCCGGACGGCGGCAGGCCTCAATCAAGGCGTCATCCCAAAAATTTGACGTCTTGAGCGCTCGCGTTTGCAGAAAGTTCAGTATTCGCGTTGCCAGAAATCCCGCTGTCATGGCTGCCAGAACGATCAGGAAAATCTCGGCGATCAACAGATAGCTTTCCCCGGTGATATTGACTAACCACGCTTCCAGTTGCTGCATGCTATGGATTCCTGTTCAAGACTTTTTCAGCAGTTTTGCAAGTTTCTGCGAAGTGATCTGCCAGCGTTCGGAGGATCGCAGCGCGTCCCAATCCGGATACTGCCTGGCCGCCATTTTATCTAATCTTCCAGACGGCTTCACAGGGTTTTCAGAAAGAAAATCAAGCACTTCCAAGGCACCCGCACGGTTGTTACAGACCAGCACCATATCACAGCCGGCCTGCAGTGCACGGTCGGCTTTTTCCGGGTAACCGCCCACCAGATCCGCCCCTTTCATGGACAGGTCATCACTGAAAATGACACCCTTAAACTGTAATTCGTCTCGCAGTATTTTCTGCAGCCAGATAGGGGAAAAACCCACCGGCACAGATTCAACATTCGGGTAAACGATATGGGCGGGCATAATCGCATCCAGCTCACCGGCAAGCCGAGCAAACGGTCGCAAATCCCGATCGCGCAGTTGCTGGAGAGAGCGGTTGTCATAGGGGGTTTCGTGATGACTGTCAGCGACGACTCCCCCGTGGCCCGGGAAGTGCTTTCCTGTTGCTGCCATGCCGGCCTGATGCATACCGGTAATAAAATGGTGGGCGGCTCGGATGGCTTGCTCCGGATTATCAGCAAACGACCGATCGCCAATCACCGCACAGTTTTCACGATCCAGATCCAGCACGGGGGCAAAACTGAAGTCAAGTCCGCAGGCAAGTAATTCAGAGGCCATCAGCCAGCCGGCATCCTGAAGCAATGCTTCGCCACCCTCGCCCCTCAACAATAAATCACCCAGTAACTGCATCGACGGCAAGTGGGTAAACCCATCGCGGAAGCGTTGCACTCGCCCACCCTCCTGATCGACACAGAGCAACAAGTCACCTCTTGTTGCACGAATGTCTGCCACCAGCTCCACGAGCTGGCTGTAACTCACAAAGTTTCGGGTAAAAAAGATAATACCGCCCACTGATGGATTGAGAATCAGGACCCGTTCTTCCGGAGTCAGCACCAGTCCTTCCAAATTGAGCATCAATGGACCAAGCGTCATGTCTTAAACCTTTGTTAGCAGGGTGGGCAACATAAGAAGGCTACGGAGACTTGTCAACCTCTTGACAAATTAGACGAATTTTTCATTTTAAAAACAACCTGTTATGACATTCAGCACTTAAGGAGTTTTCAATTCCGATCAATAGGAGAAATTATCTCCTTCCAGGAAAGGCAGTTACATCATTTATTTAAATAAAAGCTCATAAAAAAGTAACTTTCGTCATGTTTACCGCCTACTCCACTCGTCAGAAATACACCCGGTAGCCAGTGCACTTTTTCCCCGTTGGTGATACGTTCAATGAACAATGAGGAGGATTAAATCATGGCTTCACAAGTTCCAGTCATTGGCGCCTGGTACGAGGACGCCTCCCAGGATGACATTTTCGAAGTTGTTGCTCTGGACGAGCACAGCGGTTCCATAGAAATCCAGCACGTCGGCGGAGAAGTCAGTGAAATTGACTTCGAAACCTGGCAGCAATTGATACTGCTACCGGCTGAGCAACCCGAGGATTGGCGGGCATCATACGAATTGAGCAACGAAGACAGTCACTTTCCAGATGATATCTATATCCCTGATAACTGGAATGACCCATTGACGGACATCGATGCCGATACTGTTTACGGGCTTGATGATTTTTAGGGTAAAGGCGGTACTGTCTGATGCCCGGGTTATTCGGCGATCTCCTGTGCCTGCAACATGCGAGCATGTTGCAGGATTATCTTTGCCGCACTCTCGGCATCGTCTACCAAACTAAATAAATGTAAGTCTCTTTCCGTGACACAGCCGTGTTCCAACATCGTCTCCCTCAGCCAATCGAGTAGGCCCTGCCAATAACTGGTCCCCAATAGAACGATGGGAAAGGGCCGCACTTTATTAGTCTGCACCAGAGTCAAAGCCTCAAATAATTCGTCAAGGGTGCCATAGCCTCCCGGAAATATGACAAACCCCACCGCATGTTTCACAAACATGAACTTGCGCACGAAAAAGTAGCGGAAATCCAGTGATACGTCCTGAAAGGCATTGTGATTCTGCTCCAACGGCAGGGAAATATTCAAACCCACTGAAGTCGCACCAGTGCCGTAACAGCCCTTGTTCGCTGCCTCCATAATGCCGGGCCCGCCACCGGTGATGATGGGCACTCCCTCTTTTCCCAGAATCTCACCTAGTTCCACGGCTTCCTGATAGTAGCGGGAGTCGGGCTGAAGACGCGCACTACCGAACACAGACACCGCACCACCCAAGCCTGACAGTGACTCGATGCCATCCACCAGTTCAGACTGAATACGCAGAACACGCCAGGCTTCAGGGACTTTGATTTCTTCCATAGACTATTTCTCCAATGAACGCAAAGACGCTGTCGCCGTGTGTCAATGATCCACTTTGGCAGCAATCCTACTGATACCCTGAGAATATACCCTTGAAAAAAGTTTTTCCCACTATCAATTTAACTTTATACTGTAAATAATTACAGGCTATATTTATTTACAGCAGTATGGACAACAACGTGGCAATTGCTGCAATTCATTCCGATGAGTCCCGAGGTTAGAAAATGGCGAGTACATCACTGACTGCCCGACAACAGGAAATCCTGAGCCTGATCAAACAACATATTGATGAAACAGGCTATCCTCCCACCAGGGCGGAGATTGCCACCGAGCTGGGGTTCAGGTCACCTAACGCTGCTGAAGAGCATCTCAGGGCACTGGCGCGCAAGGGAATGATCGAGATGGTTTCAGGCGCATCCCGCGGTATTCGCCTGCTGGATGAGCAGCCCACCGGCCTTCCATTGATTGGCCGTGTCGCCGCCGGGGATCCTGTTCTTGCAGCAGAAAACATTGAGGACTATCTAGACATCGGGGCAAACCTGTTTAACCCTAGAGCGGACTACCTATTGCGGGTTCATGGTATGAGCATGAAGAATGCCGGCATCATGGACGGTGATTTGCTGGCTGTTCACAAAACGGGGCATGCACAGAAAGGCCAGATTGTGGTCGCACGTATTGAAGACGACGTCACTGTCAAGCGTCTGGGCAAAAGCCTGAAACGTCATGAGATCCTGCTCGAACCGGAAAACGAAGAGATGCTCCCCATTGTGGTCGACTTGCGGGAAAAGAGTTTTGTTATTGAAGGCTTGGGGGTCGGGGTTATTCGGACGAATCCCCAATAGTATTGGTCCAGCTACAGGCCCTGAGAGTGAGTCGAACCGACTGTACGATAAACACCCATCATGGACAGGCCGATATCAGTGAAGCACCCGGTTTTTGATCATGGTGACCTCTTCCATCTGAAAATTGTCTGCACCCAACTCCTCAAAAACCTCAATTCCGGCATCAATCATGGCTTTGGCAACATCAACCTTGGCCTCCTGAAGAAATGCCTTGGCCTCTCCCGAAAAACTGATCCTGATCAATGGCGCATCCTCCTCATCGGTCCGCTGCAGAGCGACATCTCCATCAGGTAAAATTACGATTTCAAACAGGGAGATAGCCATTGAATATTCCATCGGGTTTTCAAAAACAACATGCCTGCATTGTACCAGAGGGGGTACGGCATTAATAACCCGAGAAAAAGAATTAGCTCCCAGGCTGGTTCAACCAACACCAGTCAGCATTCAATCATGTGCTCGCGATGACGCTCAATCAGGCTCCGAAAGGCTCCCAGCCATCCGTTGAGCAAATCAACACTCAACTCATGCCTGTCTTCACCCTGCTGAATTTGCACCACAGCAATGGGTGAGGCAGCATTGACCACCTCCTGCGGCTGAACCTCAAGCAGACGATCTCGGGCATTCAACAGGTTGGCAAGCCAGCTTCCTTTATCCGCCTCCAGGTTAGCCAACTCCTCGGCCTCAGACGGCGATTGGCCAATGGACTTCATCGCCGCAATCAGCCCCTCAACAGATGAAATTGTCTCGGCAGCTCTGTGTCGATAGGTTGTCGCCACCTCACGCAGATAGAGACGATAGGCGACTTCGAGCTGGAACAGTGCTGACTGGCAGAGCGCCGACTGCAAATTTGCCGCAGGCCCGACAACATGAGTCAGATCCCGGTCAACCTGTTGCAATAACAAGTCACAGAAGTAGAGCTTCTGATTGACGGCCGGCAGAAAGGGATTCACTGGCAGCCTCCTCTATTTCTTACCCTTGCGGTCATCCTTTTCCCGCCAGACACCCTGGTCATAAAACGCCTTCCATCCAGTGGGCTTACCCTCTTGCTCAGACTGGACATACTGCTCACCAGTTTTGCGACTGAAGCGAATCACCGTGGGGAGACCATCGGGATCGGCGACAGGAGCATCAAAGAGAAACTGATACTTGGGATCAATTTCTTTTGTATGGGGCAGCAGCTCGGCAACCATGGGCGCACGGGTTTCACGATGCCGGGGAAACTGGCTGGCCGCCAGAAACAGACCGGATGCGCCATCCCTGAGAACATAATGATCCGTGACTTTTTCGCAAGTCAGCTCTGGCATGGGCACAGGGTCCATCTTGGGGGGAGCTGGCTGACCACTCCGGAGTAACTTGCGAGTGTTTTTACAGGCATCGTTGGTACAACCGAAATATTTGCCAAAACGGCCCGACTTGAGCTGCATGTCACTACCACATTTATCACACTCAATCAGCGGACCTTCATACCCCTTGAGCTTGAAAACGCCGGTTTCCACTTCAAAGCCATCGCAGTCGGGGTTGTTGCCACAGACGTGCAATTTTCGTTCCTCATCAATCAAATAGGCATCCATTGCCGTATTACAGAGGGGGCAACGGTGACGATGCATCAACTGCCTCGATTCAGCCTCATCGTCCTCGTCGACATTAACTGCCTCATCTCCGGGAATAAGGTTCAGCGTGCCTTTGCAGCGTTCTTTAGGCGGCAGGTTGTAACCGGAACAGCCTAGGAAAACCCCCGTCGTCCCCGTGCGAATCATCATCGGCCGACCACATTGAGGGCAGGAAATATCCGTGAGCGTTGGCTCATTGGGACGCATACCACCATCAGCCTCGGCCCGGGTCAGCTTCGCGGAGAAATCCGAATAGAATTGATCGAGCACCTGCTTCCATTCCAACTTGCCCTGGGCAATTTCGTCCAGATAGGCTTCCATCGTGGCCGTAAAACCATAGTCCATCAGGTCGGTAAAATTTTCGTTCAAACGGTCCGTAACAACATCACCAATTTTCTCGGCATAGAAACGACGATTGTCGACCCGCACATACCCACGATCCTGAATCGTGGAAATGATAGATGCGTAAGTCGATGGGCGGCCAATGCCACGCTTTTCCAGCTCTTTGACCAAGGATGCCTCTGAGTAGCGGGCCGGGGGCTTGGTAAAATGCTGCATCGGGATCAACTTGTTCAGCAGCAGCCGGGCGCCAACGGGCATTTCAGGCAACTCAATGTCGTCACCTTTTTTGGACAGCGCAGGTAGCACTTTCAGATAGCCGTCAAACAGTGTCACCCGACCTTTTGCTCGAAGTTCGAAGTCCTCTGCCTTCACTGTCACCGTGGTACTGGTAAATCGTGCCGGCACCATCTGGCAGGCGACAAATTGCTGCCAGATTAACCGATACAGTTTTTTTGCATCCTCTTCCATCGCATCCAGATCACCTGGCTTAATATCAATATTGGAAGGCCTTATCGCTTCATGCGCTTCCTGGGCACCGGCTTTACTGCCATAAATCGTAGGCTTTTCAGGCAGATAGTCAGCACCATAGCGCGTTTTGATAAAGTCACGACAGACGCTCACCGCATCAGCACTGAGGTTGGTGGAGTCTGTTCGCATATAGGTGATATAACCACCTTCGTAAAGGCGCTGGGCAAGCATCATGGTTTTTTTCACCCCATAACCAAGCCGCGTGCTTGAGGCCTGTTGCAGGGTTGAGGTGATAAACGGTGCCGACGGTTTACTGGAAGTAGGCTTGTCCTCACGGGCAATCACTTCGTAGGAAGCATTTTTCAGCGCGGCCAGCGCGGCATCTGTCTGGCCCTGACTGACAGGCCTGAACTGATCAGAGCCCTGCTTCTTCACCTCAAAGCGGACCAGATCTTCCTCAGAGGTCTCCAGATCGGCGTGCACTGTCCAGTACTCTTCCGGTTCAAAAGCACGAATTTCACGTTCGCGCTCAACGATCAGTTTAACGGCTACCGACTGCACACGACCTGCAGAAAGCCCTCTGGCCACCTTACTCCAGAGCAGTGGCGACACCATAAAGCCAACGACCCTGTCGAGAAAACGGCGGGCCTGCTGGGCGCTTACCCGGTTAGTATCGAGCTTGCCCGGTTTTTCGAAAGCCGCCTTGATCGCTTTTTTGGTGATCTCATTAAAGACAACGCGCTGATAAAGATCGGGGTCACCGCCGATGGCTTCCATGAGGTGCCAGGCAATCGCTTCCCCCTCCCTGTCAAGGTCCGTGGCGAGATAAATATGATCCGCGTCCTTGGCCAGCTTTTTCAACTCAGCGACAACTTTTTCTTTGCCGGGCAGAATTTCATAGCGCGCTTTCCAGCCATGCGCGGGGTCTATTCCCATGCGATTGACCAGCTGTTCCCTGGCTCTTCTGGAGCGCTGTTTTGCTTTTTCATCGTCCGACAGCTTGCGGGTGGCCGCAGCAGTCCTGGCCCGTTCTTTTGGGTCAACCGTTTTACCACCACCCGTAGGCAGGTCCCGAATATGCCCGATACTCGACTTCACTATGAAATCGTTGCCGAGATACTTGTTGATCGTTTTCGCCTTGGCCGGCGACTCGACGATAACCAGTGATTTACCCATGAAGAAGCCGTTTATCCTGTAGATTGATAGCCCAAAGTGCTACCAGATGGCACCACGAAAGCCTGAAAGGGAGCGAATATACATGTGCCGCCGGTGGTTTGGTCAAGGTAATTTTTCACTCGGCAGCCAATCTATCGAGTGATTCTTCGGGCCGGATCGCACTTCTGAGGTGCTTCAACTGGGTATCTATCCGGTCAATATCCGCCAGCTCACCGCGCTCCTGCCAGACAATGGCTGCACCCTCACGGTTGACCTCAACAGCGATCACGTCAGCTGGTAGGGCCGCCAACACTGCCCCAATAACGGGTTGCAACCGATCATTGGCTTCATGGCCCAACCATTGCCAGCCCTCCCAGGGAGAGTGATCGCCACGGCGGGTACCCCGAACCAACAACCACTTTTCCATCCGGGAAAATGGCGATGGACTGGAGTCTGGCACCCAGAGCAGGGTATAACCTGCGTATTCAAGGCGACCTTCTCCCTCTCTGGCATCCGGGGCATGCACGAGTCGTACCCGAAGCCCACGGGACGAAGCCAGACGTCGCATCTCCGTGATCATTTTCTGACGAGGGCTCTGGCGAAACCAGAGCAACGGTGAAATGATAAGCGCCAGTATCAGTAGAATTAACAAATAGGTCATTATCTGCTACAACCTTATATACTTGAGAAAGCGTTGATAAACCAGTTACGGGAGATACTTCATGTCCGCCTATAAACACATTTTGATCGGTCTGGACCTATCTCCAGAATCACAGCAAGTGGTCGAGAGAGTCAAGTCCCTGTTCGGCAACAGTGAGTGCCAATTGAGCCTTGTTCATGTACAGGAGCCATTGTCATTTGCCTACGGCGGTGACATCCCGATGGACCTTACCGAGGTCCAATACCAACTGGAGGAGCAGGCGAAGCAGCGTTTGACTGTCATCGGCAAAGATCTCGGAGTTCCCATTGAGAGCCAACATGTAATCATCGGCCAACCCGCCCAGGAAATGCACCGGTTTGCCAATGACAACAATGTGGATCTGATTGTAGTCGGTAGCCACGGCCGCCATGGTATCAGTCTGATACTGGGCTCAACGGCGACCGGTGTACTGCATGGTTCCCAATGTGATGTGCTGGCGATCCGGGTATAAGCTGGGCATCAGGGCTTTTATTGATCCGGGTATCTAATTTCGCAAGACCTGTCTAACATGTTTGCGGTTCAACTCATTTGCCTTTCAAGGAATACAAACCAAACCTTTATGAAAAAATGTCATGGCAGCGTCGTCGGCACACTCTTTCTGGCAGCATGCCTGCTATTACCCGGAACCTCTTTTGCGGGGAACCCGACCTTAGATGAACAGCGAGCACTCTACCGCGAGGCCAAAATTGCAGTGGCAAGAGGTAGCGAAGCCAATGTCCGAAGACTTGTCAGTGCACTCGGAAACTACCCTCTTAAACCGCACATCGAATTTTTATGGTTAAGCGACCGGTTGAGGCATGCGAAAACCAGTGAGGTTTCGACCTTTCTCAACAACTACGACGATAGCTCCCTGGCCAACCGACTGCGCTATCGCTGGCTCGACACCTTGCGCAGCCAGGGGCGTGAACAGGATTTTCTGGCCCACTACCGACCAGCCAGTGCCAGCACGGAACAGCAGTGTTATTTTCACCACATAAACCTGAGCAGAGGGAACAAGGAACCTTTTCTGGCAAACGCCATAAAACTCTGGAGCGTAGGGAAATCCCAGCCCAATGGCTGCGACCCACTTTTTGATAACCTGATTGCCAACCAGTACATCACTGATGAAATTGCCTGGAATCGCTACTCGGCCGCTGTTCTAAACCATCAGTACCGGCTGGCACGTTACCTCCAGCGTTTTTTCACGTCGGATCGCTACCAACTGTTGGCCAAGAATTTCCTGAAGGTAGATCTTGAGCACGAACTCATAGGCAACTACTCATTGTTCAGTGATTTCAACGACGCACTGAGCGGTGATGAAGTGCATGCCATCATTGCCCATGGACTGACTCATCTGGCAAGAACTGATGCAACCACTGCTCTCAAACACTGGAGTTATTACCAGCAGATCCACCCCTTTACCAGCGCGCAAAGAAAACAGGTCGTGACAGACCTGATCAAGGGTCTTTATAACCAGGAACACCCTGATATTGCAGACAACTATCTGATTGATTATCTCGACATTGTTGATCCGACCCTGCTGGAATGGCGTACCCGGGAATTTATCAGTCAGGCGGATTGGCAAAGTGTTCTCACCTGGATAGAACGCATGCCGCTCCAGCTCCGGGAGACTGATCGCTGGCTATACTGGCGGGCCCGGGCGGCAGATCTCAACCACACCGCCAAACAACCACCGCAGCAAAACAGCGCCTATCAGGTACTGTCTCGCAGTCGCAGTTTCTACGGTTTTCTTGCCAGTGAATGGGCTGCCAATGGCTATTCAATGGCGTTCAAAAAAGCCCGCGTTTCTCCAACAGACATCGCTGAACTGGAAAAACAACCGGGAATCTTAAGAACACGGGAATTCGTCTTTCACGAAGATTACCTGGCCGCCCGTCGGGAGTGGTATCACACCACACGCAATTTCACTGAACAGCAGTGGATTACAGCAGCCCATATTGCCAGCAGCTGGCAGTGGCACAACGGGGCCATCACTAGCATGATCAGCGCTGGATTCTGGGATGATATCGACCTGAGATTCCCTCTGGCTTTCAAGGAAGCGTTCTACAGTCATGCCGACAAGACCGGTGTTCCCGTGCATTTGCTGTTTGCCGTAGCACGCCAGGAAAGTGCACTCGCACAGGATGTACAATCCCGTGCCGGGGCAAAGGGGTTAATGCAACTGATGCCGGCAACGGCCAGGGAAACGGCTCGCAAACACGGTATCAGCTACCGTGGCAGCCACCAGCTGTTTGAGCCGGAGATCAATATTACTCTGGGCAGTCGCTATTACCGGGAAATGTTACAGCGCTTTGACAACAACCGAATTCTTGCCACAGCCGCCTACAATGCTGGCCCCCACCGGGTCAGCAGCTGGTTGAAAAAAAGCCAGGGGTCACTGCCCTTTGATGCATGGATTGAAACAATCCCCTTTCTGGAAACACGCAACTACGTTCAGAACGTGCTGGCTTTTTCCATGATCTATGCCTACCACCTGGAAAGTGAAGCACGCATCCTCTCGGAAAAAGAAAAACAACACCGGCTATGAATGACACGCCAAACAGCACACCACTAATTGATATCGGGGTAAACCTGAGCAATTCCTGCTTTCAGGATGACTGGCAGAGTGTGCTGCAGCGAGCACTGAATGCCCATGTTACCCAGCTGATTCTGACTGGCACAAATCTGGCGGAAAGTGAGCAGGTGCTCAGCCTTTGCCAACAATCCGGCGACGACTTCCCCGATATGCTTTACAGCACCTGCGGCGTCCATCCCCATGAGGCAAAGCAGTACTCCGCCGAAACAGACTCTCAACTGCGCTCGCTGGCAGAAGCACCCCAGGTCGTAGCGATTGGTGAAACCGGGCTCGATTTCAATCGCAACTATTCCCCACCCAGCGATCAGGAAAGGGCCTTTGAAGCACAACTGGAACTGGCTATCGAATTACAGCTGCCGATTTTCATGCACGAGCGGGATGCCCACCAGCGACAATTTGAGATCCTCAAGAACTACCGCGATGAGCTGCCGGACGGCGTGATCCACTGCTTTACTGGCGATAGACAAGCGCTGTTCAACTATCTTGATCTGGACCTGCATATCGGCATCACGGGGTGGATCTGTGATGAGCGACGCGGCGAGCAACTTCAGGCCCTGGTGAGCAGCATCCCACTTAACCGGCTGATGCTGGAAACCGATGCCCCTTTTCTACTGCCCAGAACCCTGCAACCGCGACCAAAAAAACGCCGCAATGAGCCAGCTTTTCTGCCCTGGGTGCTGGAGGAAGTTGCCAGATGCCGACAGCAATCGGCTGCCGTTATCGCCGAACAAACCACGGTGACTGCCAAACGTTTTTTCAGATTAAGCTAGGGCCCGCTCACCTTTTTTCAATAGCGGCCGACTCATTTACCCGCACCTCTGGACGACCAGATCAGTTAAGCTAAACTGGGACGGATAACTGTATCTTTGAATGGAGCACACCCATGGCTTGCAAGGCAATATGTCGGAGTGTATTTTTTTGTGCCGTTATCACGATACCCGCGCTGATAAATGCGGGCGGAGACCCTCTATCAACACTCGAACAACAGGCAGAAAGTATCGTCAGACAATTTGCCGGCTCATTGCAGCCACGCCTGCTGGAGGCAATCCAGACCGGTGGCCCGGTGGAGGCCATCAGCGTCTGCGCCACAGCGGCACCGGAAATTGCCAATCGGCTGAGTCGGGAAACCGGCTGGTCCGTCAAGCGAGTCAGCTTCAAGGCCCGCAACAAATCCGCTGAACCCGACCACTGGGAACGGAATACCCTTTTGCACTTTGAATCTCGCCTCGCCGCAGGAGAGATGCCTGCACAACTGACCCGGGCCGAACAGATCGATGGGCGATTCCGCTACATGAAGGCTCAGATTGTTCAACCACTCTGCCTCAACTGCCATGGCAGCGCGCTCGATCCAGGCGTAGCACAAGCACTGCAAAACCATTACCCGGACGACGCCGCGACAGGCTATCAACTGGGCGAAATCCGAGGGGCATTCAGCCTGTCGGCTCCGCAGTAATCTAGCCAATCTGACGAATTGATTTCTCCTATGCACCAGGAACACTTACATCGCTGGCAACACCAGCACGACTTTTCCACGGCAAACGCCCATGGCGAGCGCCGCACCAAATATGTATTGATACTGACTGCCGTCACGATGGTAGCGGAAATCACTGCCGGTACGGTATTTGGTTCAATGGCTCTGCTTGCAGACGGCTGGCACATGGGCACCCATGTGGCCGCCTTTATGATTACGATTTTTGCCTACCGCTATGCTCGGAAACATGCCGACAATCCGGCCTTCAGTTTCGGTACCGGCAAAGTCGGTGTGCTGGGGGGCTTTGCCAGTGCAGTGGCGCTGGCAGTTGTCGCCCTGATGATGCTGGTCGAGTCGCTACAGCGACTGGCATCTCCACAGCTGATTCAACTCGATGCCGCTATCGCGGTGGCTGTGCTGGGACTGGCGGTCAATATCATCAGCGCCCTGTTGTTAAAAGATCATCATTCACACCAGCACCAGGACGGTGACGATACGCATCAGCAGACTGGCGGAGGTCATCGCGACCAAAACCTTTATGCCGCCTATATGCATGTACTGGCGGATGCTCTCACCTCGTTATTGGCCATTTTCGCGTTATTGTCGGCCAAGTATTTCGGCTGGTATGCACTGGACCCCGTGATGGGAATTGTCGGTGCAGCGATTATCACCTACTGGGCAATCGGCCTGATCCGGCAATCCAGTCCGATTTTATTGGACGGCGGCATGAGCGATTACTATCAGGAACGAATTACCCGGGCCATTGAAGAGGATGCCGACAATCAAATCACGGATCTGCATATTTGGAAGATCAGTGAGCACGACTACGCGGCGATTATATCCCTTGTCACCCACCACCCCAGACCCACGGATTATTACAGATCACTACTGGCCGACTTTAACTGGCTCTCACATCTAACCATCGAGGTGCACCGCTGTGAGGACAATCGTCTTACCGAGTCCGGCATTAAATGATTGACCAGAACTTCCATCAAGGAAAAATTCATGAGAATCAATAAATTATCAATTATTCTGCTCGGCGGACTGCTGGCCATGCCCCACGTCAGTTACAGCGACACCCCAGAGTCGGTCGGTCTGGCTACCCGGGTAATGGCCAATGCGCTGTTTAATGACACCGAAAAGCGGGTATTCGGCGAGTACCTGCGCCGCGATTATTCTGGCGACGAGGACAAGGGCGGCGTGAAGCAGAAAAGTCTGCCCCCCGGTTTGCGCAAAAAACTGGAACACGGTGGTGAACTGCCACCGGGTTGGCAGAAGAAGGTTGCACGGGGTGAAGTTCTCGATCGCGAACTTTATTTGATGAGCCGGGACCTGCCAGAGGATCTACTGGGACGGCTACCCAGATCACTGGATGGCACGTCGCTGCGACAAATTGATGATCGTATTTTCAGAGTCATGGATGCAACAAATACCGTTCTCGATGTGTTTTATCTGACCACAGGGCAATAGCCTCCGGTCAATGTAGCCCGTCCCGCTCAATGTAGTCCATTGCATCGCGCAATGAAGCAAATCTGTGCCTATCATCGAGAAACTGCAGCGCACCCAGTCTTTTCAGGTCGGCGCTGGTTTGTTCGGAAATACCTACCAGCAACACATAGCGCTGGTGATGCTGTTCATTGCGAATCAGCTCATCTAGAATCATTGCGGTCGAAGTGCCCACCAGCTGGGCACCAGTCAGATCCACAATAATAATTTCGTGAGAAACATGACCCGCGAGGCGGCGGCGCAGCCCCCGACCCACCCCAAAACTGAGGGGGCCAGCGAGACTGAGCAGGGCAACCCGACCATTTTGAGCTGCCAGCCATTCGTCGACAGGGCCCTGAGCAGTTTCTGTCCCTTGTCCGTTTTTAAACTGGACATTATCCAACTGAATAGTCGTCAGCCGCTCAACAGTAATCATGTTGGATAAAAACACCCCCACCAGAACAGCGGTAATCAAATCGACAAAAACCGTCAGTAACAGCACCAGCACCATCAGTGCCGCAGCATCCAGAGGCAACTTGCCAAGCCGCCGCAGGTAGGGCCAATCGATGATATCTATACCCACCTTGATCAGAATACCCGCCAGTACAGCTAGGGGGATATAACCCGCGTACTGACCCGCGCCAAGCATCACCGCCAGCAACACCAGCGAGTGAATCATTCCGGAGTAGCCGGTCTTGCCACCTGTGCGTATATTGACCACTGTGCGCATGGTGGCACCGGCACCGGGCAACCCGCCGAAAAAGCCGGCCACCGTATTACCGATACCCTGCCCGATCAATTCATGATCGGAGTCGTGCTGCTGTTTGGTAAGGTTGTCCGCCACCAGTGACGTGAGTAAAGAATCGATGGAACCCAGCACAGCCAGTAATACTCCGGCATAAAAAAGATCATCCAACATATCCAATGAGAACATTGGCCATTGCAGCGACGGAAATGCCGAAGGAATTGCACCGATTGTCGCCACGGTCCCCTCGGGGAGCCAAAGCACGCAAAACGTTCCGAGCAACAGCACCAGCAGAGGCGATGGCAGCCAGATATTCCAGCGATGGGGCCATAAACAGACACCCGCGATCGCCAGCAAACCCAATGTCAGGTCATGCCAGCTGATCGCTGTTAGCCATTCGGGAAAGTAGTCCAGCGTTGCCAGCAGTGAAGGGGTGCCCGTGTGCCCAAGTATGGGACCCAGTTGCAGCACGATGATGATGACGCCTATCCCGGTCATAAAACCTGAAATAACCGAATAGGGAACCAGAATGAAATACTTGCCCAACTTCAGCAGCCCAAAGCCGATCTGGAGAATGCCGGCAAGAATCACGGCGCTGAAGCCCATGAACAGGCCCGCTTCCGGGTGTTTCGCCTGAATTGAGGTAAACACACCGGCCATCACCACCGTCATCGGGCCGGTAGGGCCGGATACCTGGGCGGGCGTACCACCAAACAGCGCGGCAAAAAAACCGACAAAAATGGCACCGTAAACACCCGCAGCAGGACCCGCGCCGGATGCCACCCCAAACGCCAACGCCAGCGGCAAGGCAACCACAGCGGTGGTTAGCCCACCGGCAAAATCCCTGGGTAAGTGACGAGTGGAAAGAGAATTGAAAAACGTAATCCCGCGCATGACAGCCTCTAACCGACATCTGAAGTGACAACATACCCCAGACATACCGCCACTGACAGCAGTGGTCGGGGTTTGTCACCCGGTCTAGGGGCCTGAAATCAGGCGCCGCACCTGGCCAGCAGTAAAGGGCCACCCTTTCTCACGCCCATCAGGAGTGACAATCACCGGGATGCGAATACCGTATTTTGCCGTCAGCAACTCATCCTCATTGATATTGACCTCATGCAGACGCCAACCCTTCTCCTGGAGAACCGGATAGAGCAGCGCCTTGGCCTGATCACAGAGAGGACAGTGGGTACCGCTGTATAGCGTCAGAATGTCACTCATTGTGGATGCCTGATCAACCAACAATTGTGAAGCTTCTGATCGCGCTGAAAATCCGGATCAAAGGTTTGCTCGGTGATCGCCTCCACCTGCCAGTTCTGCAGCACCGCCTGATCCATGGAAAATTTACGGAAGTTATTGGAAAACACCAGGGTACCGCCCGGCGCCAGCACAGCCATGGCATGCCCGATCAATGCCCCATGGTCTCGCTGAATATCCAGTACCTGTTCCATTTTCTTGGAGTTGGAAAAGGTCGGTGGATCGAGAAACACAAGATCAAAGGCACCCTGCTCTCTCTCCAGCCACTCCAGACAATCTGCCCGCAGCAACTGATGTTGCTTCAGGTCCAGTCCGTTCAGGGCGAAATTGCGTCCGGCCCACTCCAGATAGCTGTTTGACATGTCGATGCTGAGGCTGCTTGTCGCCCCGCCAAGCGCCGCATGAACACTGGCGGCTGCGGTGTAGCAAAACAGATTGAGCACCCGTTTGCCCCTGGCCATGGCACCGATCATCCGGCGCACCGGTCGGTGATCGAGAAACAGGCCGGTATCGAGGTAATCTGACAGATTCACCTCAAAGCGGGCAGCACCCTCTGTGACTACCTGCACCGCATTATGACTGGAGCCGCTGGGCTGGCGCTGGTACTGGCTATCACCCTTCTGGCGGCGGCGCTCTTTAAAAAATAATTTACCGCGGCTTTCCGGATAAAGCGATAGCAGCGCCTGACGGATCTCAGTGAGGTGGCGGTTGGCGCTCGCCTCATCAACAGTGATGGGTGGGGCGTACTCCTGCACATGGATGGCGTCCTGATAGACATCGATAGCCACGGCATACTCCGGCATATCCGCATCGTACAGACGGTAACAGCTCACCCCTGAAGCCTTCAGCCAACCCGCCAGTTTTCGGGCATTTTTTTTCAGCCGATTGGCAAACATCTGCGCACCTTCACCAAGCGCCGCTGCAGATTCATCGGAACGCGGCTGCGGATTCCGGTCATCAGCCTCCCGAAGCTGAAAGAGCAATAGCTGACTGGGAATCGTGCCGTTAAAAAACTGGTACTTCTTGTCGGCGCGCAAACGCAGCTCGCCGGCCAACTCGGCATTACCGGTAATCACCGCCATACGCCAGCCGGGGCATTCCCTTTTAGCCACTTCACCCAATGTCTGGTAGAGCGGTTTTAATTCTTCCATCTCGCCCCAGCGTTCACCGTAGGGGGGATTGCAAATAATCAGTCCATCTCCCGTTTCACGGTGAGTGGGCTTTTTGAACGCCTCGATGGGTTTCGCCATGACCCGCACCCACTTTTCCAATCCCGCACAGGCAATATTTTCCTGGGCTGCACTTACGGCCCGGGTATCCTTGTCATAGCCACGGATTTCAGGTATCTCGCGGGACAGGCCTGCCTCGCAGCGAACCAGCGCCTCCTGCCTGATGTCTTGCCACAATGTGTCATCGTGCTTCGCCCAGCCGTGGAAACCAAATCGTTCCCGAATCAGCCCGGGGGCCATATCGGCGACCATCATCGCACCTTCAATCAAAAACGTGCCACTGCCGCACAGGGGATCAATCAACGCGCCACCCCGTGCCGCAATCTCCGGCCAACCCGCCCGTAACAACAGGGCTGCGGCTAGATTTTCCTTCAGCGGTGCCGGCACCATGGCCACACGGTAGCCCCGCTTGTGCAGGCTGCCGCCGGACATGTCGAGGCTGACGGTGACAGCATCCTTCGCCAACCGCACATTGATCCGCAGATCCGGGTTTTGCAGATCCACATCCGGCCGTTCACCGAAACAATCCTGGAGCTGGTCGACGATCGCATCCTTGACCTGCTGGGCACCAAATTTGGTGTGCCTGATGGCATCGTTGGTACCAATAAAGTCAACCGCGATGGATTGTCGGGGGGTCAGATGCATTTCCCAGGGAATCGATCTGACGCCGCGATACAGATCATCGGCACTGCTGACTTCAAACTTCTCCAGGGGCAGGAGCACCCGATTGGCCAGACGTGACCATAAACAGACCCGATAGGCGAAAGCCAGCGTGCCCTCCACATAAACACCCGCCACTGTCTCCCGGGTTTTTCCCGCACCCAGCGAAGTCAGTTCACTGGCCAACAGGGATTCAAGTCCTTTCGGACAACTGGCAAACCACATACCCATAAAAAACCTTCCAACCCACGAATCAAGCCGTCATATCAGGAGAGCAATGGAAACACAAAATCGATTGATTACATAAGGGAATTAAAAACCACTACTTATAGACAAATAAAATCTTCGACAGCGCTGACAACATTTGATGTGATGGAAGGGCTAGACCATAAAAACCAGTAAACCACTTTAATCACAGAAAGTGGCCCTAGAAATCAGGAGTTCATGTCATATGAAAAGACAAAAACGAGATTCCTCCCACCGCGCTTTCATCAAAGGTTACCAGGCAGGCTACCATGGCCGAAACAAGACACTATGTCCTCACGCAGAAGAAACCACGCTTGCTCAGGACTGGTGCAACGGTTGGCGGGAAGGTCGTGAAGATAACTGGAGCGGCTACAAGGAACAGGCCATTCAGCAGAAAGTCAGCAACCTGTAAATTTCTACCCATTTTCCCTAACGGGGCACTGTCCCCCTGAAAAGTCCTGACCGGACTCAGGAAGCGGCTTGTGGAGGCAAATAGCCTCCCTCCGCTTCCAACCAGACGGTCTTCATCTCCCAGCAGCGTTCAAATCCCGCAGAAAGGCGCTGTTTCACGGCGGTTAACGGTCGCCTGAACAAGATCCAGTAACTCTCTCAATGCCACTGAAAACATCGCAAAATCCCGACCCGGTGTAGTGTGGAGTTCATGCATCATATCCATCCAGCGGGCAATCAGGTGCGGGTGCATCGCTTTCCAGGTCTGGATCGCCCCATCGATGTCCCTGACGCCATTAACCCCGGCCAGCAACGCACCACACAACGCGCGGCGCTGCCCCTCGAGATCATCTACATAAGATTCACGGGCGAAATCCTGCCAGCGATTGTCCGGTTCGAGGTGAATAATCTGTTCGCCAAACCAATCGAGATCCAGTTCCGTACCCAGTTTAAAATAGAGCTCCAATACCAGGCCAACAGGTTTCCTGTCGGTGGCTGCCAGGTCAGCAATACCAAAGCCGAAAAACAGAAAATTGGCACTGGCCACCAGCATTGCCACATCCTCTTGTGCCCCGAGCTCGATCAGACGCTGTACTTCTTCCTGCCAGTCATTGGCTTCTTCCCGATGAAACAGCGTCGGCAACAGGAGTTGCAACTCCACCAGTTTCGGCCTGAGTGTCTGCACCTCCTGTTGTGGATTGAGGCAGGAACGGCGATTTCGCAAAACCCACCGCGAAGCTCGCCGCCCCATGCGCATCAGGGCATGGAACAACTCGAACTGCACCTCTGCCGGAACCAGGTAATCCAGGGATTCAACCCGTCTCCAGAAATGGTCGATGCGCAACAGGTCTCTGGCGACAGCAAATGCCCGCATCACATCACTGACACTGGCACCAGTGGAGGCAATCTGCCGCTGAAAATAGGGGACCCCCATCAGGTTGACCATCTCGTTGACCAGCTGATTGGCAATAATTTCCCGCTTCAAACTGTGCTGTAACAGTCTGTCGGGGTAATTCTGCGAGATGCTCTTGGGGAATGCCCCGGCAATCATTTTGGTCAGATAGGGATCTTCTGGCGCATCGGATTTGAGCACCTGATCCTTGATCAGAATTTTGGCGTAGGACACCAGAATCGCCAGCTCAGGATGTGTAAGGCCAAGCTGACGTTTCTCGCGGTCCTTGAGCGTCTCGTCATCGGGCAAATATTCCAGTGAACGGCTGATCAGGCCACTGGCTTCCCAGTCCCCTATCGCCCGCCAATACTCTGAAAAATTGGTTTTACAACGGTAGTGCGCAAGACTGATGGCCAGGGTCTGGCGATAATTATTGGCCAACACCAGCTCGGCCACTTCCTCCGTCATGTCCACCAGCACCTGGTTGCGCTGCTTGGTGGTGAGATCCTCGCTTTGCACCAGGCCATTCAGCAGAATTTTGATATTGACCTCATGGTCAGAGCAGTTCACACCACCCGAGTTATCGATAAAGTCGGTATTGCAGGCACCCCCATTGAGCGCATATTCAATGCGGCCCCGCTGGGTCATACCGAGATTGCCCCCCTCGCCGAATACACGGCAGCGCAACTCCCGTCCGTCGATACGAACGGCATCATTGGCACGATCACCAACCTCCTGGTGACTTTCCCCCGACGCCTTCACATAACTGCCTATACCACCGTTCCAAATCAAATCAACCGGTGCTTTCAATAGGGCATTGATCAGCTCGTTGGGTTTCAGTGAAGTCTGGCTGATATCCAGCGATGCCTGAATTTCCGGGGTCAACTTGAGTAACTTTGCGCTGCGGGAAAAAACCCCACCACCGGGTGAGATCAACGTCTGGTCATAATCTTCCCAGCTTGAACGTGGGAGATGAAACAACCGCTCCCGCTCTGCAAAACTCGCCTCGGGATCGGGGTTGGGGTCGATAAAGATATGTTGGTGGTTGAACGCTGCCACCAACTTGATATGCCGCGACATCAACAAACCATTGCCAAACACATCTCCCGCCATGTCACCGATACCAATAACAGAGAAATCCTCTGTCTGGATATTGAGCCCCAATTCGCGAAAATGGCGCTGTACTGAAACCCAGGCGCCCCTGGCAGTAATACCCATCTTTTTGTGATCGTAGCCGTGGCTGCCACCGGAGGCAAAGGCATCACCCAGCCAGTGACCGTAGGCCAGCGATAGCTCATTGGCATAGTCAGAAAAAGTAGCTGTTCCCTTATCTGCAGCAACCACCAAATAGGGGTCATCTTCATCGCGCCTGACCACACAGGGTGGCGGAACAATGTCATCGCCAACCACGTTATCGGTAAGATCGAGGAGTCCTGAGACAAACAAGCGGTAACAGGCAATACCCTCCTGCAATAGCGCTTCCCGACCCGGATTGCGCGGCATTTGCTTCGCCACAAAGCCACCTTTGGCACCGGTCGGGACAATCACTGCGTTTTTAACCTGCTGGGCTTTCACCAGACCCAACACCTCGGTGCGATAATCCTCCAGGCGGTCAGACCAACGCAATCCACCCCGTGCCACCTTGCCCATTCGCAGGTGAACGCCCTCCATCCGGGGAGAATAGACAAAAATTTCGTAAAGCGGCCGCGGTTCCGGCGCATCTGCGAGTTCTCCGGGGGCCAGTTTCACTGCAATACAGGGCTTTTGTTGGTCATCAGCTCCGAGCTGGAAGTAATTGGTGCGCTTGGTGGCATTGATCAATTGCTGATAGCTGCTCAACACCTTGTCCTCGTTGAGGTTGTTCACCTGCTCCAGCGCATCGAGAATTTTTTGATTGAGGCGTTCGGCACGACCGTATTCATCACTTTGCGGAGTCACCACTTTGGGATCAAACAGGCAGCGAAACAGCGCTACCAGATTTCGGGTAATCTCGAGGTTGGCAGCGAGCGTATCCGCAATAAAATCCTGACTGAAGTTGCTGCCCAGTTGCTTCATGTAGCGGGCATACAGCCGCAACAGGGAAACCATTCGCCAGTCCAGCCGGGCACCGACCACAAGATGGTTGAAGCGATCATTTTCTGTTTGCTGGGACCAGACGGCTTTGAATGCCTCCTGGAAAGTATTCCTGACCAGTGATACATCCACATCCACGTCCAGCCCGAAGCGCAACGTGAAATCATGTAGCCAGACCTCGCCGCCACGCCGTGGCGTAATCTGGTAGGGATGCTCTCCCAACACCCTGAAACCCAGGTTTTCCAGCATCGGCACAAGATTGGAGAGCTCTAGCTGGTGATGGCGATGGAACAGCTTGAAACGCATGACATTCTGATCGGCACCCGCCTGCTGATAGAAACCGGTGGCAATTTCCTCATCGCTGCCGAGATCGTGAAACAACTGAATATCATGAATGGCCGAACGGTGGTCAAAGTGATCCATATAGCTGGCGGAAAAGGCATCCCGGTACAGGAGCGCCATATCCCTGCCCAGCGATTCACCCCACTGATCCAGTGCCGCACGCTCGAGCTCATCATTCCAATCGAGGGTCAGCTCAACAATCCGACCGATCAGTTCATCCCGGTCAACTTCCCGGTAACGACTGGAATTGAGCCTCAGGACAAACTGGGTACGAGCCAGCAGCGACTCGGAGAAACTGGTATTGAACTCGCACTCGGTGGCATCAAATTCGTTTTTGAGCATGTACTCAATCGCGGTGCGAATGGAAGTGCGGTAGATATCTCGCGGCATGTACACCAGACAGTTGATGAATTTTTCGAAAGGGTCAACCCGAATAAAGAGCCGCACCAGTCGCCGTTCACTGATCTGCCAGATACCGACCAATGTCTCGTATAACTCATCGGCAGAGGAATGAAAAAGCTCGTCCCTCGGATGCACCTCAATCAATTGGGAAATTGCTTTGAAGTCGTGACTGCCCGGACTGAAACCGGTGCGATCCAGCACGTTTTGAACCCGCTGGCGGATCAATGGAATCTTGAATGGGCTGACGTTATAAACCGCTGAGGTATATAGCCCCATAAACAGGTATTCACCAATGACAACGCCCTTTTTGTCATAGTGTTTCAACACAATAAAATCCGAGTAGGCCTGTCTATGAACCCTCGAACGCAGTGATGACTTGGTAAACGCCATCGGGGCATCGCCCTTGTAAAATGCCTGGATACCAGGGCTGAGTTCGCTCAGTGCCTTTTTTTCAATATTGATCTGATGGCGGCGGAAAATACCAAGCTGTCGTTCCGGAAGATGTTTCAATGCGGGAGAGCCCCGCTCTTTTAAAAGGCGAAACTCGGAGCAACCCTGAAAGATAAAAGCGCCGTCACGCAGCCACTCGAGAAAGGCAGCCAGTTCATCCGCCTCACATGCAGGTAGGTTTGCATGGTTTTCCCTGACACCGCCTATTGCGTGATTAAGTCGTTCGGCCATCGGGAGAAAATCGTCGGTCACCGCCTCGACATCGCGCAATACATCCAGTATGTCGTGCTCCAGCGACTGATGTTCCTCACTCGACGTGCGCAGATCCACATCGATATAGATCAGCGCTTCAGCACGACTGCCGGGCGTTGACAGGTCGGCAAACAGATCGATCAGAACACCGTTCTGATCGCGAACAACCTGAAAGACCGTACTCTTGATCAACTGAATATTGAGTCCTGCACGGTTTATCTGGATGCGTACAGAATCCACCAGAAACGGCATGTCCCGCTGCAATATGAACAGTGCAGTGGCATCACTGACCCAGCCATCCTCCTCCAGGACCGGGTTGAACACGCGAACGACTGGATGATCCGGCGCCACCCTGCGGGTAAAGTTGTACAGACTGAATACAAAGCCCTGGATATCATCCAACTGCTCATGGGCCAGTTCGTGCAAAGGAAACAGCTCGAAGACTTTTCTCGAAAATGGCACTAACTGCTCTGCCAGTTCCGTCGGATATTTTTCGATTATCTGCGCTTCAAGGGAGGCAAAAAAATCACCTTCAAAAACTCGCTGCATGATCACCCCTTTCCCGTATTTTTATGTGTAAACCCTTACTTGCTGATTCCCTGTGCTCAGTGCGGCAGAATACACCGTAACTGAACTTCATCTGCTACCTACAGTCTAGATTAACCTCATATGATTGCCCTGTTTGGGTTAGCGGCCACCAGGCATTACAATCTCTGACCACCGTTATAACAAGAAGTAAGCATCAGCATGACTCATCAGCAAAAAATTTTGCAGCTCCGTGATTATCTCAATACCCAGATCGTCGGGCAGCCCCACCTGATAGACCGGCTGATCATTGCCATTCTGGCCGATGGCCACCTGTTGGTGGAAGGCGCTCCCGGGTTGGCAAAAACCAAAGCCATCAAAACTTTGGCGGATGGTATCACTGGGGATTTTCACCGTGTCCAGTTCACGCCCGACCTGTTGCCCTCCGACATCACAGGCAGTGATATCTACCGCCCGGAAGACGGCAGTTTTCAATTCCAGCCAGGCCCGATTTTTCACAACCTGGTACTGGCAGACGAAATAAACCGTGCACCGGCCAAAGTCCAGTCAGCGCTGCTGGAAGCCATGGCAGAGCGCCAGATCAGTGTCGGCCGCAGCACCTACCCACTGCCCAAACTTTTCCTGGTCATGGCCACTCAGAACCCTATCGAACAGGAAGGTACATACCCGCTACCAGAAGCACAAATGGACCGCTTTCTGATGCACGTCAACGTCGACTATCCCGAGGCAGAGGCGGAACGACAGATTTTGCACCTGGCTCGCAACGAGGCATTGAACAAACCGGTAGCTGCCGTCGACAAAGTCACAGAGGAAACTTTGCTGGAAGCGCGCAAGGAAGTTTTGTCAGTCCACATGGCAGAACCCGTGGAGGAATATATCGTCCAGTTGATTCTCGCCACCCGCAATCCCACCGATTATTGCGAAAAACTGGGTAGCTGGCTTGATTTTGGTGCCAGCCCAAGAGCCACCATATCGCTGGATCGCTGTGCCCGGGCCTGCGCATGGCTCAAGGGCCACGACTACGTTTCCCCGGACGATGTGCGCAGCGTGATTCACGATGTATTGCGCCATCGTCTTATTCTGAGTTTTGAGGCAGAGGCAAGCGGCATTACTCCGGACCGGGCAATCGATACCCTGATCAGCAACGTTCCCTCTGCCTGATCAATGGACGATCCCGATCTCAACAATCCGGCCATCGCCGATGTCACCACGCTGGTAGGCATGCGATTTGGTACGCGCGACCTGAAATTCTTCCCCCGACGAATGGCTAGAACCTCGCTGATGGGGGGGCACCACTCGCGGACGCGAGGCCGGGGTATGGATTTTGAAGAAGTCCGGCAATACCAGCCGGGTGACGATATCCGCTCGATCGACTGGCGCGTCACGGCACGTACCCTGACCCCCCACACCAAGCTGTTTCGGGAAGAGCGGGAGCGGCCTATCTTAGTGATCACCGATCTGCGCCCCAACATGTTCTTTGGCTCAAAAATGCTGAAATCCATCACTGCCTGTCAACTGGCTGCGGCGCTCGGCTGGGCCGGACTGAACGCCAATGATCGGGTTGGTGGGCTGATTATTGGTGCGGAACAGCATCGCGAAATCCGCGCTCGTCGCAGTAGCCACAGCGTCTTGCAGCTGATCCACCAGTTAAGGGACTTCAGTGAACTGCTGACCCACTCAGTGCCCGGCAAATACAGCATGGTTGATATCATGCGGGACAGTCGGCGAGTGGCACTGCCCGGCTCAACACTGTTTCTGATCAGTGACTTTCATGACCTGAACAAAGACTGCGAACAACACCTTTTCGAATTGGCCAGACACTGTGATGTCAACCTGTGCCAGATCCATGACCCACTGGAAAAACAGTTGCCACCCCCGGCCCTCTATCAGGTCAATGACGGTAACCGGCTATTTTCACTGAATACGCGAAGTCGTGAATTGCGCGAGGAGTTTGAACAGCACTTTCTCCGTCACCAGGCACGGCTGCGACAACTGTGCACGCAATTGCGCATGGGGCTGATGGCTTTTGAAACGGGTACCTCTGTCATACCGATCTTGCAACAGACCTACAGCAGAAAAAAAAGCGGCCGGCACCCATGAACCCCCAAGATCCACTCTCACAGCTGCGCGACATTCACCTGCCCGATCCGATCGGCTGGTGGCCCCCTGCCCCCGGCTGGTGGTTGCTGGCACTACTGCTATTGAGCGCAATGACTTACTGTCTCTGGTGGCTGAAAAAACGGCACAGGGACAACCGCTATCGACGGGATGCTCTGCATTGCCTGGCCGAACTGCAGCAATCCCTGGCTGGACAACCGCTCGAATATTGCCATGCCATGCTGGCGCTCCTGCGTCGTACCGCGAAAACAGCCTATCCGAATCAGGCCCTCGAGTCGGAGCTAACACCACGGTTATTGCAGCGGCTTAACCAGCAATGCCGGCAAACACTGTTCGACGAAACACTACAGCAACAGTTGACAGTTCTGCCCTATCGGGCTGACCCGGAAAATATCGACCACCTGGTTATTTCCCTGCACTCCGCCATCAAGCGATGGCTCGAACAGCATCGGCGGAATAAATCATGCTGACGTTTGAATGGCCCTGGCTGTTTATCCTGTTACCGGTGCCGATAATTTACCGGATGCTGCGCAGCCGGGCCGAGGCGACGACACCGGCCCTGAAGGTGCCCGTCTACTCGGCGCTGTCCAAGAATGTACCGCTGCTAAAAAGCGGCGGCGGCTGGCACTGGTTGGCACTGGCACTGCTGACGGCCACCTGGATTGCTCTGCTCACAGCGGCTGCCCGTCCCACCTGGGTTGGCGATCCCATTGCCATACCCAGCACTGGCCGGGATCTGTTGATGGCAGTGGACATCTCCGGCAGCATGCAAGAGACCGATATGCAGATAGGTGGCAATACCGTTGACCGGCTCACTGCCGTCAAACAGGTGATCGGAGAATTTGTCGAGCGCCGACAGGGCGACCGCATGGGGCTGATTCTGTTCGGCACACGCCCTTACTTGCAGACACCACTGACATTTGATCGAAGGACCCTGAATGTGTTGCTCAATGAAGCTCAGATTGGCTTTGCGGGCGACCGCACCGCCATTGGTGATGCCATCGGTCTGGCGGTGAAACGCCTGCAGCCTCGCCCCAAAAATCATCGGGTTCTGATTTTGCTGACGGATGGCGCCAATTCTGCTGGCCGGGTTAAACCTTTGGAAGCGGCCGACATCGCTGCCAGAGAAGACATTGTGATCCACACCATCGGCATTGGCGCAGAAGTCAAGCTGGAACGCAGTCTCTTTGGCACGCGACGAATCAACCCCTCCAGTGACCTGGATGAAGCAACCCTGACCGCCATCGCCGAGAAAACCGGTGGCCAATATTTTCGCGCTCGCAACCCGGAGGAGCTTGAAGCGATCTACAGGCGGCTTGATCAGTTGGAACCCGTTGTCCAGGAAGCTGAAACCCTGAGACCGACCAAGGCATTATTTTACTGGCCACTGGGATTCGCGCTGCTCTGCAGCTTTGCAATGGCAGCCCTGACAAATCGTGGGGATAACCGCTGATGAGCATGCTGCAAGCCCTGTCTGAATTTCATTTTCTCCGGCCGGGCTGGTTGCTGGTCATTCTGCCTGCGCTACTCACCAGCTGGTGGTTACACCGCTCCCAGATCAGGCGGGGCAACTGGCATCGGGTCATTGCCCCGGAACTGTTACCGCTGCTACTGGATGAATCCACCCATCAAAAACGGCGTTCACTGGTGGTGGTTTCACTCCTTGGCTGGATCATCGCCGCGCTTGCCATGGCAGGTCCCACCTGGGACCGGACACCCCTGCCAATCCACAAGCAGGAAAGTGCGCTGATTATCCTGTTTGATCTCTCCCCTTCCATGTTGTCACAGGATCAGAAACCCAACCGGCTTACCCGTGCACGGCTGAAACTGATCGAGTTGTTGCAGCAACGCAAAGAGGGGACAACCGGGTTGATCGCCTACGCTGACGATGCCTTTGTGGTCAGCCCGCTCACCGACGACGCCAACACCCTTGCAGCACTGGTTCCGGCTCTGGACCCCAATATCATGCCCGGTCCCGGCAGCCATGTTGAATCTGCCGTACAAAAAGCCATGGAACTGGCGCTCAATGCCGGAGCTACCAGAGCCGATATACTACTAATGACCGATGGTGTTGCCGAGCGCGCCCGGGATGAGCTGAGTAATATCTTTCGCGGCATGGGCGACTTTCGCCTCTCGGTGTTCGGTATTGGTACAGCAGAGGGGGCACCCATCCCCATTGGCGGCGGCGGATTTGCCAAGGACAGCAGCGGCTCTATCGTTGTGCCGCGTCTGGATGAACGGGGGCTCAAACAACTGGCAAACCGGCACGGCGGCCGCTACAGCGTCATCACGGCAGACAACACCGATATCAACTATCTGCTGGAGGGCTTCGAAATCGGACCGAACGCTTCCACCCGTCAGCTTGAACGCAACTTTGATAGCTGGCATGACACGGGCTATTGGCTGGTGCTGCTGTTGTTACCGATACTGGTGCTGGCTTCACGTCGCGGCATAGTCCTTGCCTGCCTGATACTGACACCACTGTTTGGTCTACCCGTACCCGCCCACGCCCTGAGCTGGGATGACCTTTGGCTGACACCTGACCAGCAGGCATTACGGGCTCTGCAGGAAGGTGATACCGCCACCGCGCAGGAAAAATTCAATCACACGCAATGGAAAGCGGCCGCCGCTTACCGCAATGGTCAATACGACCGCGCGACCGAACTGTATCAGGGTGATTCAGCCATCGATCACTACAATCGCGGCAATGCACTGGCAAAAGACGGCAAGCTTGAAGAAGCCATTACCAGCTACAACCAGGCCCTGGCGCTGGCACCGGAAATGGGGGACGCCCAGTTTAATCGTGAACTGGTGGAACAACTCAAGCAGCAGCAACAGAATCAGCGGCAGGATCAGCCGAAACAAGATCCTACGGAAAAACCTGAAGATCAGCAAAATCAGCAACAGCCGGGCGAACAGGACCCCGAAGATGCCAATGACGGTTCTGACAATCCGTCCGGAAGCAATAACCAGAACAGCGCCGAGCCACCTGACCCTGAAGCAGAAGACGGGCAACAGGAAGGCGAACAATCACAGCCGGAAAGCCAGCCAGAACCCTCCGAACAGTCGACCGATCCGCAACCCTCTCCCGGTGATGGCGAGGAAAGTGGACAGCCATCACAGGGATCACTGCCGGAAATGAGTGAGGAAGAAAAACAGGCTATGGAGCAATGGCTGAGAAAAATCCCGGATGATCCCGGTGGCTTGCTGAGAGAAAAATTTCGCTATGAATCAAGAAAGCGTGAATTCGAGGAACGCCGTGGTATTAACCCGCCCGGCGACCAGGAACAGAGGTGGTAAAAGTTGATGAACGCTGATTGGGGTAGATCACTGCTATGTTACGTGTTTGTTCCGCTATTCCTGTTGCTGGGCAGCACCGGGGCCACTGCTGACAACTTGTCGGCGACAGTGGACCGCAACCAGCTCAATCGTGGTGAAACTGTCGAGTTGCGGGTTCGATTCGACAGCCAGACATCTGGCGAGCCGGACTTTTCTGTCCTGGAGGAGGACTTTGAGATCCTCTCCCGTCGCCAGCAAAACCAGTTTTCACTGATCAATGGCACAGCGGTCTCCTACACTGAGTGGCTACTGGAGCTTCTGCCCAGAGAAACGGGGGAAATACTGATCCCGGAGCTTGATTTTAAAGGCGTAAACAGCGAGGCAATCACCCTGCAGGTGGAAGATAGCCGCCCAGCGGCGAGAAACAGGGAACCGATATTTGTTGAAACCGAGCTGGATAAAACCACTGCCTATGTTCAGGAACAGCTGTTGCTGACTTTGCGGATTTTCACGTCAGAACCTCTGCTCGGCCTCAGCAGCGATGGTTTATCAATAGACAATACCTCCATACTGCAACTGGCGGAAAACCAGTACCAGACCCGCGAAAATGGTGTGGTTTATCAGGTCAACGAAATCAAATACGTATTGTTCCCGGAGGCCAGTGGCGAACTGGTCATACCCCAGGTTCGTCTGAATACGGCTATTCCAGATCGCCGCGATCCTTTCTCGGGCTCCCTTTTCGGAAACCGGGGCAAGCGCGTCCTACTCTATTCGGACGAGCAAAGAGTGACTGTTCTGCCCCGCCCCGCCAACTCGGGCGGTGGTGGCTGGCTTCCCGCCAAGGGTCTCAGTCTCACCGAGCGTTGGAGCCGCTCACCCGATGAACTGGTGGCGGGGGAACCGATCACCCGTACCATCACACTGACCGCCCAGGAACTGGCAGCCACCCAATTGCCACCCCTGCAAATACCCGATGGCGATGGTTACAAAATCTACCCAGACCAGCCCCAGATGGATAACAGTGGCGATAGCAGTGGTGTAATCGGTTCACGGGTGGAATCAATGGCCATTGTCCCATCCAGAGCCGGAACCATCACACTGCCCCCGATAACCGTCCAATGGTGGGACACCGTCAGCCAGCAACCGAGGCAAACGGTCCTTGAACAACGCACGCTGACAGTGAAAGCCGCTGCAGGCCAGGAGCCGGACGTGACCGAAACGGATGAAAGCGACAACAGCAACGCAACCGAACCGATGGTTGCACCCGTGGTTGCTCAGGAGTCCGGCCTACTGATATGGATGTTGATCAGTGTGAACTTTGTGCTCCTGATCGCCGTCGCAGTACTGTTTCTGCTGTGGCGCAATAGCAGTCGTCAACCGGCATTGAAAGTCACCCCGGTAGAAACGGCGGATGAGTCCAAAGAAACCACATTGTTTGCCGAACTACAACGGCAATCCAAAGGCGATAACCCACGGGCATTCCGTCATGCTCTGCTGCGCTGGGCAAGGGTATACTGGGACAGGCCCTTATTGACACTGCAGGATGTGGCCACCACAGCAAACAGTGACGCACTGGCCGCAACACTGGATGCGCTGGATCGTTCGCTCTACAGCGGCGTCGCCCAGGAGAATGTCAGCCTGCCGACAATCTTTGAGCAATTAAAACAGCTCAGAAAAAACCGAAAAGGCCTGGGCAAACAACAAAAAGGGACGCCACTGGCGCCGCTGTATGGCAAGTAAACCGGCAGCGGTTTTCTGTTACTGGGGGTCACGCCTGTAAAAAGTGCATTAAAAAGCACAAAATGCTGCTATTTTGTGCACTTTCCCACCCACTGATGGGCGCCGACCTACTGCGAGAGCCCAGAAGCTTCGCGTCGATCAAGGGATTCGATAAAATGACAATTTGGCATTTTTCATGCAGGATGCTTTACCGAAAAACCACCCATTTCAACGCTAGGCAAGGATCCAGAGTATGCGTCGAGTTGTTTTCAATCAAAAAGGCGGTGTAGGCAAGTCCAGTATCACCTGCAATCTGGCGGCTATCGCTGCCAACAGTGGGAAACGGACACTGTTACTCGATCTAGATCCACAGGGCAACTCTACCCAGTATCTACTGGGTGAAAACCCTGATACGACCAACACCATTGCCGATTACTTTTCTCAGACTCTGTCTTTTAACCTCTCACCGAAGAAACCGGCTGAATTTATCACTGAAACCCCCTTTGCCAATCTGTCGATCATGGCGTCAGACCCCGAACTGGAAGAGATCGAACAAAAACTGGAATCCCGCCACAAAATTTACAAGTTGCGTGACTTGCTAAACAAGCTGGAACCGCACTTTGATCAGGTGTTTATAGACACGGCACCGGCAATGAACTTTTATACCACCTCAGCACTGGTGAGTGCCGACCGGGTATTGATCCCCTTCGATTGCGATGCATTTTCACGACATGCGCTGTACAACATTCTGCATGTCATTGGCGAAATTCGGGATGATCACAATGAAGGCCTGCTGATCGAAGGAATTATCGCCAATCAGTTTCAGCCGAGAGCCAATTTGCCGACACAAATCATCAATGAGCTGATTGCAGAGAAGCACCCGGTACTGCCAATTTATCTGAACCAGTCGGTAAAAATGCGCGAATCGCATCAGGCGGGGAAACCGCTGATTCACTTTGCGCCCAGTCACCCGCTGACCCAGCAGTTCCTGGCACTTCATGAGCATTTGAACAACAAAAAGCGGCCAAAAAAACCCGCGGCCAGGTAATCAACTCAAAGGGGACATTCAGAGCCGTTCTGAATAGAGGGTAAAAAAAGGAGAGCCAGAGGCTCTCCTAAATATTAACGATGAAAAACCCCTTCAACAGGGGTTGCTGTCACTTCGAAGATACGCCTGTTTGGCACATCTACCCGGCCAGTGTCTGCTTGTTCATCGTCCTTGTCATTGACCCGCATCAAGTCAACAGAGTACAGCGATCCCTCAAAGACTCTTCGAAGCGATCTCATACGTATCCCGAGACAAGCCAGGCGCTGCCAGCACACGGGAAAGTTGCTCCTGCATCAGTGACTGGGCCGACAGGTCATAGCGTCGCCACTTGGTCAGCGGCGTCAGTTGACGGGAAGCGATCTGCGGATTCAGCTTGTCCAATGCCAGCACATTATCAGCCAGGAACTGGTAGCCAGCGCCATCCTGCCGATGAAAGTTAACCGGGTTGCTGTTACAGAATACACCCACCAGCGCACGCACCTTGTTGGGGTTATGGAAGTCAAATGCAGGGTGGTGCATGAGTTTTTTCACCCGTTCCAGGCCACCCGGACGCATACAGGAAGCCTGTACCTGAAACCACTGGTTCAGCACCAGCGGCTCCTGTTGCCAATCCTGGTAGAATTTGTCCAGCGCCTTCTCTGCCAGCGTCACCGCCGCGTCCCGCGGGTCATTAACCAGTGCGGACAATGCTGCCAACCGGTCGGTCATGTTGTCCGCAGCCATAAACTGGTCATGGGCCAGTGACAGGGAATCCTCGACGCCGCTGTTCAACAGGTAGCGCAGGGAAAGGTTTTTCAGACTCCGCCGCGCCATGGCAACACCGGAAAGCTCATATTGTGGCTGCACGTTATCCAGATAGGCTTTACGCCAAGCGGGCGCCAGGGTTTTTCCCAACTCACCACAGACAAAGCGACGAACCTGATGAATGGCTTCCACATCAATAACGTCGGATAACTCTGCCAGCAGAAACTCAGTAGGCAGGGTCAACACCAGTGCCTGCATGGCCTGATCAGCCTCGGTTTCATCCAGCACCTTGGCAAAGGCCTCTGGCAAACGGCTATCCAGCTGCAGTGGTTCACCGGTACGAAAATCTTTAATCAACGACTGCATTAACGCGATGGAGAGCCGCTGACCGGCATCCCAGCGGTTAAAACCATCGCTGTCATGGGCCATTAAAAAACCCAGCTCATCAAAACTATAGGGATAATTCAGTTTTACAGGGGCCGAAAAATTGCGCAGCAGAGATGGCACCGGTCGACAATCGATGTGCTCAAAAACCACCGTCTGCTCGGTTTCGGTAATTTCCACAACCCGACTGGTTTCACCCGCCGGACTCAGTGGCAAATCCCCCGCTTCTGTCACCAACCCCACCGTCACTGGAATATGGAAAGGCTGTTTGTTCTGGCTCTCGGGAGTGGACGGACAGCTCTGTGAAAAATGTAATCTGAACTGTCGCTGCTGTTCATCGTAATCACTGGTGACAGTCAGGCGAGGCGTGCCGGCCTGGCGGTACCAGTTCATGAATTGGCTGAAATCCCTGCCACTGACCTCGGCCATGGCGGCCACAAAATCTTCGATGGTGACAGCCTGGCCATCGTGGCGCTCAAAGTAGAGATCAGAGCCGCAGCGGAACAATTCCGGACCCAGCAGCGTATGAATCATACGCACCACTTCAGCCCCTTTCTCATAAATGGTGGCCGTGTAGAAGTTGGAGATCTCCATATAGGATGCGGGCTGCACCGGGTGGGCTGTGGGGCCTCCATCTTCGGCAAACTGTACCGTGCGGAGCATGGTGACATTTTCGACCCGCTTGACCACCGGGGAACCCATGTCTGCAGAGAACTGTGAATCGCGGAACACGGTAAAGCCCTCTTTCAGGCTAAGCTGAAACCAGTCCCGGCAGGTAACACGATTACCGGACCAGTTGTGAAAGTACTCGTGTGCCACCACAGCCTCTACCCGATTGAAGCCATCATCGGTGGTGGTGGCCTGATGGGCCAGCACACAGGAGGTATTGAAGATGTTGAGGCCCTTGTTTTCCATGGCCCCCATATTGAAATCGTCCACCGCCACGATCATATAGAGATCGAGATCGTACTCGCGACCATAGACCTCTTCATCCCAGCGCATGGCGTTTTTCAGGGAGGTCATGGCGTGATCACATTTCTCCAGATCCTTGGCTTCCACATAGAGTTGCAGCACCACGTTACGGCCACTGCAGGTGGTGAAATTGTCTTCTACCACCGACAATTCACCAGCCACCAGCGCAAACAGGTAGGCGGGCTTGAGAAAGGGATCGTGCCAGGTTGCCCAGTGGCGGCCATCGGGTAGCTCGCCGGTTTCCATTAGATTGCCGTTAGACAGCAAGACCGGACATTCGGCCTGGTCGGCCACCACCGTCGTGGTAAATTCCGACATCACATCGGGGCGATCCAGATAGTAGGTGATACCCCGGAAACCTTCTGCTTCACACTGGGTGCAGTAGATGGTGCGGGATTTGAACAACCCCTCCAGGGACGAATTTTCCTTCGGACGAATAACCACTTCCGAGGTCAGGGTGAACTGATCGGGCACCTCGTGAATCAACAACTCGTCTGCCGTCGCACTGAACTGCTCGGGAGTCAACGGCTTTCCGTCGATACTCAGAGATTGCAGCGACAGACCCTGACCATCCAGCACCAGGCTGGTTTCCAGGTCACTGGTATCCGGGTTGCGCCGCATTTCCAGGGTGGCCAGGACAACGGTGTCATTCTGGCGGATTTCTACCCGCAACGCCGTTTTATCGATCAGATAGCGTGGGGCCCTGTAATCTTTCAGGTAAATATTGCCCGGCTGGGCATCTCTCATCATCATAATCAATGGGTCACTTCTACATGGTAGGCTGTGTATTTGCGAATATTGATGACCCCGCTGTCAAAAATCAGATATTGGCCTTTTATACCCAGCAGGGTTCCCTCTAACGAGGGCACCTTATCCAGATTGAAACTGGTCACTTTCGTGGGGTACTCCAGCACCGGGTAATCAATATTCATGGGGGCCACATCATCGAGCCGCTGGAGGGCCTGAAGACCGAAACGGTCTTCCAGAGCGGTCAGCTGTTTTTCAGTTCGGTCGAACAGTGCATCCCGGATAGTCGGCAGGTCGGCGGGAACAATCTCGCCCTTCAGCATGGTTCGCCAGTTAGTCTTGTCTGCCACATACTGACGCAAAATATCCTCCACCAGGCCGGATTGCTGACGGGTCTTCACTCGCATGATAGGCAGTGCCTGCAAGGCTCCCTGATCAATCCAGCGGGTCGGCAGCTGGCTCTCGCGGGTAATGCCAACTTTCACCCCGGATGAATTGGCCAGGTAGACAATATGATCCACCATACAATGTTGTTCACCCCATTCCGGCTCCCGGCAGGTGCCCTCGAAATAATGGCATTTTTCCGGGCTGACAATGCAGGTATCACACTGCGCCAGTTTCGTAAAACACGGATAGCAGTAGCCCTGACTGAAACTCTTGTTACTGCGCCGGCCACAATGAATACAGTGAATTGTACCGCTGTACTGAATACGTAGGCATTCACCAAGCAGATCGTTCAACGGCAGGCACTCGTTATCCAGCGGTAAACTGTACTGCACCGGGCCGTCCGCCAGAGCTACCCGCATTTTCTTGAGGTGTCCCGAATAATCAGGCATTAATTACGACTGCCATTTGAGGGGCTGCGGGTCATCGCTGTGATCAGGCCGCTTATTGGTGTCACAGGGTTCAGGTTTTTTCTTGGGCGGAATATAGCCAACGCGCTGGTCTTCAGGTGTGTGGCGGAGATCATAGGCAATAATTGCCTGCATACTGTGTTCCCGCTGAGCTGCGGTAAGCTTTCTGCCATCGGGCCATTTGCCCCGTTCCACAGCCAGCTTGAGACTTTCGTAAATATCGGGGGTGATGGAATCGATCAGTTGCTGAAAATCCATGGTTTACCTCTGTGACAACTCGGTAGCCGCTGTCACCCAACCACTACCTTAAAGATTTATGTCTGTGCAAAATTATACCAGCTACTGACGGTGCCCGCCGGTATCGATAGCTCCGGCCCAGCCGCCCAGCACCATGCCACTAATCAGGCCAATCGCATGGGCGGCATTGGCGATATTGACCCCCATCAATAGCTCCATAAAACCGCTCATCCCTGCCAATAGCCAGATCAGCATAAAGCCCAGCAACCCCCCGGGAAGTGAGAGTATTGACCTGGGATATACCCGGTTTCTTATCCAGATATAGCCGAGCAGACCATAAACCACACCAGACATACCGCCAAACAGCGCGGGGCCACTCCACAGATATTGCCCTAGGTTAGAGGCAATCGCCATCAACAAAACAATCATCAACATATGCAGACTGCCTGTAAGGGTTTCGATTCGCCGCCCCAATTCCCACAGCCAGAGGCCGTTAAATGCCAGATGAAAAATACCAAAGTGCAAGAAAACCGGCGTCACCAACCGCCAGTATTCGCCCCGACCCAGGGCGATCTCTGCAGACTCAAAGCGGATACTTTCGCCGACCAAAAGGTAGTCCTGGAAGGTCAACCAGTGCACCAGTGGAAACGCGTGGCTGACCAAAGCAGCACCGAGGACACTGAGCAGCAGCAGGATCAAGACTACCGGGACTTTTTGTAACTGTTGCTGAAAACTCAAGGCGGGGGGGCCCGATATGGCGGGAGAAAATGTTGACTTCGCTTCCTCCAACAAGCTGATAACCTGCGGCAACTGCTCAGGATATTCTATCCACAGTTGAACCCACTCACCATGGAGTTTGAGCTGATGGGATATACCCAAGCTGTTTAACCGGGCATAAAGATCGCCCATATCAAGCTGAGCGGGGATGTCTGCCACGTGTGTCCAGGTTGAATCCAGTTCACTCATGGCAATTAGTTGACCAGCCTACTGATACGATCACTGGTGCGTTCATCGATACCCAATCGGCTGCCCCAGCCAAGCTTGGTACGACAGGTCTCATAAAAATTGTGTGCGACCGGATGAATCAACTGCACCTGGCGGGTTTTCTTGTGGATCTGAATGATATCACCGGGTTCGGACTGCAGGTCGGTCTGGCCATCACAGGTGACCAGCGGGTGTAGCTCGTTGCGGGATCCCACCCTGATTTCAATATCACTCTTACCGCCCACGACAATGGGTCGACTGGACAAGGTATGGGGATTCATCGGCACCAGAACAATCGCATCCAGATTGGGATGCATGATCGGCCCACCCCCAGAGAGCGCATAGGCTGTAGATCCCGTCGGGGTTGAAACAATCAGACCATCGGAACACTGGCTGTAGACAAACTGCCCATCGATATACAGCTCAAACTCCATCATCCGAACAGATTTCCCTGGGTGAAGCACCACATCATTAAGCGCTGCACCGGTTCCGATAACAGCACCTTTTCTGCTAATGGAGACATCCAGCAGAAAACGACTGGAGACAATATACTCACCGGCCAGCACCCGTTTCATCTGTGATTCCATTTCATCTGGCAGGATATCGGTAAGAAAACCCAGTCGACCCCGATTGACACCCAGTAAGGGGATATCATATCTCACCAAACTGCGCACAGCGCTCAGCATGCTGCCATCGCCCCCAACGACAATGATAAGGTCCACGGACGTCTCTAGACTGTCACTATCAAATACCGGTAATTGGCTGTCGCCGATCAGTTCCGCCGTTTTCTGCTCAAGCAACACCTGATAGCCGGATTCTGTCAGAAAAGTGATCAGTCGCTTCAGCGAGTCTACAATCTCGGGCAACTGGATATTGGCCACCAGCGCAATGTGTTTGAAGTCAGTCATGGAGTAACCGGAAGAGCCCCTTTAGGAATACCGTTGGATTATATACCCAGAATCTTATCGGTTTCGCCAAAAAAGGGTGATAAAGATGCGTTGTGGGGAATAGAGCCCGGTATCGCCAGGGGCCGTTGAAGCGCCAATGCAAACAGTCGAGGGTGATGAAACTTATTATGAGAAGCCCGGCAACATCCAGTTAAACCGAAACCCAGGCCAAACGGGTTTTAATGAGGGTACATCCATGGCGGGAGACAAGGCCGACACGGGAGTCCATATAACAATGCATGCTATTGGATATAAGCTGGCGGCCGAGAATTATTGGGAACAGGGTCACAATGATTCTCAGCGCCACCAGACCAGCCATCTCCTACCAGCTCGTGTTAAAGCGGGCGGCTTGAAGTTGAAACATTACTTTTTTTGCTGTTGTCTCCCGGCACGAACAGCACGTGCGGCAGATCATCAGCCGTCGCCCAGCAGAATCCCAGCCTGTTCAGTTTTGACAGCTTTGCCTGTGTAAGATAATTATGTGCCAAATCTAAACGCTGCTTGGTTACCCACATACTGAGATCAACGCCCCCTTCGACCATATAACCCTCTGGCACAAGGCAATCACCGTACTCTTTCTGATAGGCYTCAAGCGCAGCGTACATACAGTCCCATGCGTATTCACGCAAATCCCAGACAWASCCRAGMTCGGCGAGMCGRTGRTAYTTWTCTCKGGGRTARTTGCCMTCAAAATARCGTTGYTTCCATGYCCACAGRCCAAGGGGATARTTMTCYYTGGTCACRTAACCRTCGGGAACCAGGCAATYGCCGWACTCTGCCTTGTAGRYCTGYAAYKCAGCAAACCCYTTYTCCCARGGCARGTCSTGCARGTCCCAGACGAACTCCAGACTGTTCAGTCGTTCAATYTGATCTTCYGAAAGTTCGCCCCTGGCTTTGTCCCGGCACATTTTCYGCACCCAGTACCAAAGARRGTAACCCTCCGGGGTCTTGTAATTATGAGGTACCAGACAGTGGCCCTTTTCCGCTTTAAAARCCGTCAGCATTTCAAACCACTGATCCCAAGGGGTCGAAGTGGTCTCTTCCATTTTTGTATCAAGGTCTTTCATGAACATACCTTTCCAGATCAACTGGGTTAAATCAAAGAAACGATTGGCCTCAAGGTAGAGCAAAAGACGCTGAAATGAAAGGGATCATTTACCCACACGAGTTTAAAAAACGCAGCCGGACTAACCTGATAATTTAGCAGCAACAGGATAAAAACCCGCACAGCTATTGCCGTTACCCTGATTATCATGACCGAACCAAGCATGGTAACAGTAACAGTCAACGGGTAAAACACCAGAGCCACTGGGAACTGTACTACAGTGCAGTAAAATGGCACAAAATCCGACAAGTGGCTTCCGGTCAACATTCAGGGACTATATCGGTGAGGAAACCGGCTTTCCCCCCAGAGTCGCGGAGTTTGCCATAGCCCATGTCCTGTCAGATGAAGCAGAGAAAGCATACGCGCGAAGCGACCTGCTGAAGAAGCGCTTCAAAATGATGAATGCCTGGGCGGCGTATGTCGACTCAGCAAGCAGCAACGTCACTCACATAAGGAAAAAGCAAAAAGCCTAAAAAAATTTGCCCAGATGGGCAGATAATCGGGGTTGGTGGTAATGGGACTACTGTACGTCGTCAGACCTCATGGAACCATTTGACCCTATTTCCAAGAGACACGCCTCTGCCGGTTGCTTCTCCAGTTTGCCTGCTAACCGTAGGTTATGTATTTTCCGTTTCGTCATAGTCTTAGCCTTAACCAGGGCTCGCTGATCCAAAATCTCGTTACGCTTCTCTCGCATATATCAGTTTAAAAGTAGCTGAAGTCTCTCTTAAAGTTCATCATTACTGTGAGAGTCTGCCAATTAGTCTCCTCTGCTTGACTTCAAAAATGATGTCTTCATACCTAGCTGCTTTGCCGGTTCTGCGTCAGGAGGAGACAACGGTCGCAGTGAGCATCCGGTTTATTGATGGAAGGTATGAATAATGTGTGAAACGAACTGTCACAATATTATCTTCTATATTGATGCATCTTTATTTATAACAAAGCAGTCAGTCTCGCAAGCGGCCAGCGATGTTATGTAACCCATTGATACAATAAGATCCAAATCAGAAGAATGAGAGAATGATGCATTATCCGAAATAATGACTGAAGTCGAATCTAGCTGTCCAATGGGAAGCTCAATGAAAAAACAACCGCTTCAAAAAATGCCCTTTATCGTCTCGACCCTAAAAGATCTCGCAAAGTTGACAAATTATTCACTGATGGATTTTCTCACCTGCGATCCTGACGCAAATAAGCATGGAGATGATCATGTCTCACGCCAAGTTTTCAGGGGCCACTATGTCCCTGTCACCCCTACACCAATCGAAGCCCCTGATTACATCGCCCACAGCCAAAACCTGTTTCACGAATTAGGCTTCGCCGACAGCATGGCGCAGTCGGCAGACTTCATCCGCGTGTTCTCCGGTGACATTTCTTTTGTTCCAGTACCGATGAGAAAGGTTGGCTGGGCATGTGGTTACGCACTGTCAATTTACGGCACTGAATACACCCAGCAGTGTCCGTTCCAAACGGGTAACGGTTACGGTGACGGTCGCGCGATTTCCATACTTGAAGTCGTTATCAATGGTCAACGCTGGGAGATGCAGCTAAAAGGTGGTGGCCGAACGCCATACTGTCGTGGCGCCGATGGTCGAGCTGTTCTGCGGTCAAGTGTGCGGGAGTTCTTGGCGCAGGAGTACATGCACGCACTCGGGGTGCCAACGTCACGGTCTCTGAGTTTGTACGTTTCGAAAACAGAGAAGGTTAAGCGGCCGTGGTACTCGGAGGGTTCCCGCGCAGCCGATCCGGACATACTTATCTCGGAGCCAGTCGCCGTTTTGACACGGGTTGCACCTTCATTCATACGGGTAGGCCAACTCGAACTCTTCGGTCGTCGTGCCCGCAAGAAAGAATATCCGCAGGCGATGGAGGAACTTGAAAAAATTGTATTGCACTTGATTGATCGAGAATACGATGACGTTATCGAACCAAATCTAGGCATCGAAACAAAAGCAGTGGTACTTGCACGTGAGTTTCGCAGCCGACTCATCTCTCTCGTGGCAAACTGGATTCGCGTCGGTTACTGCCAGGGCAACTTCAACAGTGACAACTGCGCAGCCGGTGGCTTCACACTTGACTATGGCCCTTTCGGGTTCTGTGAGGTATTCAACCCATACTTCCAGCCATGGACGGGAGGCGGACGTCATTTCTCTTTCCTGAACCAACATGTTGCAGCAGAACGGAACTTTCAGATGTTTTGTTCCGCTTTACGACCATTGTTAGCGTCGTACCCAGACGCTTTAAAACAGCTTGATGCGCTTCAAATTGAGTTTCCAGCGTTGATGCAAGTGGCAATGGAAAAGATGTGGGCAGCCAAACTGGGCCTTGACGCTTTTAACACAGAATTATTTAACGAACTCATCATGCTAATGAGGCAAACACCTGTTGATTACACCCTCTTCTTTCGCGAGCTCTCGTGGGTGCCTGATGATATTGGTCCGCTTAAAAAAAGCTTTTATACAGACAGGAACCCTTCTGGTGAGTCAAAACAATCAAGGCCTGAAACTGATAACAAGGAAATTGACGAGCGATGGACAGCGTGGCTCACAAAATGGAAATTGCTAATCAGTGCAGGCAGCCCGGGCCGCTCTAATGAAACAATTTCCAGCCAGATGAAACGCATTAACCCAAAATACAGTTTGCGGGAATGGCTGGTTGTTTTAGCGTATCAGCAAGCGAATACGGGTCACTATGCTCAACTTTGGGAGCTGCAGGAAGTCATGTCACACCCCTACGCGGAGCAATCAAAAGAGGTGGAAGAAAAATATTATCGGCTGAAGCCGTCGGCATTGTTTGGGGTCGGTGGATTGTCACATTACAGCTGCTCGTCGTGACATAAATAACAGAAAAATGATCGAAGGCCACTTGATCTGAACATCCAAAGACTATGCTGACTTTGATGTGGCACCGCAACACTTAGATGACAAGCCGTTGGCATTGATTTACCAATAATCTGTCAGTCCTGCACTCTAACCCTTTCCAACAGCCAGAGTGGCTAGGGGTGAAAATGCGATTTCTCGGGACCACCGAGCATCAGTCGCGACCGGTTCGGAATGCCGCTCAGTCGCTCTCAGAACCGCATTGGACTTCAGCACAATTCAATCCACTGATGAATAGCTCGGCTTCTGAATTTTCGTTTATGCAGCGCCAGGTAAAACTGTCGGTCCATAGGGCGTTCGGGTACAGGCAGTGGCACAAGGGTGCCACGGTCAAAGGCGTCTTGTAGGCAGAGCCGCGACAAGCAGCCCAGCCCCATGCCAGACTCTACAGCTCTTTTAATGGCCTCCGTGTGCTGTAGCTCGAGCGGTGGCTTGAACTGTGGCAAGAGGCCGTGCATGGCGCGATCGAACGCCTGACGGGTGCCGGAGCCGCTTTCGCGCAAAATCCAGTCTGCCCGTACCAGATCGTCATCCATCAGCCAAGGCTTACCCGCCCAGGGGTGATCCGGGGCGCAGATGATCACCAGCTCGTCTTTCTGCCAGGGCTGAAGAGAGAGGTCCGGGTGATTCAGTTCGCCTTCGATCATGCCAATGTCGAGTTCAAAATTGGCAACCTTTTCAACGATGGCAGCGGTGTTGGCCACTTCCAGGGCCACTTCCGCCTCCGGGTGCTCACCGCGGTACTGAGTTAGTATGCCCACGGCCAAGTAGTTGCCAATGGTCAATGTGGCGCCTACCTTCAATGCCCCAAGGTCAGATTCCTGCTTAAGATCCTGATTCAGTTCCCGGGCTTGGTCGCGCAGGGCCTCAGCCCGAGGCCGGATGGCGCGGCCCAGGTCGTTCAGCACCAGGCGTTTGCCCAGGCGGTCAAACAACAGGATGTCGTACTGCCGCTCCAGCTCTTTTAACGCGCTGCTGGCTGCAGACTGGGAAATACTCAGATAGTCAGCTGCCCGACTGATGTTGCCGGTCCGGGCTGTTTCCAGAAAGACGTCCAATTGCCGCAGAGTAAAACGCATATAGATAAATTCGATTGCAATTATTCATATAAACCATTTTTCTTATAATAAAGTTCTGTCTATGCTCTTGGCAAATCATTCGACAAGGCTCTGGTTGTCCCAGAGAAGGCGGCATAAATGGCAGTTTTAGAAAAAGAGACGGTTCTGGACGTTCACCACTGGAACGAGTCGCTGTTCAGCTTCAAAACCACTCGTGATCTGGGTTTCCGCTTCAAGAATGGTCATTTCACCATGCTCGGTCTTGAGGTGGACGGCAAACCGCTGCTCCGCGCCTACAGTATTGCCAGCGCCAATCACGAGGAAGAGCTGGAATTTTTCAGCATCAAGGTGCCCGATGGTCCGCTGACCTCTCGGTTACAGCTGATCAAACCCGGTGATGAAATTCTGATCAGCCGCAAGCCCACCGGCACCCTGATCACCGACCACCTGCTGCCGGGCAAGAATCTTTATCTGCTGGCCACCGGTACCGGCCTCGCACCGTTCATGAGCATTATCAAAGATCCGGAAGCGTACGAGATGTACGACAAGATCATTCTGATCCACGGCGTACGGCACCTGAACGAACTGGCGTATCAGGAAGAGATCACCCAGAACCTGCCAAACAACGAGTTTTTCGGCGACTGGGTACAGGAGAAGCTGGTCTATTACCCAACGGTCACGCGCGAAGCGTTCCGCAACCAAGGCCGAATTACCGACCTAATGACGTCCGGCAAACTGTTCGCTGACCTGGGCATGCCGCAACCAAACCTAGACGACGACCGCTTCATGCTGTGCGGCAGCCCGGCCATGCTGAAAGACACCTCCAAGATCCTGGATGACTGGGGCTTCATGGAAACCCGGCATGGGGATCATGGGCATTATGTTATTGAGCGGGCGTTCGTAGGGTAAAAGAAGTTGTTGGTTGTTGAAGTCGAAAGTTAAAAGGAGTGCGGGGAATATAAACCAGTTTTTCCTTCGATGGTTTCATTTTACCCGAAATTCCTAAACACTTTTACCGCTTAATCTCCAAGTTTTCAGCCTTTTTACAACCGTCCGTGGAAACGGGGTAGAACCCCAGGAATTGCTCTGGAACTGGGGCAAGATGCATTAAATCTTCTAGGTTTCGAGCCTTATGAAGCCTACCGTTTAGCCCGAATCTTCAAGAAAAAAGATAACGATACGGTGCCAGAGCTTTATGATATGCGAAACAAGGATGTCGATAGTTATATTTCCGCGTATCAAAGGCACAATGCGACGCTGGAACAGCTTATGTCAATTGACAGGCAATCGAGTATGGAATAGCTAGACAAGGGCTGGATGGCAAAAGATCCAGAGACTTAACAAAGCTTATCCAATACACACTGGCAAACAACCTACACAAACAGACAAACAAATGACTGACAAACGCAAACACTCCTCCAAAGTGGTCGACGGTATTGAAAAAGCACCCGCCAGAGCCATGCTTCGGGCAGTGGGTTTCAACGATGATGATTTTAAAAAACCCCAGATCGGCATCGCCTCGACGTGGAGTATGGTCACGCCCTGCAATATGCATATCAAAGAACTGGCGGATGAAGCCTGCCATGGCGCTGACCAGGCCGGCGGCAAAGGCGTTATCTTTAACACCATCACCATATCCGATGGTATCTCAAACGGCACCGAGGGCATGAAATATTCTTTGGTGTCACGAGAAGTGATTGCCGATTCTATCGAGACGGTAGCCGGCTGCGAAGGCTTCGATGGGCTTGTGGCCATTGGCGGTTGCGATAAAAATATGCCCGGCTGCCTTATCGGGCTGGCCCGTCTCAACCGTCCGTCGGTCTTTGTTTACGGTGGCACCATAAAACCAGGCAAACACCATACTGATATTATCTCGGTATTCGAAGCCGTCGGTCAGCATGCCCGCGGTGACCTTTCAACGATTGAAGTCAAACAGATCGAGGAGACCGCCATACCCGGGCCGGGATCCTGCGGTGGCATGTATACGGCGAACACCATGGCTGCCGCGATTGAGGCACTGGGCATGAGCCTGCCGGACAGCTCGTCACAGGAAGCGGTGTCATCTACCAAAGCTGAAGATTGCCGTCGTGCCGGAGCCGCGGTTCTATCGTTACTAGAGCATGACATCAAACCCACCGACATCATGACTCACAAGGCATTTGAAAATGCCATTACCGTCATCATTGCACTGGGTGGTTCCACCAATGCCGTGTTGCACTTGTTGGCCATGGCGCACGCCGTTGATGTGGAACTGACTCTGGATGACTTTGTTCGGGTCGGCAAAAAGGTTCCCGTGCTCGCTGACTTGCGCCCCAGCGGCAAATACATGATGTCTGAATTGATCGCCATTGGTGGTATTCAACCCTTGATGAAAATGCTGCTGGATAAAGGCCTGCTCCATGACGACTGCCTGACCGTCACCGGTAAAACCCTGGGAGAAAACTTAGCGGATATTAAACCATACCCGGTAGAACAGGACATTGTTCACGGCTTTGACAATGCCATTAAAGACAGCAGTCACCTGGTGGTGCTCAGGGGTAATCTGGCACCAGACGGTGCCGTGGCAAAAATCTCCGGAAAAGAAGGCCTGACATTTACCGGAACAGCACGAGTGTTCAACTCCGAGGAAGAAGCCCTGGAGGCCATACTGGACGGCACCGTGGTAAAAGGCGATGTGATCGTAATCCGTTATGAAGGGCCGCGGGGCGGACCGGGCATGCGAGAAATGCTCAGCCCCACCTCGGCAGTCATGGGCAAAGGCCTGGGTAACGATGTGGCGCTGATAACCGATGGCCGTTTCTCCGGCGGAAGTCACGGTTTTGTGGTGGGCCACATAACACCGGAAGCGATGGACGGCGGGCCGATTGCTATTATCGAAAATGGCGACGAGATTACCATTGATGCGGATAATGCTCGGATTAGCCTTAATATATCCGAATCGGACATTCAGGGACGCTTGACACAGTGGCAAGCACCACCGCCGCGCTACACCCGGGGCGTACTGGCCAAGTTTGCTAAAACCGTGTCATCGGCTTCGGAAGGCGCCGTCACCGACAAGGATCTGTGACAAAAACCGGCCAGTTCTAGTCGCTTGCAGTTATACCGTGAATGCGAGTAAACCTTGTCCGTTTCGCTCCCGCAACAAACGGTAGCGGTTAAACAATAAAGCCTCTAAAGGAACACAACACACCCAAAACAGAACGGGTTCTACACCGATTTACGGACACTTCACAGAAGCCCAATAATGGGCAAAAGGAGTGTTTCTGTCGAAGGGAAGAAAACACAGCCCCGAGTTCAAGCGAGGGGCAATTGGGCAAATCCGTCAGCCGGGTGTTAGTTGTGCTCAGGTTGCCCGAGAGTTGGGTATTGCGTCCAATTTGCTGACGCGCTGAAAGCGCAGATCAGAAGTCGAAGGTCACGAGGCTTTTGATGGTGCCGGCAAATCCACAGATGAGGAAGTGGCGCGCCTCAAGCGTAAGCTGGGACGTGGTGACAGTACGGCCAAGGCCCATTGCACTACTTTTTGTCCGGCATAATCACAGACTATGAAGAAACCTGACACCAATATCATTGATTACCCGGTAACGCCGGCTGCTGACTCCAGTCTGGCGCGGCTGCTGGCAGCGATCGACCATGCCAACAGCGCCGACCCGCGCCGGGAAACACTGGATGGCGAATCGTTACCGAAAGAGCTGGCCTACAGTATTCGCATGAGTCAATGGCTGTTCCGCCTGGAGGAACAGCCTTCGGAATTGGCACAGATCGCCTGCCGGGCACAGCATATCGAACGCTGGACCATCCCGCGTGATGAGTACCCTGAAGGTCGATCCGGCTATTACCGCTGGCGCCAAGCCTGCGGGCGATTTCACGGCGAGCGCACCGCCGAACTGATGACAGAAAACGGCTATAATGAACAGGATTGCGCGGCCATCAAATCTATTCTCAGCAAGAAGCAAATCAAGCAAGACGCAGTTACACAGCTTATGGAGAACGCAGCCTGCCTAGTGTTCCTGCAGCGTTACCTGGAGCCGTTTTATCAGGAACACACAGATTACGACCTGGAGAAATGGATGCGCATCATCACCCGCACCTGGGATAAAATGTCAGAGAGTGGACATAAACAGGCGCTGGCCATGCTGGATGAACTACCCAAGCATCTGCAGGTGCTTCTCAAGAAAGCTTTAATAAATTAAAAACTCCTTATGCTACTTTCTAACTCCGATATTATTCAAAACCGACGGCTGATCGAATTGGAAAGCGGCGAAGCCGCCGAGGCGCTGGAGCTCAGGGATGGACTAACCTTGATTCTAAAGCCGGATGCCATTGCCCTTTACCGTTCACTGGATTCCTTCTTTGACCCGTTAGGTAGCGGCTGCATGGCCTATGCCGAGTTACCGATAGAACAACAGCTTGCCTGGTCAAACAATCAAATCATGCAGGAACATGAGGCGGGTTATGTCGGCCTGTCAGAAGGCAAGGTATTATTGATCACCCCCAATCATATCCGGATATATCAGAGCAAACATAATGCCCTTAATCATATCGACCCGATCGGCGAGCTGATGTTGGATTAAATATCGGGGGCAGGTCAATAGCTTTAGCTAATACAAGGAGGTATTTACATGTTAAAGATCAAAAGAAGGTCAGGCGAGACTTTGATTCCTAACACTGCTGACGGCCTAGTGCGAATTGAGTTTGGACTGGATGGTCGGCAGTTCAATTTGGCGATTGACGCCCCGACGGAGGTTGAGGTACTTAGGAGTTGGCTTGTAGAAAAAGAGGCTGACTAAAACTCTCCGCCATTTCTGATGACTAGTTAGAAGCCGCAACAACATGCTTTTCGCGAAGCACTCAAAAGACTCCGGATCACTCACCATGACCACGTTTTTGTGCTGGTTGGAATATGACCCCTGACTGCCAGGAGTTAGGTTTTAAAAGGGAACAAAAAAGGGCCAACATTTGCTGCAAGCCCTTTTAAGTCGTGGTGGATAAATGGGGGGTTTCCTATCTATCTCTCTGAAAACTCCATAAACCCTATAATAATGGCGGACCGGACAGGACTGACTCGCGCCCAAAGGGCGCTCGGGGTAAACCCCGCCGTCGTTCCTCCGGCGCCCTGATTGGCTGCGCCAATCGGTCGAACCGCTTCGCGGGTTCTCGTCCCTGAAAGTTCTTCCCATAAAAAAACCACCCAGGTGGATGGCTTTTAAAAATATGGCGGACCGGACGGGACTCGAACCCGCGACCTCCGGCGTGACAGGCCGGCATTCTAACCAGCTGAACTACCGGTCCGCAAAATGCTACTTTTACACTGGTGGGTGGTACAGGGGTCGAACCTGTGACCTACGGCTTGTAAGGCCGTCGCTCTACCAACTGAGCTAACCACCCTCTTCAGAGAGAGGCGCATTCTACCGAAATATCGGTCGGTGTCAAACATTTCAGTTGCAGGTTTGTGTACAAGGGAAGATCTGCAAATTACCATAGGCCAACTTTTTAAATGACCGGCATACCCATGGAAATTTTCAAGGAATTTACCTTTGAGGCGGCACACCTTCTACCCAATGTGGCAGAGGGACATAAATGTGGTCGGCTGCACGGGCACTCTTACCATATCAGACTTTATCTTGACGGCACCGTCGGCGACAAAACCGGTTGGGTAATGGATTTTGGCGATCTGAAAGATTACTTCAAACCGGTCTATGACCAACTCGATCATCATTATCTCAACGAAATCGACGGACTGGAAAACCCTACCAGTGAAAATATCGCACGGTGGATCTGGGCACGGTTAAAACCCACCCTCCCCCTGCTGAGCAAAATCGAGGTTCGTGAAACCTGCACCTCCGGCTGCATTTACTGCGGCGACTGAGTTGGTAATCCTGTGCGACTGTTTATCGCCCTGACACTGACTAAAACAGTGAATCAACTCCTGGATGACATTTGCCAGCAACGGTTGAGCGATGCCAACTCTAACCAGGTACCCGCACAACGCCGCCATCTAACGTTGAGGTTTCTCGGTGAACAGACAGCTGAGCAGACCGCCGTTGCCACACAGATCGTCCAAGCCCTCCGCGTTAAAAAATTTGAATTATCACTGAAAGCTATCGAGCGGTTTCCCGCTAGGGAAAGTCGGACTATTGCCGCCATTCCCGAATATTCGACATCATTAATGGCACTGTATCAGCAGCTTTCTGCGTCCCTTGCTGCCAGCGGCTTTGAACCGCTTCAGCGGGAATTCCGGCCGCACATCACGCTGGGAAAAGCCCCCGCAATACCAAGTGCAAAAATCGACCTGGGAATCGACATCTGTTTACCTGTTAGACAGATAGTCCTGTTTCAGAGTCAACTGACAGCCAGCGGACCTTTGTACAGCCCCCTGGCAACAGAAAACCTGCGCTAGACAATATCCTTAAGCGCTTCATCCAGTTCGGCAAAACGGAAGGAATAGCCGGAATCGAGCAGTTTTCGCGGACACGCCCGCTGCCCCGTCAGCAATAACTCCTTGGCCATTTCACCAAACAGCAGTACTGCCACGGGCCCAGGCATGGGGAAGATGGTCGGACGGTGCAGCGCAGAACCGAGCGCTGCAGTAAATTGACGATTCGTCACCGGATTCGGGGCCGAGGCGTTGACCGCCCCCTGCACAGTGGATTGCTCCAGGCAATAAAAAATGATCGCCACTTCATCGGCTATATGAATCCAGGGCATCCACTGCTTGCCAGAACCCAGGCGACCACCCAGCCCCATGCGGAAAGGCAACAGCATTCGGCTCAGTGCGCCACCGCCTGCCCCCAGCACAATGCCAGTCCGCAGGTAGCATATCCGGGTTCCCAGCGCAGCAAACTGTGAGGCGCTCTGTTCCCATTCCAGACAAAGACGGCTGGCAAAACAATCGTGCTGAGCGCCATCCTCCCCCAATGGCTCGTCCTGGTGAGGGCCGTAATAGCCCACGGCGGAGCCACTGACCAATACCGAAGGAGGTGCAGATGCTTTCTGAAAATGCTCGAATAACCGGTTGGTAGTGCCAACCCTGCTGTTCATGAAGGCCTGTTTGCGCCGGTCATTCCAGCGACCGGCAACCAGCGGTTCACCGGCCAGATTGACGATATAGTCGATGGGTTGTTCCGGAGACAGGGCGTCAAGGTTTTCAACAAACTCGACGCCGGGGAGTTTTTTCTGTGCCTGTTGCGCATCCCGGCTCAGACCGATTACCCGAGCACCCCTGGAAAGGGCCTCACGGCAGAACCGGCTGCCGATAAACCCGGTGGCACCAGTCACCAATACTGTTTTATCCTGCATGACACGCTCCCGGAAGTGGTTGGTTGATTTACTGATTCCGAACGGGCAACAGCCTCAGTGAGCCATACTGCCTACCTCAATCGACACCCATCAGGCCGAGCAGCTCGAGGGTTTTCCGTTCCATCAAGGCCCGGTCATTGGCTTCCACATTGAGCCTGACAACTGGCTCGGTATTACTGCTGCGCAGATTAAACCGCCAGTCAGTATAGGCCACACTCAGTCCGTCCACCCGCTCAATGCTCACTGCGCCATTGGCGTAGTGTTCTTCAAGTAGTGTCATCACCCGTTGGGGGTCATCAATACGGCGGTTCAGTTCACCGGAACAGGGGTAGTCTTCCACCATCGACTGGATCATGTCTGACAGTGGCTGACCGGTCACACTCAGCAGCTCGGCCACTAAAAGCCAGGGAACCATACCGCTGTCGCAATAAAAGAAATCCCGGAAATAATGGTGCGCACTCATCTCACCGCCATAGATGGCATCCTGCTCACGCATAACCTGCTTGATAAAGGCGTGACCACATTTACTTTGCACCGCCTCACCATCAAATTCCCGGCAGACCGCCTGGGTGTTCCAGATCAAACGAGGGTCGTGGACAATCTTTTCACCCGGGTGCTTGCGAAGAAACGCTTTTGCCAGCAACCCGACAATATAGTAGCCCTCAATAAATTCGCCCTGCTCATCGAACAGAAAACAACGGTCAAAATCCCCATCCCAGGCCAGACCAAAGTCGGCACCGGAGGACTTCACCAGATCACTGGTGTGATGGCGACTCTCCGGCAACAACGGGTTTGGAATACCGTTGGGAAACTCCCCGTCCGGATCATGATTCACCTTGATCAGCTCAAAGGGCAAAAAGCTTTCCAGCGCATCGAGCACAGGGCCGGCAGCACCATTGCCGGCATTGACGACGATTTTCAACGGCCGAAGTTTGCTTCGCTCCACATACGATAGCAGATGTTCAATATAGGCATCGGAACAACTGATACGACGATAAGTCCCACGCTGACTGAGCTCTACCGGGGGAAAATCTGTTTCTTCGGCTAATGCCTGGATCGCCTTCAGGCCGGTGTCGGCACTGATTGGCCTGGAGTCCTCCCGCACCATTTTCATGCCGTTATAATCAATGGGATTGTGGCTGGCCGTCACCATGATGCCACCGGACAGCTTAAGGTGCGCCGTCGAAAAATAGATTTCCTCGGTGCCGCATAACCCAATATCCAGCACATCGACGCCTTCATCCCGCAACCCCGAGGCCAGCGCACTTTTCAACGTCGGGCTGGAGGTGCGAATATCCCCGCCAACCACCACAGTTTCAGGTTTCAACCAGCGGGCATAGGCCCGGCCAATACGGTATGCAATCTCTACGGACAGCTCGGAACCGAGCCTGCCCCGAATGTCATATGCCTTAAAGCAGGTAATTTTCATAGTACTCACATCACAGGGACACCCACCCCAAACCGGTATGGGTCATCACAAAGGGCAGGTTATCGGCGCGGTTTTTCGAATGTGGCTGCAGCGTCAACATGGCGATTGTTTTTGAGGTAGTCTTTCACCCCTTCACCAATTTCATCGTGCTGCAGGGCATAGGCAATATTGGCCTGTAGGTAGCCGAGTTTACTGCCGCAATCATGGCTGCAACCTACGATCCGGTAGGCCTCGACCACCTCCTGCTTGAGCAGTTCTTCCAGGGCATCCGTTAACTGGACCTCACCACCCACCCCGAGTGGCGTTTTTTCCAGCAGATCCCAAATGGTCGGTGACACCACGTAACGTCCCACAACAGCCATGTTGGACGGAGCATTCTCCGGTTTCGGTTTTTCGACCATGCTGTGGATTCTCGCCACACCGCCGGCCATCAGCTCAACGCCCTGACAATCGACAACGCCGTATTTGTTAACCTCTTCCCAGGGAACCGCCTCCACCATAATCTGGCTGTGCCCGGTGGCGGTATAGTTTTTCACCATGGACGACAAGTTGTCTTTTTTCGAGTCTGCCCGATACTTGTCCACCAGCACATCCGGCAACAGAATGGCAAAAGGCTGATCGCCAACCACCGGCCTCGCACAGCTGATCGCATGCCCAAGACCCTTTGCGTAGGGCTGCCTGACCGAAATGATGGTCACCTCCTGGGGCACGATCGAGCGGACATCATCAAGTAGCTGACGCTTGACCCGCTTTTCCAGCTGCGCCTCCAGTTCAAAACTGGTGTCGAAGTGGTTCTCGATGGAGTTCTTACTGGCATGGGTGACCAGCACGATCTCGGTAATGCCCGCCGCAATAGCCTCATTGACGACGTACTGGATAAGCGGCTTGTCCACCACCGGCAACATTTCTTTTGGAATAGCCTTGGTGGCCGGCAACATACGAGTGCCCAGCCCGGCGACAGGAATAACAGCTTTGCGTACAGTTAGGGTCATATCGGGGGAAATCCATTTTTGGGTAATTAAAAGTGCTGCACCATTGCATACACCGTATTGATGAGTCGAGCATCGGCAGTCGGCAGCACCAATCGGTGGCTATTATGCCGCAGTAGGCCACTCTTTGCAGGCGCCAGGACCGCGAAACCCAACCTGGTTATCAACGACGACCGGCCCCACCAGAAGATTACTATCCTCCCGCTTTACCGGGTAAGTTGCTACAGCAGCCCCGACAGCAGTGCCGCGATTCCCAGAAAGGCAAAAAAGCCGATAATATCGGTGACCGTGGTAAGAATGATGGAAGATGCCTGCGCCGGGTCCTGACCCAGCCGCACCAGTACAATCGGCACCACCGCACCGGCAAAACCCGCCGCGATCATCGCCACCACCATCGCCGAACAGATCACCAGCACCAGCCCGATTGACTGGCTCCAGACGAATACGCCAATGCCGCAGGTCACTGCAATACCAATACCGTTTATCAGGCCCACCCGCACTTCCTTGAACATCACCCTGAACCAGTGGCGAACCGTGATTTCACGCAATGCCAGACCGCGCATGGTAACCGCCAGAGCCTGGGCCCCGGCATTGCCCGACTGACCGGCAACCACCGGCAGCAGCACGGCCAGAGCCGTAAAACTGGCAATCGTGCTTTCGAATATTCCCACCACGGAAGCGGCCAAAAAAGCCGTGAGCAAATTGACCTGTAACCAGGGCATGCGCTTTTTCACGGCAAACAGTGGTTTCGACAGGGCGCGTTCTTCACGGCTGGCACCCACCATGGCCAGCACATCGGATGACATATCCTCCTGGGAAACCTGAACCAGACTGCTGTGATGGATAATACCCAACAGACGACGATCAATATCAACCACCGGTAAATCGAGCAGTTGATGTTTTTCAAACAACTCGGAAATTTCCTCTTTTCCTGCGGTACCGGCAACCACCGCCGTAACCGGTTTGGCAATCGCCCCCAGGGATGTGCCAGGATCGGCGATAGCGATGTCCTGCAAGTGAACCTTGGCGCTCAGGCGGCCCTCGGTATCAACCAGAAAGACACTGCGCGCCGTCTTCAGTTGGCGCTTGCGGAGAATCTCCAGCGTCTCTGAAATGGTCATACTGTCGCGAAATACCAGGGCACGGGTATCCATTAAACGTCCGGCACTGCTTTCCGGGTAGCTCATCAGTTCCGCCAACTCCCTGCGGATCGATTCATCCAGGGTCTTCAGCAGGGCATCCCGCGATTCGTCATCCAGCTGCCCGATCATCCGCACCGAATCCAGAGGTGGAAGTTCGCTGAGTAGTTGACGGCTGTGCCCTTCTGGCAAACAAACCAGAATCTCGGCGGCGACATTGGGCGTCAAATACCGCCACAGGGCTAAAAGCACATATACGGGCTGCAGGCTCAGCACTGCAGCCACATCCCGGGGAGCCAGCGCCTCAATTTTCAGGGCTGCATCCCTGGGATAATCCAGCAGAAATTTGCGGGTCAACGCCATGTCAACCGTGCGGGGATCCGGGGGGGCATTAGTCGTCATGGTATGACCCTCCTGTGTCAGAAAACCAGGAGGAGTGACTGTCCGGTGCCATTTGCACCATCCCGGTCGCGGTGACAATCATGGCACGGGCAAGATGGGACAACAGTGAATCGCCCAGTGAAGCATCCGCCGAGGGAGCCTTCACCAGTGCCGTTCGCAATACCGAACGCGTCACTGTCCCGAGGTAAACACCACTCGAATTGCGGACCGGTAACAACGGGTAACAATGCCAATCAGACAGATTGACAGCCATCTGGATACTCATCTCGGCGGCCAGCGGTTGCTGAGCCGAATCCATCAATTGACCCAGTATCTGCGCATCGGGGCTGGCCAACAGCTTATCCAGGCCCACCATGCCAATCACCTGGTGGGATTGATTGATAACCACCAGGCTGGTACCAAATGAATCCCCGGACTTTTTCAGTAACGCCAGGCATTCACCAGCCGTGAGCTCGGGAAAAAAGCCCGGCGTGGACATATCCATCCAGGCACCAACCGTATTTTCCTGATAGATCAGCGACACACTCAAAGACCGGGCAAGCTTGGCGGGCAGCACCGCCAGCAGTTCGGTGCGCCGTGCGCGCTGCTGCAAGCGCAACAGCGCAGCGACCGTCTGGTAAGGGAGCTGCGCAAAAATAGCGGCATTCTGCTCCAGCGATAACTGGTCGAGAATGCGCGATGCCGGCCACACTTGCATCTCCTGCAGCACCGGGGCAACAATCCGGACCGGCACCTCCTGCAGGTACATTGCCGCCTCTTGATCCTCCAGCGACTGCAACACCTGGGCTGCGGCCTCGGGCTTACTGATAAGAAAATCCAGACTCAGGGGATTAGAGTTTGTCATCCATCGACTCCCGGGTAATCACACTGAAAGACTGCAGCATACAGAGCCGGGCCGGAATCAGTTTTCGGCCATCAGCCGTTTCCACCACCATTCCAGTGGCAGTGAACTCCAATACCCTGCCCCGCTCATTGCCGGTCTCGACAATCTGTCCGGGCCGGACAAACTCCTTTAGATGACGTGTTGCGATGAGGTTTTCCACCAGCGGTCTGGCACCGAGGCCAAAGGCCAGGGAAAACCCTGTCAAAACAGCCGCAAAACCAATGCCAAACAGAATGACCAGGAAACTGACATCGACGCCCACCTGGCCAAGCCCCATGACCACGCCGACGATAAAAAAGGAGATCTGCGCAATCTGGCCGAGCAGCACTGCCTGGGCAATATCCGCTGAGGCCGCCGCGTGGGTGATCAGATGGCGCACTACACTGCCGAGAATATAGCCGCTGATAATAATCAGGCCACCCGCCATCAGGGACGGCAGATACACCATTAAACGGTCGAGCCAGACAGTCGCCCCGGCAACACCCACCACCCGAATTGCGACAATGGCAAATATCAGAATAGTGGCCCAGTACACCACAAAACCAATCAACCTTTCCGTGGCAGCTGGTATCCGCACAAAGTGAAGGTTTAAGTTTTGTAACTGGCGATCCAGCAGATGATTGAGGGTGCGGATAAAGCGGGTAACCAGCAGATGTAGAAACCGGGCCAGCAGCCAACCGGCCAGCAGTAACAGTAATCCACCCACCAGATTGGGAATATGAACGATCACTGAAGTTAAAACATCCAGAATTTGTTGCTGGATTGATTCGAGCATGGAAAGCCCCTTTGTCAGATTCAATCTGCCTGTTGAAACCAATCTGCCTGTGTCAAAACTGACCCGACACCCACCAACCCGGAACCACCGTCAACAGGCACCTTAAACCTGATGTGAGACTAGCACTGTTTATATGACCAATGGAAATACCCCGGCCAGCCGAAGATAGCACAAGAGACATGAGCATTGACTGCTTCTGTGATGAGTCTGGCTTTGACCGGAGCGGAAGAATAGCCTGCCAGCATTACCACCGGCCCTGTTTTACGAAATGGTTTAAGGAGGTTGTGATCGCCGCAGATAGCGGTGACGGGAGAAGTCTACAACGAGCCAATGAGTGCAGAAGAAAGTTGTAACTGACCACATTTACCTGCATTTACCTCAACGACATCTCCAGTTGGAACAAATACAAATTTTGAACTAGCTTTTTACGTGTGTCGGGCCACAGCAGCACTATCCAGCAACATAGTTTCATCATTGCATTGATGACTTCAGTGGCCCCGGTCAGGCGAAAAAAGGCCAGCACAATGTCAGTCAATACAATTTGTAGAGAGGATCCTTATCAAAAACACCAGGCAAAAGTCAGCTAACAAACCCATTGTTGTTATTACCGGTGCGGGTGGAAATATCGGCACAGCCCTGACAAAAAAGCTCAAGGCAAACTATCAGGTTGTGGGGATGGATTTGAAGCCTGATAAATGCGATATCGTTGCCGACCTCACCTCCGCAGATTCTCTCCGTCTGGCATTCAATCAATTGCATCGAGAGCATGGCGACAAAATTGCAGCAGTTATTCACCTAGCGGCCTACTTTGATTTCACCGGTGTCAAATCGGTTTTATATGAGGAAGTCAACGTCGAGGGAACACGCCGTCTGCTGGATGCCCTCGAGCCCTTTGACGTGGAGCGCTTTATTTATTCAGGCACCATGCTGGTTCACAAGCCAGTGTCGCCGGGGGAATATGTAACGGAAAGTTCTCCCCTGGCCCCCGGCTGGGCCTACCCGGAGTCCAAGGCTGAAACTGAAGAGGTGATCCAGCAATACGGTGAGCGTATCCCCTACACGCTTTTGCACCTGGCAGGCCTGTACGACGAAAACACCGCCGTGCCAACACTGACACACCAGATTGCTCGCATCTATGAGCGCGCCATGGAGTCGCACCTGTATTCCGGAGACCTGGATGCCGGTCAGGCATTCATTCACCTGGAAGACATGCTGGAAGTCTTCAAACGCTGTGTCGACAAGCGCACGGAAATGCCAGCTGCCTGTACCCTGCTGGCAGGAGAATCCGAGGTGATGAGTTACAGGGAACTACAGGACGCACTGGGGTATCAGCTCCACGGTGAAAAGCAGTGGAGTACATATACCCTGCCTGAGTCTATTGCCAAAGCGGGAGCTTGGGTTCAGGAAAAAGCCGAGCCTGTGGTGCCCGACGCACTGGACCATGGTGAAAAGCCTTTCATCAAGCCTTTCATGATCAACCTCTCTTCCGATCACTATGCCCTGGACCTGAGTCGGGCCAAACAGCTTCTCGACTGGGAGCCACAACATTTTATAGGCGATAAGTTACCTGCCCTGGTTGAAAACCTCAAAAAGGATCCGGCTGCCTGGTATAAACACAACGGTATCCGGCCCCCCGACTGGATGCTGGATGCGGCGGAAAAAACCGACAAACCTGAAAGGTTGCGGCGTCGGCACGAAAACTGGTACCGGGAAGAGCATGCCCGCAACCTATGGGGACATCTGTTCAATATCGGTCTGGGCTTTTGGCTGATAATGTCCGTTGTACGCCTCGATTACCAATCCACAGGCATGGTTTATAGCGACATTCTCGCCGGTTGCGCCATTATTGTGTTTGCCTTTTTATCCCTGTCCTGGTCCCTGCCAGCAGCGCGCTGGGCCACCGCTGCTGTGGGCATCTGGGTCATGTCGGCCCCCCTGCTGATGTGGGCTCCGGAGCCTTCCGCCTATCTCAACGGCACTCTGGTGGGAAGTATGGTGGTCGGCTTTTCAGTACTACTGCGGCCCGCCCCCGGCGTGTCGCCACTGGCAGCTATGACAGGGCCGACAATCCCACCCGGCTGGCACTACTCCCCGTCCGGCTGGTTTCAGCGGCTACCCATTATTGTACTGGCGTTTATCGGGTTTTTTATTTCCAGCTACATGGCCGCTTATCAGCTCGGCCATGTGGATGGATTGTGGGAGCCCTTCTTTGCCGGAGCCGTACCGGGAGACGGTAAGAACGGCACTGAAGAAATCACCACTTCGTCGGTATCCAAAGCATGGCCAGTGCCCGATGCCGGTGTCGGAGCCCTGGTGTATTTACTGGAAATCCTCGTGGGTGTGGCCGGTTCGGCCCGGCGCTGGCGCACCATGCCCTGGCTGACCACACTGTTCGGCATTCTTATCGTGCCGCTGGGGGCGGTGTCCATTACCTTTATCATTATCCAGCCAATCCTGCTGAATACCTGGTGCACTCTGTGCCTGATTGCCGCCACTGCCATGCTCCTGCAGATTCCGCTTTCCGTGGATGAGCTGGTGGCCACTGGTCAGTTCCTGTGGCGTCGCAAATGCCAGGGCCACTCCCTGATGCGAACCTTTATCTTTGGTGACACCGATGAGGGCCGCGTACAAAAAAACACCGAGGATAGTTTTCAGATGGTCTCACTCAGAGCAGCGGCGAGAGAAATCTTGAGTGGCAATGTCAAGTGGTCTTGGGGACTGGGAATCTGCATTGCCGCAGGTTGTTTACTGATGTTAAGTCGCATTCTGTTCGGGGTGGAAGGTCCTCTGGCAGATGCCCATCACTTGATAGGAGCTTTGTTGATCACTTTTTCGGTGACTGCTTTGGCGGAAGTGGCAAGACCCGTGCGGCTAGTCAATATCTTCCTCGGGCTGGGGCTGCTGATTTGCACTTTTATTCTCGAGGCCGGGTTGCTGGCTACCGTGGCGAGTCTGGTACTGGCGGTAGTCATCATAGTTTGCAGCATTCCCCGGGGGCCGGTGAAGGGCTCGTACGGTAACTGGAATCGGATTATCGTCTAGGTGAACTCATGGAACAGGACTACAACGAGCGCTGCCGAAAACATCCTGAAGAGCGAGGTGCAGAGGAACATCAAGGGCCTGGCGTGGTTGGGCAACTTCTCGGTGAAGTGAGGTTTATCTAATGTACTTGCTGGACAATATTTTTACACCTGCAATTCCTTGACCGTCCAGAAAAATTTTACTAAACCTCTCAGAACAAACTACAAATTTTAAAAATCAAAGTAACAGCGCAACAGATAAAAATACTGGATTGCCAGTAATGTTTTTATCGGGCGTTACACCATGCCTTTATTCCCATAGATTGGAAAGCCAGGAAAAACTAGCGTCGTTTTTTCTGATGTTATATATGGCATTTTCTTTTCACCATCAGGCAAGGAGAAGATCTTATTATGCAAGTTCAGCAAATCATGAGCACTAGTGTGGAATACGTGCCCACAGACACCACGCTCGCGCAGGCGGCAAAATATATGCGTGACCTCGACACCGGGTTTTTACCTATCGGTGATTCACCCCAAGGCAGATTGCAGGGAGTGATTACCGACAGAGACATCACTGTTCGTGGCGTTGCAGCAGGCAAAAATCCTGAAAATACAACGGTAAACCAGATGAAAACGGATAAGGTGCTTTATTGTTTTCAGGATGAATATGTAAATGATGTCGCAAATAATATGCAGGATCAGAAAGTCTATCGCCTGATTGTTCTGAACAATCGCGACGAAAAGCGTTTATGCGGTATTGTCAGTCTGGGCGACATCGTACGCCATGACAGTGCCAAACTGGGTGGTGAAACCGCTCGGGAAATCAGCCAGCACTAGCCCCGGTTTACAGTGCAGTCGCCCGCCCTGTGGAATCAGGGATGGCATTTTTTCAGCGATAATTTTTAGGAGTAAACCTATGCAAACGATCAGTCGAGAGGAACTGGAAGCCATGAACGGCAGTGAAAAGAGGGATTTTGTCTTGATCAATGTGTTACCTCGTGAGGACTTCAGGCGCGAACATATTCGCACCTCTATCAATATTCCAAAGGCTTCCGAGGATTTTAGCGATGAGGTGGAACGTGTGGCAGGTAGCAAAGACCGGGAAGTGGTACTTTATTGTGCCAACTTTGACTGCCCGTTATCTACCGAAGCGGCCACAGAGCTGGATAAGGAGGGCTTTAATCATGTATATGATTATGAAGGTGGTAGTGCTGACTGGTTAAAACACCACCACTGAGACCCTACCTTAAACTTACCTGACCGGGGGCAGGCCTCCGTGGGGCTGACCATATTCTGTCGGCGCAGTTTACATATCATGAATCGAGTCGGCCCTGCGGGTAAATGCCCGCCCCTCGGCTTTTTCAAGTTGCAAGAGGTTTTCCAGTAGCTCGCAGGCCTCCTCTGCGGCCACCTCATGCAAGGCTCCCTCCATTAAATTAATCTGGTAGCAGTGTAACTTCTGGCCCAACTGACCGATTTGCTCAACTGTACCGGCCCCTTCTGATCTGGCAGTGGCCACGAGATCCTGGGGATCCTCTTCCAGTGTGTACTGCATATAGGTATTGAGGGTACCGGGTGGTGTGCGGTGGAGAAATTCTCCCAGCAATTTCGCCATCTCCAACTCCTTGCTGGCCATCTCCCCCAGTAGAATCCTGCAGCGTTCGTCAGAGCTCTCATTCTCCAGTGAGCGGTACAATTCGGCAGCCTGATGATGGATCTCGATAGAATTATGAATCAGGCTTTCCAGCGTTTTAAAAGTCGTGTTCATTGCTTGTTGCTCCTCGTAGTCATATGCACTCCTGCCAGTCATGCTTCTTATCCAGCAAAGGCTCGGGAGCCCCCCTAAGGGACGGCCCGTCGTCCATGGTTCGCTCCCGAACAGGTCGCAATCTATCCCGGCTACTTTGTCCCGCCCGTGATTTTTATCAGCTATTCAGGTGACGAACCAGCATCGGGTTGTCGAAACGGCCCAAAGTCTGAGTTTGGGACATTCTAGTATTCTATGCCTGGTCGAGACAATCTAACGGTTGTGGTGACCACGTCACTCTCCGAGAATTAGTGGAGACTTTCCCAGGGTGGAGATACCGATACTGTGCGGTCAGAACAAGGCTGGCAGTCCTGAGCACTACGCTTGAAGTTTGCAATACCCAATCGCTTGAACTACGTTTGCAAGTATGTCCCGCGGTTCAACAAAAAACTGTCGGGAACAAAATAAATCAGAAAATGTCGAGAGACTTAACCACGCTATTTAATCGATGGAGGAATTTTTAAACAACCCATGCCAAGCAATCGATGCCAATGTATAGCAACACAATTGCTCGAAGCATCAGTCCACTCCCTTGACTCTATGGATGCCACCAAATACAGGTGGGCTTCCGAGCGCCCTACATCCGATAAGTCCCCTGTAAAACTCTAATCAGATTTTTTTGTGACAGGCTGAAGGTCCAGCGGCCTGCCCTGTCAACGTCTTTCGTGTAACTTTAATTCAAACAAACGATACGGAGGTATCATTATGATTTTCCGAACTTTTAATACCCTGCTAATGATGTTGGTCATGGCGTTTTCCATCGGTGCTTACGCTGAAAAACCAATGGAAAAACCAACTGAAAAACCAAAGAGCTACCCGGATGGCACATGGCTTAACATTGACGGGACCGTTGATCGTGTCGGTCCGAACATGTTTGTCCTCGATTACGGTGAAGGCAATATCACTGTCGAGATGGATGATGTCGACAGGGATGCTGATGCCTACGCACTGAAAAAAGGTGACAAAGTACGCGTCTCCGGCATGGTGGATGATGACCTGTATGAAAGTGCCACAATTGAGGCCGGCAGTGTCTATGTGGAAAATATTGGTACCACCTTCCACGCTGATGCCATGAAGGAAGAGGATTCGTACCTCTCGGGGAACATGCCCGTGGTTGTTTCCCGCGGCACGGTACAGGGACGCATCACCATCGTAGCTGATGACAGTTTCACGCTGGATAGCGGCGATAGAAAACTCACGGTTAAGGTAAACACCATGCCCTATGATCCGCTTGATAACGCAGGCTACCAACAACTTAAAGTTGGCGACTACGTATCGGTTACCGGCGCCATTCAGCGTGGCTTTTTTGACCACAAAATTCTGAAAGCCACGTCCGTCACTACTTTTTTTGACGGATCAAAGCCTCGTACGGCACCACAATTCTCGACGGATCCCAATCTTTAACGGGTGCTGACCAGGACAATAATGGGCTGCATAGAGCAGCCCATTTTTTGGGTAAAAATGAAAAACAAAACCGAGGTCAGGTACAACTTTCATAAAAAACCACGCAGGCAATGTCAACTTAGAGCAGTTTAAAAAAGTTGTACCTGACCCCATTTATCAAGATTACCTTAACAAAGTATGGCAACGAACCCGGGCGGCTTTTAAGCGAGCTGGAGTTACGCCTTTCGGTATGCGCGTAGTGGAACCCCATCACGACGCAACACCCCACTGGCACCTGCTGCTGTTTTTTCCTATAGAGCAAGTCAAACAGGCAACAGAAATCTTTCACCGCTATGCCACCGAAATGGATCGCGACGAACCTGGCGCGGAAAAACATCGGTTCAAGGTAGTCTACATCGATCCCGACAAAGGCAGCGCTACCGGCTACATCGCCAAATACATTGCAAAGAATATCGATGGCCACAAGGTGGAAACCGACCACTATGGGCGAGACGCTACAGAATCGGCGGAACGGATTGAAGCCTGGGCGTCCACTCATCATATCCGCCAGTTCCAGCAAATCGGCGGAGCGAGTATCACAGTTTGGCGCGAATTGCGCCGACTCACTGCCGACGAGGTGGACCCGAAATTGCTTAAGGAAATTATTTCCGCTGCCGATGACGGCGACTGGGAAGCCTATAACAAGCTAATGGGTGGGGTGATATGCCCCCGGGATCAGCGGCCCTTGCGGCCAATGATGGTCGAGAAATCAGACAGCAACTGCTACGGCGAAGCCATTAAAACCATCAAGGGTCTATGGTTTGGCCTCACGCCTCTAGTGACACGAATACACGCATGGACAATCAGGATTTGTCCCAACACATCGCACAAAGAATCTGAAGATGGCGTCGGTAACGGCGCCGCTTTTAGCACTGCACCACCAGGTGCATGTGCTCCCTTGGAGTTCTGTCAATAACTGTACGGAGAAAAATAAAGAGTTTTGAGTAAAAATCTGACTAATAAATTATTCAACTACCTATGACTTTGTTGCTTATCGCGAAACCCAAATTCAACGAAGTATGTAAAACTCAAATCCTTTAACAGACGAAGCAGAACTTTCGGATGACTCATCATCCTTTTTCGCTTCAATTAGCTTTAAACGTTTAATAACAAAGTCAGTCAGATGGTTTCCCCTATCTATGCCAATATACTGTCTATTCATTTTATGAGCTACTGCAACAGATGCTCCGGCTCCCAAATATGCATCCAATATAAGATCACCTTCATTTGTAGAAATCTCAAATATGCGCTCAATCAACCTTTCTGGCTTAGGCGTATCAAATACGGTTTCACCTGGAAACATTTTTAACAAATGTTTTTTTGCTTCTTTGTTGGTTCCTGCCACATCGGCTAACCAGAGAGTATCAGCAGTTATACCTGGCTGGCACTCTGCAAGATATTTTTTAAATCTAGGAACACCCTGTCCATTCGCACCGAACCAAATACGTCCATCCTCAATCAAAGAATCAGTTTTTTTCTTGTTATAAGCCCAACACCTCCCATTGGGCGGGTGATGGACAACCCCAAACGGACTTTTTATACCATAAAACTGACTACTTACAGCATGACCTGCCTGTACGTTTAAGGAAACAGACTGCCAAGGACCACGTGGATCATCATCAGGATTTTTATATCTAGCAAGTAATTCTTTATTGGGAGGTAACTTATTGACAGATCTAACAAATTTTGATTTATCTTTAGCGTATACTAGTATGTACTCGTGGTTATTAGAAAAATATTTTCGATTTTCTCTTGTTGTTCTTTGCTGCCACACAATTGTTGTAACAAAATTTTTCCTTCCAAACACCTTATCTGCACACACCTTCAAGTAATGAACTTCCCCATCATCAATTGAGATCCAAATACTACCGTCAGATCGAAGAAAAGGTTTTAATTTTTTCAATCTAGATTCAATGTCTGACAACCAAAGATCATGTTTTTGATCATCATAGTGCGTGTATTTTTCACCATTGTTATATGGAGGATCGATATAAATGCATTTAACCTCTCCCTGATACTCCTCGTTAAGGGACTCTAATACATCAAGATTTTCACCTTTAATAATCTTCCGAGTAAGCCCATCAGTTATTGGAAGTGAATATTTTCTAACTTTACACAACTTCATAAAAACGCCCTATCGACAGACAATAAGCACTTCGGCTGTATCACCTGCCTTAAGATGAAGATCTGTACGATTCAGCTTGCTATGAGAAAATTTACCCATGGACCGCAACTCAACTGAGTTAAAGTGCTTTGATGCCATATCTAGAAGAAATTCTAACTCGACAACTCTGGGGTGCGAACCTTTATCTTTTTCATATGGAGAATACGATAAAAGCAGTACCTTTTGCTTACTAGAAACCTTGTAAAACAGATCATTAAATGCGCTAACTGCACGCGATTTAATACAAAAATCCGACTGATGCCTATCCTTACGATACAATCCACGACTAAGTTCAGAACGATCCCCCAAATTGGTCATTGAAATTTCGGGAAAATCCATTCTGGCTAGGGTTTCAAGGCCGTGATAGAAACGACTGTAATGGTCCCTTGTATAAGGGGGATCGGCATACACCACCGAAACATCATTTTCTAATGAATCAATTGCTGCTCTGAAGTCAGAACACACTACTTTATGCGAAAAACGGCCAACCTTATTGGTGGCATATCGCTCAACCCACTCACTAAAAATAGGGAATACTTCAAGGCTCCTATCCTTATTAAGCTGGGAGAGGAGCCCCTTTTTCGGCTCTCCACTTTTATTTCTCGGGCGAATCGGCTGCGCAAATTGCTTGCCAACTGTATTAACAATGTCGCTAGCCGTACTCAAAACCGATGCTTTTAATAAATCATGGTATTTTAAATCAACAAAGTTCAGTCCATTCAAAATGACATCCAACTCAGCTGCTTGCTTGAAGGAGAAAAATACTCCACCAAAATAAGACGTAACCAAAAATTTATGCTTATTAGCAGGCCAAATATTCGATGCAGTCTCTAACAAAGGTTTTTTAAACAAAGGGTTTATATCATGTCTTGGAAGGAGTATTTGTGAATACAGAGAACATGATTCCAAAAAGTCACATACAGTTTCTAGACTAGATGAGAAGTCACCATGCAATACTCTTCTCTCAATATCAATTATTGGTGCTATCTTTGAAAGGTACTCTGAACAAAAACTTGCTTCTCTGATTTTTTCTGCAAACTCGTAAACAGGGCTATCATCAAAAGGGTTAAGTAAAGCTGAACAGATAACCCTTGAATATTCTTGAATATCAACAGATACAACTTTTCGCTCCTTAGAAAAGTGCTGTGCAACCGCCCCTGAACCAGAAAAGAGATCACATATACCTCCACCCTTCGGATCCACCTCATCAACAACTGTCTTGATAAAATCAAGAAGCCTAAGCTTACTTCCAAGGTAGTGAAGCGTCCTGAATGGCTTGACTTTAGAAGATACAGGAGTGCCGTTGATTGGCAACGCATACTGGTTCATCATCCTATAGATTTAACCTTTATAAGACGAAAAAACAGTTGAAGATAGGATCCCATCGACTTCAGTTGCATCTACAACAATTCTTTTCATTCGATCAGTCCTTCCGCTCCATTTCTCTATCATCCACCGCCTCAACTCAGGATAAATAGCGGAAGAAGGCATAAAGATATGGTACAAAAATAACCTCGTACTCAATTTAATAAAGATTCCTATAGGTGCCCCCCCGGATGGGTAGGCAAGCCCAGTTGCTGCATCTAACTCAAAGCGATAATTTTGGCTTTGCACTGACACACTTTGCCTAACTTCAATAGGACCTAAAGAAGAGTCATCTAGTACATTCCTCAACAATATTCTTTGGCTATTGTCTCCTGGAGTAGCTCCAAAAAAGTCCCTAAAAGTATTGATATCAAAATTAGCTTGTTTCCATCTATCCCCACTTCTAGGGATTTCAGCCAAAAGAACCCTACTGCTTGTGGACGAAAAACTCCATTCTGAATCCACTTCTCTGTCACTAAAAACGTTGCTTTGAGCAGCATCTTCCTCTTGGTCTTTTTCAGCAATAGGAAAGTGTCTTGCTAACCCTCTCAGCCTGTTCTGTTTAACCCTTTCAACAACCCGCGCGTCCGAAATTTCCTGTAAGTTGTCCCTAGTTTCATTGAGCCAAGATGACCAATAAGATTCTACTTTTTGTGTCTCATCAGCATCTAGACTAACCATTGCAAAACCTTCTCTGTTTTGCCTAAGCCCGCCTAGAGTTAGATTGCCTGAACCAACAACCAAGGTGCCTAGACCATCAGAGTTTTTAAAAAAACTTAATTTTGGATGAAACAATGTTGGTTCATTGTGAAAAAAAGCTTTTACATCCAAATAGGGTCTTCTTTCTCTAATAGCGTTAAGAGCTTCTAGGCTCGCAAGATTTGTTATCTCGTCTATCCCTACAACCAAAGAATACGAGCCCCGCTCTAGTAAAGCATCGAACTCCTGATCATTAAAAAGAAGCTTTATGCCACTTGCTGATGCAAATGCAAATGCGCCACATCCGGAGACAGCACTAGAGCACGACTTTATTAGCGCCTCATGAGTAGAGTACGATTGTGAGAACAAAAGGTCTTGTATATGAAGCATAAGCGTACTCTCAAGCAATTAACCTAACTTTTCTAGCTGGCGGCACATTATGCACTCTGTCTTATTAAGTCCTAGAGCTAGTTAGTTGAACCCCTTAAGCGGAGAAAAAAGGGGGCTGCTTAGCTTACCAAGTACATCTCACACAAACCAAGCACACCAAATTATCAATGCCTTAAAACCCCATGATTATATGGTCCCCGGAATTTTGTATCACGGCACTTTTTTATTCCGTCTACATATACGTCTACTTTACACAGAAAAAGATGTTTTTTGATGAGTTCCCAAGTAACAGAATTCTAACTAACTTATTGATTTTTATGGTGCCAAGAGCCGGAGTCGAACCGGCACGACCATTTCCAGTCGAAGAGTTTTTAGTTCTACCAAAACCTTATTCTATGCTAAAAAATGGACTTAATGTGGACTTAAACTGAGAAATAAAAAGGCCCGCTGCGCAGCGGGCCTTTTTAACTTATTGATTTTTAATAAATATTTGGTCGGGACGACAGGATTTGAACCTGTGACCACTACACCCCCAGTGTAGTGCGCTACCAGACTGCGCTACGCCCCGAATAGAAGGCGCACATAATACCGGATGCACCCCACAATTCAAGAATAAAATCAGCCCTTCAGTACCTGCAACAGGTCTTCCAGCTCGCCGACCGTCTGGTCGATCAGCTGCCTGACCTGCGTGGCCTCTTCCTTGGCATCCTCACCGGTCATGCGCTGACGGGCACCACCAATGGTAAAACCCTGCTCATAGAGCAATGAACGAATCTGCCGGATCAGGATGACATCCTGGCGCTGATAGTAGCGGCGATTACCACGGCGTTTTACCGGGCTGAGAGTGGGAAACTCCTGCTCCCAGTAGCGAAGCACATGGGGTTTGACATCGCAGAGTTCACTGACTTCACCGATGGTGAAGTAACGCTTGCCGGGAATGGCCGGCAACTGATCGTTATTGCTCGGTTCCAGCATAGCTTTCTACTCTCGCTTTAAGTTTTTGTCCGGGTTTGAACGTCACTACTCGTCTGGCAGAAATGGGGATCTCTTCACCGGTTTTTGGATTGCGACCGGGGCGGGTTTTTTTGTCGCGCAGTTCAAAGTTACCAAAACCTGATAATTTGACCTGTTCGTTTTTCTCAAGGGCGGTGCGGATCTCTTCAAAAAATGATTCGACGATTTCCTTGGCCTCGCGTTTGTTCAAACCCAGGTCTTCGAAAAGCATTTCTGCAAGGTCGGCTTTGGTAAGTGCTGACATAACTCGCTTAACCCCTGAGACTCGCTGAATGTTGTTCTTTTATGGTGCTGACCACCCGGTCGACAGCCGCTGTGATTTCTTCTTCGGTAAGAGTGCGCGAACTCTCTCTAAAGGTCAAGCCAACCGCGATACTTTTTCTATTGATTTCAACACCTTTCCCTTGGTAGACGTCAAATATCTTTAAGTCAACGAGGTAATGGCCCGCCGCCTCTCGAATGGTTTCACAGAGCGTGCTGGCGGAAAGGTCCCGATCCACAATCACCGCCAGGTCGCGGCGGACTTCCGGGAACCGGCTGACACCCCGAAAAGCGGGCAGCTCACCCTCGACCACAGCACCCAGGGCAAGCTCAAAGACATACACCGGCTGGGATATATCCAGCAGCTTCTGAACACGCGGGTGCAGCAGACCAATATAACCCACCGGCTTACCGTTTCGCTCAATGGCGGCACATTGACCGGGGTGCAGCGCGGGATGTGCAGCAGGCACAAAGTGATACTGATCAAACACATGGTTCTGCTTGAGGAGCGCTTCCACATCGGACTTGATATCAAAAAAATCCACCAGATCACGCGGGTTTGACCAGCGTTCCGGCAAACGAGTACCGGTGACGGCACCGGCAATCATGGGCTCCTGCTTCACGCCACCCTCCTCGGGCATGAAGCTCAACCCGGACTCAAAAATCCTGACACGGGATTGCTGGCGATTGAGGTTGCGGCGTATCGCCGGCAGCAGGCCGGACCAGAGCGTGGCTCTCATCACCGACATATCACTGGCGATGGGATTGGCCAGTGCGACACCCTCTATCTCTGGCAGCAGGAGTTTCTGGACATCGGGATCGACAAAACAGTAGGTAATGGCTTCGCGGTAACCCCGGGCAACCAACTGCTGTCGCAACAATGACAGGCCGGTGCGGGTTTCGCGACATACTTCAATCGGCAAACTGGCGCTGATCGTGGCGGTCGGCAAGCGGTTATAGCCGTAGATGCGGGCCACTTCCTCGATCAGGTCCACTTCAATCGCAATATCGAAGCGCCAGCTGGGAACCCTGCAGCGCCAGCCGTCTTCATCCTCGGCAAGAATTTCCAGACCGAGACGCTGCAACATGCCGCTAACCAGCCCGGCATCCAGTGACAGACTCAACTGCTGTTGCAGTTTGCGCCGGGTCAGCCTCACCTCTGCAGATCGGGGCAAATGTGCTGCCGACTCGGCTACAGTTACCGGGCCGGCCTGCCCTCCGACGATGTCCAGCAACAGTGCGGTGGCACGCTCAATGGCGAGAGACTGCAATTGCCAGTCAACACCGCGCTCGAAGCGGTGGGATGAATCCGTATGGAGCCCGTAATTGCGTGGGCGACCGGCAATCGCCAGCGGATCAAAATAGGCACTTTCAAGAAAAATATCCCGGGTATCCGCCGTGACGGCAGACAGTTTGCCACCCATGATACCGGCGATAGCCAACGGTTTTTGGTGATCGGCAATGACCAGTGTGTCCTCGTTCAATGTGGCCTTGGAACCGTCCAGCAACTCGAGTGACTCACCCTGCTCTGCCATGCGCACCCGAATACCGCCGTCCAGCGTGGCGAGATCAAAGGCGTGCATCGGTTGACCCAGCTCGAGCATCACATAATTGGTCACATCGACCACCGGGTCGATACTGCGAATACCGCTGCGGCGTAGTTTTTCCTGCAACCACAGGGGAGATGGCGCAGCCAGATTGACATCGCGAATCACCCGACCCGCATAATGGGGGCAGGCAGCGGGGGCATCCAATACAACAGGCAAATGATCGTCGACCGTGGCCGATACCGGATCAAGGGAAGGCCCGGTTACCGCAACCGTATTTAATACACCCACCTCGCGGGCCAGGCCCCGAATACTCAGACAATCGCCGCGATTGGGGGTTAAGTCGACTTCAATCAATTGGTCATTCAGACTCAGATAGTCGCGCAGATCCGCACCCGTTGATGCATCGGAGGGGAGCTCCCACAATCCAGAGCCATCACCACCCAGACCAATTTCATCCTGACCGCAGAGCATTCCGAAGGACTCCACGTCCCGCAGTTTGGCTTTACGTATTCTCATATCGCCGGGCAACGTCGCGCCCACCGTTGCGAAAGGCACTTTCAGACCCTGGCGGGCATTGGGTGCACCACAAACCACCTGAACCGTTTCCCCGGCGGCACCGATCACCTGACAGACTCGCAATTTATCGGCATTGGGGTGTGGGGCCACGGCGCTAATTTCACCAATCACCACGCCATCGAACACCGGGGCCACGGCGTCAACCGCATCCACTTCGAGACCCGCCATGGTCAGCTGAGCAACCAACTCTGCCGTGTCAATATTCGGACTAACCCACTCACGCAACCAGGATTCACTGAATTTCATCGCTCACCAAATCAAATTATCTACTTTAGACAAATAACATATCTACTTGTTTTAAAACTGTTTTAGGAATTGAATCTCGTTATCAAAAAACAGACGAAGGTCATTGACCCCGTAGCGCAACATCGCCAGTCGCTCAACGCCCATGCCGAAGGCAAAGCCCGAATATTTCTCGGCATCAATGCCGCAATGACCGAACACATTGGGGTGCACCATCCCGCAACCCATCACCTCCAGCCACCCAGTATTCTTGCAGATACGGCAGCCGGCACCGCGACAGTTGGTGCACTGGATATCCACCTCGGCAGAGGGTTCGGTAAACGGGAAATAGGAGGGGCGGAAACGCACCGGCAGGTCCGCCTCAAAAAAGGCCTTCAGAAACTGATCGATGGTTCCCCTGAGGTCGGCCATGCTGACATCGCGATCCACCACCAGACCTTCCACCTGATGAAACATCGGGGTGTGGGTCAGATCGGAATCACAGCGGTAGACACGCCCGGGACAGATAATGCGGATTGGGGGTTCCTGGGTCTTCATGGTACGAATCTGCACCGGCGAGGTATGGGTGCGCAGCACGGTATTTTCCGTCACATAAAAAGTATCGTGCATGGCCCTGGCCGGATGGTGTGATGGAATATTCAGGGCTTCGAAGTTGTGATAATCGTCTTCGATCTCGGGGCCCTCTTCCACGCTGTAACCAACCCGGCTGAAGAAAGACTCGATCCGCTCCATGGTATGGGTGATCAGATGCAGCCCGCCGCTGTCTTCACCCCGCCCGGGCAGTGTCACATCCAGTGCTTCACTGGCCAGCCTGGCCTCCAGATCCGCATTTTCCAAATCATCGCGACAGCGATTGATCTGACTCTGGAGCTGCTCTTTAACTTCATTAATTTTCGCACCTGCTGCGGGGCGCTCTTCAGCCGAGAGTTTGCCCAACCCTTTTAACATATCCGTCAGCCTGCCTCGCTTGCCGAGATATTCGACCCGCACCTGATCCAGTGCTGCCAAATCCTGCGCCTGCTCTATGGCCTGCTGCGCTTCACGGGCCAGAAGCTCAAGGGTTTCCATGCTCACAACCTTATCAACCGGTTCATATCAAAAACAAAAAAGGGAAAGAGCTGCGGCCCTTTCCCTTTTCAATCTGCATTATTTGATGCCGGGAAAACCCCGGCACAAATATATCAAGCCAGGGCAGCCTTCGCCTGTTCTGCGACAGCGGCAAATGCCGCTTTATCGTGAACAGCAAGGTCAGCCAACACACGGCGATCCAGCTCAATATTGGCTTTCTTCAGTCCCGCGATCAGGCGGCTATAGCTGATGCCCTCAGCGCGTGATTGCGCATTGATCCGGGTAATCCACAGGGCGCGGAAGGTACGCTTTTTGACACGGCGGTCACGGTAGGCGTACTGACCCGCTTTGGTGACAGCCTGTTTGGCAACGCGGAATATACGACTGCGAGCACCGTAGTAGCCCTTTGCAGCCTTCAGAATTTTCTTGTGGCGACGGTGTGCGACAACACCTCTTTTTACACGTGACATATCAATATCCTCTCAAATAATCGGTTAATCAGGAGCGCAACATACGATCGACCAGGGGCGAATCAGAACCATTCATGGTGCTGGTGCCACGCAGGTGACGCTTACGCTTCTGCGACATTTTTGTGAGGATGTGACTTCTGTTGGCGTGTTTGTGCTTGTAGCCAGCGCCGGTTTTCTTGAAGCGCTTGGCCGCACCGCTATGTACTTTTGCTTTTGGCATTTTGTGTCTCCGTTTATAGACGGGTTAAATAATGAAGAAGTCACTCCCGGACAGTCTGCCAGGGGCTGCGCGCGGGTAATGCCCGGTGAATCCTGATGTGGCCGGAGGCCAGAGGGGTCGGGTTACTTCTTCCTGCTTTTGGGGGCGATCACCATAGTGAGTTGCCGCCCTTCCATTTTGGGGAATTGCTCGACAGAACCCAGTTCCTCCAGGTCCAGCTCAATACGCTTGAGCATTTCCATACCGAGTTCCTGGTGAGCCATCTCGCGGCCGCGAAACCGGAGGGTTACTTTGGCCTTGTCCCCATTTTCGAGAAACCGGATCAGGTTACGTAACTTGATCTGGTAGTCTCCGATGTCCGTTCCCGGACGAAACTTCATTTCCTTGACCTGAGTCTGCTTCTGCTTCTTGCGTTGTGCAGCCTGCTGCTTTTTCACTTCAAACAGCTTCTTGCCGTAGTCCATGACCTTGCAGACTGGCGGCTCGGCATCCGGGGCAATTTCCACCAGATCCAGACCGGCAGCCAGGGCTGCACTCAGGGCATCTTCAATGCTGACAATGCCAGCCTGTTCGCCATCGGCGTTCACCAATCGAACCTCGGGGACGTCGATCTCTTCATTCATTCGAGACCGTTTTGCTGCCCCCTTGCCATAATTTTTCTTGATAATTTAATCTCCGACTATTGTCTTTAAATAACGCGACCGCGGCGCTGTACGTCTTGTGCGAGAAGTTCGGCAAAGTCTGAAACCTGCATGATGCCCAGATCTTCACCGCCTCGCGTGCGCACTGCCACGGTCTGCGTTTCTACTTCCCTATCTCCGATTACCAACAGGTAGGGAATCTTCTGAATTGTGTGCTCGCGGATTTTAAAGCCGATCTTTTCGTTTCTCAAGTCATTTTCCACCCGGAAGCCCTTGTTTTTCAAGGTATCAGCCACCTGATGGACATAATCTGCCTGCGCATCGGTAATATTCATCACCACCGCTTGCTGGGGTGCGAGCCAAACCGGGAAAGCCCCCTCAAAATGTTCGATCAGAATACCGATAAATCGCTCGAAAGAACCGAGGATAGCGCGGTGCAGCATCACCGGCACCTGGCGGGAGCCGTCTTCGGCCACATACTGGGCATCCAGCCGTCCCGGCATGGAGAAATCCACCTGAATCGTACCGCACTGCCAGACCCGTTCGAGGCAGTCTTTCAGAGAGAACTCGATTTTTGGACCGTAGAAAGCACCCTCTCCCGGCAACAACTCATAATCCAGCCCTTTTGCAGACAGCGCATCCGCCAGCGCCTGCTCCGCTTTATCCCAGACGGCATCACTGCCGACCCGTTGCTCGGGGCGGGTGGAGAGCCGGATGATCACGTCCTCAAACCCGAAATCCCGATAGATCTGAAACAGCAGATCCACAAAGGTTGAGACTTCGTCCTGAATTTGCGCTTCGGCACAGAAAATATGCGCATCGTCCTGGACAAAGCCCCGCACACGCATCAGGCCCTGCAAGGTACCGGAAGCCTCGTTACGGTGGCAGGAACCGAATTCCGCCAAGCGCAGTGGCAGGTCGCGATAGCTTTTCAGTCCCTGATTGAAGACCTGGATATGGCAGGGGCAGTTCATCGGCTTTACCGCGTAATCTCGCGATTCGGATTCCACGGTAAACATGTGTTCCCGGAAAATATCCCAGTGGCCGGACCGCTCCCAAAGGGATCGATCCACCACCTGGGGCGTTTTGATTTCCCGATAGCCATTGCTACGCTGCACATCGCGCATGTAGCTCTCAATCTGGGTATAAATACTCCAACCCTTCGGATGCCAGAACACCATCCCCGGGGCTTCTTCCTGCATATGGAACAGGTCGAATTTCTTGGCCAGCTTACGGTGATCCCGCTTTTCCGCCTCTTCCAGCCTGAACAGGTAGGCATTCAATTCTTTCTTGCTCGACCAGGCCGTGCCATAGATGCGCTGCAGCATTTCATTATTGGAGTCACCCCGCCAGTAGGCCCCAGCCACTTTCATCAACTTGAAGTGTTTGAGCTTTCCCGTTGAGGGCACGTGCGGCCCGCGGCAGAGGTCTTCAAAATCTCCCTGTCTATAGAGGGAGAGCGTCTGGTCCGGCGGAATACTTTCAATGATTTCCGCCTTGTAGGCTTCACCGATGCCGCGGAAATAGGCCACAGCCTCGTCGCGGGACAATTCACGGCGCACCACCGTTGTATCCGCCTGGGCAAGCTCACCCATTTTTCGCTCGATGGCATCGAGATCTTCCGGGGTAAACGGCCGCTCATAGGCAAAGTCATAATAGAAGCCGTTATCAATCACCGGGCCAATAGTGACCTGCGCACCCGGAAACAACTGTTTTACCGCCTGGGCAAGCAGGTGGGCTGTGGAGTGACGAATCACCTCCAAACCCTCGTCGGACCTTTCGGTGATAATGGCCAACTCGGCATCTGAGTCAATCAGATAAGAAGTATCAACCAGTTCGCCGCCGACTTTGCCAGCCAACGCAGCTTTTGCCAGTCCAGGGCCAATATCAGCGGCCACGTCATAAATAGTCACAGGGTTCGGGTAATCGCGTTGACTGCCGTCAGGGAGGGTTACTACGGGCATGTTCAGATCCTTTCCAGTGGTGGCCCCTACCAAAGGCCACATGGTTTATGCTGCATGGGCAGCGCCAATTCGTGAGCCGGCCATTTTACCGGCTTGACCTGCATAAGCAAGCCGCCTTCAACAGTGGAAAAAGCGTTATAACGCTTGCCAGAGCCCCATAAAGCTTGTCAGAAGAGATGCTCGCTGGTAAATTACGCGCCTTCCTGATCACAGCAAGTCAGCAGGCACGTAGCTCAGTTGGTTAGAGCACCACCTTGACATGGTGGGGGTCGGTGGTTCGAATCCACTCGTGCCTACCAAATAGAAAGCCCATCGACACCGGTGGGCTTTTTTTATTTGCCTGCAAAAAGAAAATAAAAAATATAAATCTTTATTATCAAATAGATAAAATATTTACTTAATGTTAATTATTTAACATTTAATGTCCACCACCACACCCACCAACCAGCTGGGGAGCCCGGATCCCAGACAGCGCCATTTATCAACAAAACGCCCACACTCGCATACAGACCTGATCCAGTGCGTTAACATGTTAGTGTGTTTAGCAACTGAGCCCCCAAACACCGGGGAGCCCATCAACTTGATAAAAGGCTTGGTCATTATGAAAAAAGGTATATTCGTTACCTTGTGTGCGTCACTGCTGATGAGCGCCAACCTGTACGCAAACGATAAAGAACTCCATCTCTGCAGGTATGTTCATATCTATCAGATAGCAACCGGCTCAGGTGTCAGCACGGATGGTGGCGACCTGGAAATAACCATTGATGGTGATAATTTCCGGCTTCATGGTGATAACAAAGATGCATCGGGAACCTTTGATCTCAAGATAACAGAACAATCAGGCCGGAGTATCACTGCCAAAAATGAGTCAATGATGTTCATTCTGAAGCCTCTTACCGGTGACTTCATGCTTAACACCGGCATCGGAGAATTCGGATTTAATGTCAACCAGGGGGGCCATAAAGGCCGTCAGATGCGGTACGCCGGCAAGTGTGAGCGCGTCAAAAACTTCTGAGGAAGAACCGATGGGCAGCAATGTCCGTCAGGCAATAGTCAGGCAATACCGTCCGCCAATCGCTTGAGCTGGCCCACTTCGTCCCGTAGTCGGGCCGCCTCCTCAAACTCCAGGTTCTTGGCGTGTTCGAACATCTTGTCCTCCAGTGCCGCTATCTGACGCCACACATCACCGCTGCTGACTATCGGCCTGTCCTTGAGTGACTGATAAGTGGCCTGCGCATCCGCCACCTTGCGTCCCCCTTTACCGGGGATCATTCGGGCTCCTTCCATAATATCCGCCACCGATTTATAGATGCCCTTGGGTGAAATACCGTGGGCCAGATTATGGGCAATCTGCTTGTCCCGACGACGTTCGGTTTCATCCATGGCCCGCTGCATCGAGCCGGTAACCTTGTCCGCGTAGAGAATGGCGCGGCCCGCCACATTTCGCGCCGCCCGGCCAATGGTCTGGATCAGCGACTGCTCGGAGCGCAAAAATCCCTCCTTATCGGCATCAAAGATGGCCACCAGTGCCACCTCCGGCATATCCAGCCCCTCCCGCAACAGGTTGATACCCACCAGCACATCAAACTCACCGAGCCGGAGGTCGCGGATAATTTCCACCCGCTCCACCGTTTCAATATCTGAGTGCAGGTAGCGCACCCTCACTCCGTGTTCCGCCAGATACTCGGTGAGATCCTCTGCCATCCGCTTGGTCAGCACGGTAATCAGCACGCGCTCTTCATTGGCCACACAGCGGCTGATCTCGGAAAGCACATCATCCACCTGGGACGTTGCCGGACGAACCTCGATCAACGGATCCACCAGTCCGGTGGGCCTGACCACCTGCTCCACCACCTGCCCCGCCTTCTCCGCTTCATACTTGGCCGGGGTAGCGGAGACAAAAATCATCTGTGGCGCCAATCGTTCCCATTCATCGAACCGCATCGGACGGTTATCCAGCGCCGAGGGTAACCGGAAACCGTACTCCACCAGGGTTTCCTTGCGCGAGCGATCACCGCGATACATGCCACCCAGCTGGGGAATCGTCACGTGGGATTCATCAATCACCATCAGGGCATCCGCAGGCAGGTAATCGTAAAGCGTGGGCGGCGCCTCACCGGGTTCCCGGCCAGAAAGATAGCGCGAGTAATTTTCAATGCCGGTGCAGTAGCCGAGCTCCTGCATCATTTCCAGATCATAACGGGTGCGCTCGCGCAGGCGCTGCTCCTCTACCAGCTTACTAACCGAGCGCAACTGCTCCAGTCGCTCCGCCAGCTCGGTTTTGATGTGTTCCATCGCGTCGAGTATGGTCTGGCGCGGTGTCACATAATGGGATTTCGGGTATACGGTAACTCGGGGCACCCGGCCAAATACCTCACCGGTCAGCGGATCGAACATCGACAGGTTTTCCACTTCATCGTCAAATAACTCGACCCGGACGGCCTCACTGTCCGAATCCGCCGGATAAATATCGATCACATCACCCCGCACCCGATAGGTGGCGCGCTGAAATACAGCATCGTTTCGGGTGTACTGCAACTCGGCGAGGCGTCGCAGGATAACTCGCTGATCCACCCGGTCGCCCCGCACCAAGTGCAGGACCATCTTCAGGTAGGACTCAGGATCACCCAAGCCGTAAATTGCCGACACGGTCGCGACGACAATCACATCCTTGCGCTCCATCAGTGCTTTGGTAGCCGACAGGCGCATCTGCTCGATATGCTGATTGATGGAGGCGTCCTTCTCGATAAATGTATCCGATGAAGGCACATACGCTTCGGGCTGATAGTAATCGTAGTAGGAGACAAAGTACTCCACTGCATTGTCGGGAAAAAAGTCCCGAAGTTCGCCATAGAGCTGGGCCGCCAGCGTTTTGTTATGCGCCAGCACAATGGTAGGGCGCTGCACCCGGCTAATCACATTGGCAATGGTAAACGTCTTGCCCGAACCGGTGACCCCCAGCAGCGTCTGTGCCGCCAGTCCCCCCTCAAGCCCCTCCACCAGCTTCTCAATCGCCGCGGGCTGGTCGCCTGCTGGCTGGTAAGGGCTCTTGACCGTAAAGGGTTTTGACACGTTTGAATCGCTCCGAATCAGTGCAGAAAACCGCGTATTATACGCCAGAAAAGACCCCAGTGACGTGGTCCCGACGGGGCTTGACTACCCCAAAGTCGATCTATAAGATACGCGCCTCTTGACCGTTCCGCCTTAGCTCAGTTGGTAGAGCAAATGACTGTTAATCATTGGGTCGCTGGTTCGAGCCCAGCAGGCGGAGCCATATAAAACAAAGGGTTGCAGAAATGCAGCCCTTTTTTTATGCCCAAAAAAACCTGCTCTGGGTAACGCCTGGGGTAACAAATAAATCAAAAACATGCAGACACAAAAAACCCCGATCCTGGGGAGGGAATCGGGGTCTGCTTGGGGGAGAAGCATTTGCTGTACTTAGTTAGTCATCGGCAGTGGCAGGAAGTTCGTCATGCTTCTGAATCAAGCTTCCAAACGCACTTTGTGCTATGTCCAAAGTTTTTAGCATCATCAAGAGTGACTAATGATTGTGTCTGTTGAGTGTGTTTGAATGCAGCCAATGTGAGAAAAACACCAGCTATGAGTAGTAGGTGCGCCGCCCAAAGAATTCCAAAATGGAATATGGAAAGAAAGGATACAGAAAATATCATTGACCACATCCAGGCCAATACTTGCATAACCCAATGCTTTGATTCCAGGTTAGCATCTTTGAGCGGGTTGTAGCGGCTATCCATAACTGAATACCAGCAAGAAGCTATAAAATCTTTCATGTTAAACTCCCTATCAGATCATATTCTATTTACAAACAACGATACGGGTGAAATTAGATATTAGTTCACCCTTGCTGCTGAACAAGGAGGCACCGCCCCGCCCCGCTCAGTCCAGGTGATATGTACCTACCTCCAAGACACAAAAAACCCCGATCCTGAGGTGTGTAGTGGTCAACTGATACCGGACAATAATTTAAGTTTTTACGACCACTGACCAAGGACAAGTTAATGCTCTTTGCACTTATTGTTGGCGGCCTTATCGGCTACGCCTTTGGAAAATTACCTGGCTTACTTATTGGTGCTGCCATCGCTTTTTTCCTTCTTAACTTCATGAAAGGCCACCTCATCGGCAAACTTAAGAAAATACAGACCGGCTTTTTTGAATCTGTCTTCGCGGTCATGGGTGCACTGTGCAAAGCCGACGGCGTGGTATCCAAAGACGAGATCCAAATGGCGGAAACCATGTTTGCACGCTTCCACCTGAATGAAGACCAGAAAGCCAAAGCCAGGGCCGCTTTCAACCGTGGCAAAGCATTGGACTTTGACCTGGACGCAGAGCTTAACCATTTCCTGCAGATCAGTGGCCGGCAACCGGCTTTACTAAAGATATTTCTACAGGTACAGGTATCCGCCGTCGCAGCTGACGGTGTTATCCACCCTGCAGAACATGAAATGCTGGTTCGCACCGCCCGAGTCCTGGGACTGCCTGAAAGCCAGGTCGATCAGCTGGAAGCCATGTTGCGTGGAGCTCATGCGGGACACACCGGCGCCGGCCCGGGTCAGCGCCCCACCACACAGCAGATCGATGATGCCTACACGGTATTGGGTGTAGCGCCCTCCGCCAGCGATGCCGAGATCAAGAGGGCATTCCGTAAACTGATGAGCGAGAACCATCCCGACAAACTGGCCGGCAAGGGCCTACCTGAAAGCATGCGAGAGATGGCGGAAGAACGGACCCAGGAAATCAGCCACGCCTATGACGTGATAAAGGATGTCCGCAAGAAAAGCACCTGAAAAATCAGAGCCAGCGCTGCACTTGGGTATGATGGCTGTCGCATTGACCGGCCCCAATATTTAACCCAACTGCTCCCTAGTAATGTCCGTTACTTTTGAATCAGTGGTTCCAAGTCGGAGGGCAGAGGCAGACTCCAAGGGTGTCTGATACCTCAAGAATGCATGCGGCCGCCGTTCATTGCAGTCCAAGCGCCACTGGCTGATTTCCTCCCGGGCGTGAGCGAAATCCTGGAACCAATGATCATTTAGACACTTATCCCGGAATTTACCATTGAAGCTCTCAACGTACCCGTTTTGCATCGGCTCTCCGGGCTGTATCAGTTTCAGCTCAACACCATGGCGGTAAGCCCATTGATCGAGAACTCTGCCAGTGAATTCCGGCTCTTGGTCGGTTCTTACCGTTTTCGGGTAGCCGTAATCCCCCCTTTTTATAACCGAAGTTATCAATAGAGGGTTAAAAAATGTCTAGTTATTTGGGTAAGTCCTTACGAAATTGTTTGTGCGGTACCGAACGGACAGCAGAACGCCGTCGCTATAATGTTCGAAAAATATGGATATGCAGAATGGGCTTATCCTAAAGCCTGGAGACTCCCAGGCATCAAAATGAGGTCCGCTCAAAGACTTCTGGGCTGAGGCCTGACTACCGCAGAAAACCAAATGGAGGCGAGATGCAAGCCAATTCCTCTTGGCAGGACGCGCGTCCGGCGCTGCTTCCGTACCGCATTCCTAGCCGTGGCAAGGCGATTTGGCAGCTCATCAATACGCTGGTCCCTTACGCCGGTTTATGGTATCTGGTAATCCTCACCATCCAGCACGATTTTTCCTATTTGTGGACACTGGCGCTCTCGGTGGTGATGGCGGCTTTTTTGGTCCGCCTTTTCATTTTGTTCCACGATTGCGTCCATGGTTCGTTTCTGCCATCAACGCGAACCAACACCTGGACAGGGCGCCTGTTGGGGGTCCTCGTCTTTACGCCATTCGACGACTGGCGCCTCAGCCATCTTCGTCACCACGTCAGCTACGCCAATCTCGATACCCGAGGCTTTGGTGATATCTGGACGCTCACCCTACGCGAATACAACCAGTCGCCGATGCTTATGCGTTGGCTTTACAGGCTCTACCGCAACCCGGTGGTGCTCTTGGGCTTCGGCGCCATTTTCAATTTCTTGCTCAGCAACCGGCTACCCGGTCGGAAAGTTCAGCGCAAGGAGCGTAAGAGCGTATTGTTCACGAATCTTGCTATCGTTGGCGTATTCCTGATCGCCGCACAAACGATCGGTTGGCAGACTTATTTATTGATTCAGTTGCCTGTGTTGTGGTTGGCGGGTATGGGCGGCATCTGGCTGTTCTACGTTCAGCATCAGTTCGAAGGCGGTTACTGGGCACGAAAAGATGACTGGGATCCATTGCGGGCCGCCATGGAAGGCAGCTCCTTCTACCAATTGCCGAATATTTTGCGCTGGTTTTCGGCGAATATCGGGTATCACCATATCCACCATCTCAATGCCCGAATTCCCAATTATCGCTTGCCTGAGTGTTACGAGGAGGTGCCCGCTGTGCGCGCCAAAGAGCCTTTGACCCTGCGGCAGAGCCTGCACAGCTTCCAGCTCAAACTCTGGGACGAAAACCAGCATAAGATGGTCTCCTTCCCCTAGCAAAAGTGGAGACCCAAGCGAAGGAGATCAGAGCTATGAGCATACTGATGAGCAAGTCAAATAATCGGAAATCCGCATCGGCCTCCATCGTCATGCTTGCCGTGATACGGTACTGCATGAGGTTTAGGTACGCAGCATTTGGATTCGTTCTGGCGTTTACGAGTCTTCCCGCCATTGTCTTCGCCCAACCATCATGTCCAGGAATTCACGTGAAAATTCCGAATATTAAAAACAGCACCGGGACTGTAGCTTGCGCACTTTTCGAATCTCCAGCGGGCTTCCCTACTGAGTTTTTGCATTCAGCGACCAATATAATGATGATGAAAATTCGAGATACGAAGGCGCGTTGTAGCTTCCTGGATATTCCTCCAGGAACGTATGCGTTGGCCGTTATCCATGATGAGAATATGGATGGCAAACTCAACACCAACTTTCTAGGGGTCCCCACGGAAGGCTATGGTTTTTCAAGCGGCGCAGAGGCTACGATGAGTGCGCCTTCATTCGAGGCCGCCCGCTTTTCGTACGATGGGAAAAATCTGGATCTGATTATTAAATTGAATTATTGAGGGCCTCTATTGCATTACTCAAGATGGAATTACTGGACGGTTACGGCCCTCCTATGCTCTGATCATAGGCCAAGAGTATCCATTGCACCGGAGGGAAATCCGAGTCGCCTTATTGTTCATGATCCAGAGTGCTGAGTAGAGACTGGAATTTATTGCTAGAGACTCTATATTTACTAGTGGCAATTCGATTGTTGCGTGGCAAGCCTTGGATAACAATAAGTTAATAGGGGGTTAACCGGCATGAAAGTTACATTTGATGCTAATATCTGTAAGCATTCAGGCGAATGTGTGAAAAGATCACCAGAGGTATTCAAGGTGATTGACGGCAACATGGTCATCGATACTAGTAAAGAGCCAGATGATAATATTCGAGCAACGGTTGCCAAGTGTCCCACTGGTGCTTTGAAGTGTGTTGATGAGTAATTAGACCATGGCCCTGTCTTAGTACCGCTGATTGTCAGAAAAATCCGGCTCTGACTCCTGCTCCAAATGAGCTGAAACAGCCTGTTTTCGAGCGTAATCAAATTGCGTAGACTATCCTAGTGCGGAGTGGGGTCCGACTTGATTGAAGAAGATTTTCCAAGCCTCAATCCTCTGCTCGACATCAGCCAGTGACAGGAACCAGTTTTTGTTCAGGCATCCATCCCGGAATTTACCATTGAAGCTCTCAACTTACCCGTTTTGCATCGGCTTTCCAGACTGCATGAGTTTCAGCTCAACGCCAGGCAGCACGCCGATTGATCAAGTGCTCTGGCGGTGAATTCCTGTCCCTGGCCGGTTCTTACGGCTTTCGAGTAGCCTCTGAAGGCGGCGATGCCATCCAGCATCGTGCACCATCTGTTCACCTGATATTCCCATGGCAACATGAATATCGAGGCACTCCCTGGTAACGTCGTCCACGGTTGTCAGGCATTTGATTCTGCGACCGTTGGCCAACAAATTCATCATGAAATAGTTAGGTGCATCGGGCAGAGCCTGGGGCTGCCGTTCGTCCATAACACCCTTACGGGGCTTGCGTTTGCGGACAGACAGGCCTGTTTCCCGGTAAAGCCGATAAACCTTCTTATGATTCACCTCAGCACCCTGACGACGCAGCAATTAGTAAACGCGCCGCTAGTTAAGAGCTTAAGAGAATACCAACCCCAGACGTTCGGAAGCAGTCATGAGCTGTTGTTGCGGATACCAAGCAAAGCACAGGCGCATACTCGAGAGAAATTGACCGTTGGCTGAACACATCTTACCGGGTAGATAGCTAACACCAGCTTGCCTGGCCTCATCAAGCTTTGCAGCGACGTCTCTCCCATCAACAAAACTTGCCCATAAAAAGTACCCACCGTTGGGCTTATTGATACTTATCTGGTTACCAATCGTTGACACTAGCCCATCAAAGAGCACTTCAGATCGGGCTGCATAGCTTTGCCGCAAATACTCAAGGTTCTTCTGAAATTCACCGCTGGCAATCAAGGGCCCAACCAATGCCGAAGTGACTGGTGCCAAGCCGCCACCACTTTGCAGTAACGCCGAATTCTTGAGCCTGTGAAAAATATCACCGGAACCCTGAATCCAGCCAAGCCGCAAGCCGGGTGCAAGAATTTTTGAAAAAGAGCCTACAGATAAAACAGGCGCGTTATGGTCATAACACGCCAAAGGTGCAGGGGGTTTCTGACCAAAATAAAGCGACTGATAAACGTCATCTGCAACAACAGGGCATTGCGTTTGTGCTGCCAGCTTTACTATACCTTGCCGCCGGCTATGCGACTGCGTAATACCTGAGGGATTATGAAAGCTGGGAATTGTATAAAAAAATGCAGGCTTATATTTCTGCATGGCCTGTTCGAGCGCCTGTAGCTCGACACCGTCTTCATCCATCGGCAATGCAACAACATTGAAACCGCGCTCTCTAAACAATTTAAGTGCGATAAAATAGCTGGGGTCTTCTACAAGAATGGTTGCACCGGATTTGCTCAACTGCGAACAAATCATATCGAGTGCATTGGACGATCCGTTCGTCAGCAATAGCTGTTCAGCATTGACCAGCTGATCGTAATCTTCTGACAACCATGCAGACAGCGCCTGCCGGAATGTTTCGTCACCGGCCTGCTCGCCATAAGCCAGGTTTTGCTGTTCAACCGACAGTGAGCGAAACAAATCAACCGGTAACAAATCCGGATCTGGTTGGCCTACCGCCAGGTCTATAAAGTGATCAGAGCGTGTAACCTGGGTAGCCATTATTGAGTCAGACTATCCATTTTACGGAAGTAATGATGCGCCGCTTCGTTGACTCGCGGTGCCAACAAAAAAGTAGAAACCATCGTTGGCATAGCCATCATCGCATACATACCAATTAATAAACCGTTGACCAATTCAAGCGTGGTGACTGCGCCTACGACAACCATGAGCAGATAGAGCGGCGTATAGTAACGCGCTTTGTCTGCACCCAGCAAAAATCCGACGCACTTGGAGCCATAAAACCAGAAAGTGACGATGGTCGAAAAGCTAAGTAACGCAACCATCAGCAAAAGCAAATAAATACCACTATTAGGGAAAACCTTTTCTAACGCTGCAGCAGTGAGTGCAACACCTTCCATGTCGCCGCCGGTTTGCCAAACGCCTGTCAGCAGAATCATAAATGCGGTACAAGAGCAAACAATCAGCGTATCGATAATCGGGCCGGTCATGGCTACGACACCTTCGCGTATTGGCTCGCTGGTTTTAGCTGCACCATGGGCCATCGATTCTGTGCCAATACCCGCCTCATTGGAAAAAGCTCCGCGACGCACGCCAATCATGATGACGGTTCCCAGAGCACCACCGGCTACACTGGCGCCGCTGAACGCGTCGTTGACTATAAGCATAAATACCTCGGGGATATCCTGCCAATATCGCATTAACACAATCAGTGCCATACCGATATAAAGCAGCAACATACTTGGTACCAGTCGCACCGTTAACTTGCCAATGCGTTCAATGCGTCCCAACACGACAAGCAAGGCCAAAATGGCCAGAACAACGCCCGCAGTGATATCAAACGCCATATGCTGGCTTTCTGTAGCAAGGCCTATCGGTATTGCCACGACCTCACGCAACAGGCCGACAAACTGATTTGTCTGAAACAATGGCAATGTCCCAAGCGCGCCGGCTACGGCAAATAAAACAGCTAACGGATACCAACGCTTACCAAGGCCTTCGCTTATCACATACATTGGGCCGCCACGAAGCACACCTCTTGAATCCCTGCCTCGATACATCACCGCCAAGGATGCAGTATAGAACTTGGTTGTTACACCGATAATGGCCGTCACCCACATCCAGAAAACCGCACCAGGTCCACCAGCACTGATGGCAATAGCAACCCCTGCGACATTGCCGAGACCCAGCGTGCCCGACAAAGCTGTGCTTAAGGCCTGGGCATGGGAAACATGCCCAGGGTCGTGTTCATCGTTATAGCGCCCGCGTAATAAGGCCAGGGCATGACCCAGATGGCGGTATGGACGAAAACGTGAATACAGCATTAAACCAATGCCGCCACCCACCAAAAGCACAACCAAAGGCGTGCTCCACATAAAATTGGCGAATGCATTAAATGCTGCTTCAAGCTCATTGATAACAGAAATAAGAACCCCGACGAGCTAAAGCCTTTCCCTGACGCTTGCCGTTCGCAGTCAGCTGATGCGGCTCGACATGATTGAAAAAGCTCTTAATTTTTTTCCTATAAATGCGGCCTGCATTCGCACTAAGGGTTCCATCAGTGGTAACCTCAGTGTGCAGCATGTGAACAAAATCGTATTTTTCAAGAAAAGGCACTAACGTTTCCAGAGGATGCGTAAGCCACAGGTCATCGTCGCCAAGATAACAAACATAAGTTGCGCGGGAATCCTCCAGTACTCTGGCACGGTGTGCCTCACCATGGCCGGTCCCCTTCGGGTTAGCGACAAACTGTATTCTTGAGTCCTCTGAACACAGTTGCGCAATCAGTGCACCATGTTCAGGAGAAACCCCATCGCCGACAATCACAATTCTGAAACTCTGAAAAGTCTGGCCAAGAACACTTTTTACAGCCCGCAAAACGTCGGCTCGTGATTACAGGTAGGAATAATCACATCGACCAAAGGGTTCGAGCTCATGGATATTTCTCTGTAGATGAAAGCCCAGTATATTGGAATTTAGCCAATGACCCCATGACCTCCTCACTTAGCCGCCGGGCAACAAAATACGCCAAAAGCCAGCTACTTATTAATGACAGAGAACTGCGAAGAGTGGGTGAATAATATTAAGGTATCCCCCCGAATTATCCGGGAGGACAAATGGAAATACCTGCTATCCGACACGCTTGCCTTTCACAAAACCGGACTTGCTCAAGAGGTAGAATTAAGCCTAGCCCAGTATCCATTTAGCGTACCGCAACCAGGAAAGCAGCGATGGACCAGCTGTCATCAATTCACAGCTGACCCAAAGCGTAGCTATCAGGATTGGCGTTGCCTTCTTGCCACCAACAGTAATGCACCCAGTCCTAGGCCAAGTAATGGAAGAGAACCCGGTACTGGCAATGCGGTTGGAGGGGTATCGGGGTCGGTAGGTGTATCCGGATTATCCGGATTGGTTCCGGGGTCACCCAGAAAGAAGCTATCAATGCCCAGATCAGTTCGAGGACCGGTCGCACTGTGTGCAACCACCTCAAGGGTCTGAATCTCACTCGTGGCAGTAAAAATCAACGTCTGCCATATCCAGTCAGCAGTTTCCCCGAAAGTGGGTACATCCATAACTTCGGAGTTTTGCGATTCCGCCCCAAAGATGATTTCCCAATAGCCGCCAACATTAGCGCCATTATTACTGTTACTGATAGTCTGCTCAAACGAGATCTCGTATTGCTGTCCAATCACCAATCCGCCCAAGCCGACCTGCAATGCGCTTTCGACGTAATTATCAAACCTTCCATCCCATCCAATCCCATGCAAAAAATCACCACCAGTACTACTTGATTGCCAGGCAAACCCGTAGATATTGGTGTTTTCATTAAACACATCCGGAGTGCCGTCTGTTACCGTCCAGCCTGGCGGAACATCGCCGTTGAATGAATTTGTATTTCCTGTATACCCGTCGAACCCTCCATTCTCGAAAGCATCGAGCAAGGCGGCAGAAGCATTCCCACCAACGAGAAGTAAGCTCGACGCCAGAAAAAGAGATGTAATTTTACTTCTAATTCCATATGCTAAAGACATATTGATTCTCCATATTTCTATTCATGGATACGCACCACTTAAACCTCGCGGTACTTTCAAGAAAACTGAATCGAGAAAACTCAATTAAGTAGTCTCTGAAAATTTAAGCAAATATTACACCAACCCATAAAAATGCTATATTTTTTATAGTGTTATGAAAATCACGACATTTTTTCGCACGCAACTTGTAAAATTATCTGACACTTCAATTTGAAATATTGTCTATTCTCTGTAGAAAAGGGGACCGGTATACAGGCCCACCCCTTTAGGTTCTGGCCGCATCAACGTTTCCGCGTCGCGGCAAGACCCTGCCAATCCTCCAGTTCCAGCACAGGTTGCTCGGCCCGAAAACGTGTATACAGCGCAACGCCAAACGGATCTTCCAGAATGTCCACATCCACACCCTTACTGCGCAACAGCAGCTCAGTACCCGAGGCATTGCTGACATCGCCCACCACCACTCGGCCAAAACCGCGCATGTGGAGCAAAGTGGCACAAACGTCACAGGGACTCAGTGAAGTGAATAGCGTGGTACGGCTGAAATCCAGCCGTCCGGCATCACGAATGGCCGCAGTTTCACCGTGGTTATAGGGGTGATTCTCCTGCACCAGGGTATTGTGGCCCTTCCCAACAATCCGGCGCGTGGCATTATCGACAATCACCGCTCCGATGGGACAGCCGCCCTCGTCATAACTTTTCTTCGCCAGCAATACCGCAATGCGCATCAAATCGGCATCGCTCAGTCGCCGGGCAAACGCTTCATCCATCAGCACCGGCAAGCTTGCCGTCGGCATATGGGCAACGGCGGCGAGCACCTCATCCGTAACAGGGGTAAGACTGTCAAACAGTGTGTTCATGATTAGTATCCATCTCTATCAAGCAGCTATATTGGTGACAAATCTAGAGCGACCGAGGTAACGGGTCCTGAATAATTTTTTCACATGTCTACTCATGTTTAATGATGGTGCTCCAAAGCAGCATTAACGGTGAATAATTTTTACGCTGGTCCCACACCCTATACCCCACCCCAATATCTCAAGAAACCTGTATTCAGGTTGCAGCACAAGAATTCACCAAGGCGCTAGGGGCAGGGAAACAGGCAACCAACAGACTGCCCGGTCTAACCGGAAAAGGATTTGGCAAACTGGCTGCCAAAACACGCTATCCACTCTTGTGCCGCCGCTTCACTGTCCAGCACCCGCCCCTCCGGGTCGAGTTCCCGGCGATAGTGTTCTATCAAGCAGACCTGTTCCACCATTCTGCTTTTAAAAGACTCCGTTTTATCGTTGAACTGGATGCCGACCCGGAATCCCTTGGCACAGGGGATGCATCGCGTCACCCGACCGGAGATCCGGTAATCCAGTTGCAGTGAGAGAATGTACATTGTCACAGCGGTGCCCGGAGAGAACCCCCGTGTCAGCTGGCAGGCAAGGCCACCCTGGCTGATATTGCAGGGGCTAGCCTGATCGCCGTTGCTGCTCTCTTCAGAGGAAACGAGAATGGGAAAATCTGAGGGGTGACGGATAAAGTGTCGCATAGGCCTACTTCCCTGTGGGTATATTGCCCATAGTAAGAAATCTGCAAGTCATGCGCTGCCCGATAAAGAAACAAGGCATGTAATCCGAAATCCCGAGCCCCAGGCGTGGCGCGAACAGATGCCCAGTCGGACGACTGTTTTAAGTGGACTATCCGACTGGATCTTTTATGCCCGCTTTATTGCGACAGTTTTTTCGGTTTTGCCAGCCACTCATGACCCTTCAACATGACTTGCCAGTAAAGCATCGGCAGTTGTTTTGCCTTTAGCCACCAGGCTGCCCGAGTGGCTTTAGTGCCGTCATTCACCCAGGTCGGAAAAGTCGGCTGTAGCTCGCCGCCGTAGCCAAATTCAGCAAGGACAATCCGACCTCGCTCGACAGTGAGCGGGCAAGACCCATAACCCAGGTATTCAGCCGTCGGCCGCTGGCCATTGAGATGCGCGATCAGGTTTTCGGCCACCACGGGTGCCTGCTTGCGAACGGCAGCGGCGGTTTTGGCATTGGTCGTGCCGCTGACATCTCCCAGGCCAAAAATATTTTCATGGTGACTATGACGGAGCGTATCGCTCTTTAGATCCAGCCAGCCGGCTTCGTTAGCCAGGCTGGATTCGCGGATAAATGCAGGTGCCCGCTGGGGTGGCACCGCATGGAGCATATCAAAGCTTATTTCCCGATCCTGACTGCCGCCCTCGGCATCCGAGATACGAAACACGGCTTTCTGGGCAGGGCCATTAACCGAGACCAGATTGCTCTGGTAATTGACATCAATCCCGTAACGATCAATGTACGACTGCAGGGCCGGCACATAGTCCGGCACACCAAACAGTACGGCACCGGCGTTGTGGAACTGAACCGAAAGGTTGTCCAGCACCCCATTGCGGCGCCAATGATCCGATGACAGGTACAGCGCCTTCTGAGGGGCGCCGGCACATTTGATGGGCATCGGTGGCTGGCTGAACAACGCGGTGCCTTTTTTCAGTCGCTGGACCATTTCCCAGGTGTATTGGGCCATACCCTCCTGATAATTGGAGGTGACACCATTTTGTCCCAGACTTTCCGTCAGCCCCTCAATGCCAGCCCAGTTCAGTTCCAACCCGGGAGAAAGTACCAGGGCCTTGTACCCCAGAACCGTGCCATCCGAGAGCGTTACACAATTCTGATCCGGCTCCAGGGATACAACCTGTTGTTGATGCCAGGTGACAAAATCGGGCATCACCTTGGCCATCGCCCTGGCCGTGATTTCCGGGCGAAAGACGCCCCCACCCACCATGGTCCATCCGGGCTGATAATGGTGTGTATCCGACGGTTCAATAATGGCTATTTCCAGTTTTCGGTCGCGTTTGTGGAGGCTGGCCGCCACCGCAATACCCCCGGCACCGCCACCGACAACCAAGACGGAATAGTTTTTTTCGGGCTGCACGTAATGTGTGTCTTGATTATTCATGACAAGAGCCTCCTGTTTTCATACTACAGCTGGTCACGGGAATAGTGGCATACACGCGACTTAAATTTAGTTATATGTATATATCATAATAGAATAAACAGTCTAGCAAGGACGGCTTTGACTGAACACCCTACAGAGAGGCAATGATGCCGCCCCGAAGGCTGGCGACCTGCTGAATGCCAGCCTCAGTCAGAATCGATACGGCCATCGCTGAACGTCGACCGGACCGACACAGGGCCACTACCGGCCTCTCGCTCGGCACATCGGCTACCTGCTGCCGTAGTTTGTCCAGGGGGATTAGCAGGTCAGACTGGAGAACCGGAGAATTATCCGAGCGAACCTCATCGATATCCCGCACATCCAGCAATGTGACCTCTGAACGATGGGACTGCAGCCAGTCAATATCCACCTCCGGGACACCGGCATAGGTCACTTTGATATCACCCCAATCGGGCTCTTCCGGCAACAAACCATTTTCCGGACAACCACTGCGATGATTGGCGGGAACTGCCTCGTCAATTTTCTTGGGATGCGGCAGCTTCATGGCATGCATGTATTCAACAAAGTCATGCTCATCGGCACCTCCGCCGACACGGGCGTTAAAGGCTTTTTCTTCGCCGATGGTACTCTGGGTTCTGCCGTTGTAATCGTGCGCGGGATAGACCATATAGTGATCAGGCAGGCTGAACAGCTTATCAGTGATCGAGTGGAACAGGTTGTGGGCACTGCCCTCCTGAAAATCACTGCGACCACAGCCCCGGATCAACAGCGTATCGCCGGTAAAAACCATCGCCTGATCTTCCAGCACATAGCTCATGCAACCGTTGGTGTGCCCGGGAGTTGACAGGGCTTTCAGCTGAATACCGTCAACACCAAAAATCTGCCCGTCTTCCAGAGCGAGATTGACGTGCTCCGCACCGATCACTTTTGCCGAGGCGATCTGGCAACCGGTCTTTTGCTGCAATAACCAGGCTGCTGTCACGTGGTCGGCGTGGGCATGGGTATCCACCACCAGCGCCAGTGACAGATCCAGCTCCCGCAGAAGCGCCATGTCCCGCTGGGCCTGCTCGAATACGGGGTCGATAAGAATCGCCCGCCGAGTGGTTTCATCGGCCAGCAGATACGTATAGGTGGAAGAAGTATTGTCAAATAACTGCCTGAATAACATAAAACATCCTTCTATTAATGGTTGTATCTGGTTGATTATGGTTGAATCTGACTGATCTTGCATAAGACAAAACAATTGGACGAGCGTTTATCGCCAATCGTAGATAACTGTGTAAAATGTTTGCTTACCCTTCGCGGTGCCGGATGTTTTAACCTCCGCAACACCCGCCTCAAAAGAAAAGTGTTCGTTAAGCCTATGAAAACTACCGCCAGACTGATTACTGTTATTGTCGTGCTAACCCTGGTTCTGGGCAGCCTGTTCGCCTGGAAGATGCAGCAGATAAAACAGCAGCAAACCCTGATGAGTCAGGCTCCGCCACCTGCGGTGGTAGAAGCAACCCGTGTGGTGGAAGATGCCTGGCCGCAGTCACTCTCGGCGATCGGCAGTGTTCGGGCAGTCAACGGTATACGGATTGCCAACGAGATGGCGGGCGTGGTTGAGAGCATTGAATTTGAATCCGGCCAGCAGGTCAGTGCCGGTGATCTGCTTTTAAAACTCAACACCGATACAGACCAGGCCGGCCTGGAAACCCTGAAGGCCGAGCAGCGGCTGGCGCTTCAGCAATTCGAGCGCTATTCCAATCTGATCAAGGGAAAAACCATTTCCCAGTCGGTTTTTGATGAAGCAAAAGCCACCCTGGAAGCTGCTGAGGCCCGGGTTCACGAACAACAGGCCATTTTGAACAAGAAGCGTATCCGGGCCCCTTTCGACAGCATTATCGGGCTGCGTATGGTCGATCTCGGTCAATTTCTTCAAGTGGGCACTCCCATCGTCCAGCTCAGCATGCTCGATCCCATCTATGTGGATTTTACGATTCCCGAACGGGAGGTTCCGCGCATCAGTGTGGGGGACAGGGTTGAAGTCCGTGTCGCCGCCCATCCCGGACAACTTTTCAGTGGCGCAGTGCTGGCCCTGGAGACATCCGTCAGCACGGAAAGCCGAACCCTCACCGTGCGTGCCGAATTACCCAACCCGGAACATCGGCTGCGACCGGGGATGTTTGCCAATGTCAGCACCTATCGCGGTCAGCAGGATCGGGTGCTCACCCTGCCGCGCACGGCAATCTCCTACAACACCTATGGCGACTTTGTGTTTGTCATCGAGTCCGGAGAAGACCAGCAAAAAATGGTGCAGCGGCGCAGTGTCACCACTGGCGAAGTCCGGGACGGTAGGGTATCGGTCACCAGCGGCGTGAAAAAAGATGAACAGGTGGTTGCCACCGGCCTGTTACGGCTCCGCAACGGTCAGACCGTTGAGATTGTCGACTCGGTGACYYCYGACAAGGCTRCCAACTRATGCGWTTTACGGATATTTTTGTTCGCCGACCGGTGCTGGCCACCGTGGTCAGYCTRCTCATTCTRCTGATGGGSTTGCGCGCRATYCTGGAACTGGAAGTCCGCCAGTACCCGGAACTGGAGAGCACSACRGTAACMGTATCRACGGCCTATCCGGGSGCGGATTCCGAACTGGTCAAGGGTTTCGTGACCAYCCCSCTGCAACAGGCCATTGCTGARGCCGAGGGGATAGAYTACCTMTCCTCCACCAGCCAGCARGGYATSTCGACCATYGARGCCAGRATGGTCCTGAACTACGACGCCAAYGATGCMCTGGCAGAAATTCAGGCCAAGGTYGCYTCGAAGCGGGATGTKTTGCCKGARGCCGTRCGGGACCCRGTCATCAGCTCRACCACCGGGGACAGYACCGCGCTGATGTATATCGCTTTCTACAGCGACACCATCAAGGTTCCACAGATTACTGACTACCTTACCCGACAGGTGCAGCCGAGACTGCAGGCGCTGGCCGGGGTCGGCAAGGCCGAGTTGATGGGCAGGACCTTTGCCCAGCGGGTCTGGATTGATCCGCAGCGACTCGCCGCAATCGACATGACCCCGCGCGACTTGATCGAAATCCTGCTGAACAACAATTATCTCGCCGGTATCGGCAGCACCCGGGACGAACTGGTGCGCATTGATCTGACCAGCAACACCGACGTCAACAATCCGGAGCAGTTCCGCAATCTGGTCATTAAACAGACCGACGACAGCATCATTCGTCTGGGCGACATTGCCCGCAGCGAGCTGGGATCACAGACCTACGACTCCATCAACAACTACAAAGGCAAGCCCTCGACCTACATCGCCATCGAGATCGCACCGGGCGCCAACCCCCTGGATGTTGCCGCACTGGTGCGCGCTGAATTGCCGGATATTCGCTCACAGCTGCCCGAAGGCATGCTGGTTGAACTGCCCTACGATGCCTCGGAGTTTATCGACAGCTCCATCAAGGAGGTCATCAAAACCCTGGGCGAAGCGGTGATTATCGTCCTGCTGGTGATCTTTCTTACGCTGGGTTCCCTGCGGGCCGCGATTGTTCCATCCATCGCCGTACCACTGTCGCTGATCGGTGGCGCACTGATCATGTTGATGCTGGGCTTTTCCCTCAATCTGCTGACACTGCTGGCGATGGTACTGGCCATTGGCCTGGTGGTGGATGATGCCATTATTATTGTAGAGAACGTTCACCGACATATCGAAAACGGTGAAAGTCGCTTCGAGGCAGCCCTGAACGGCGCCCGGGAGATGGCAACCCCGATTATCGCCATGACCACCACCCTGGTGGCCGTCTACGCACCGATCGGCTTCATGGGCGGGCTGGTTGGCTCCCTGTTCACCGAGTTTGCCTTCACACTGGCAGGTGCCGTACTGATATCCGGGGTGGTCGCCCTGACCCTGTCCCCCATGATATCCGGCAAGATACTCAAGCCCCACGGCAACCCCTCCCGCTTTGAGGGGTTTGTGGAACGCAGCTTCAACCGACTCGCCAGCGCTTATCAGCGTTCACTGGCTTTCGTACTGCAGTCGGTCTGGGTGGTGGTTTTTTTCGCGCTGGTACTTCTCGCATCCATCTATTTCATGTTGCAGCTGAGCCAGAACGAGCTGGCGCCGCCAGAGGATCAGGGCATTCTGCTATTTATGGGAACGGCACCCCAAACGGCAACATTGGAATATATGGAAGGTTACGGCAACCAGATGCAGGAGATTTTTGAGGAATTGCCGGGTTATGACGAGACCTTCCTGCTGATCGGCAGAGGCAGTGCCAATTCCATGTTTGGCGGCTTCAAGATGAAACCCTGGGACGAGCGGGAGATATCCCAGTTCGAAGTGGAACCCCTCATGCAGCAGGCCATGTCCAGAATCCCCGGCGTGCGCATCTCTGTATTTCCCCGGCCGCCAATACCGGGAGCCGGCAATGGCCTGCCGCTGCAGTTCGTGATCACCTCGGGCAAAAGCTATGAAGAGATCGATACGCTGGCCGATGAACTGCTGGGAAGCGCCATGGCCAGCGGCAATTTCATGTTCCTGCAGAAATCCATTGAGATCGATCGCCCGATCAACAAGATTGTGATCGACCGCGACCGGGCCGCCGACTTGGGACTCTCCATGGGCGATATCGGTCGCTCGCTATCCAATATGCTCGGCGGCGGCTATATCAACCGTTTTAACATGCAGGGCCGCTCCTACGAGGTGATTCCCCAGGTGGAGCGCAGCGCTCGAGCGTCAATAGACGATCTGAAAAACTACTATATCCGGGCCGATTCGGGTGACCTGATTCCACTCAGCAACCTGGTGGATTTCGAGCAGCAGGTCGAACCCTCGTCCCGCACCCAGCACAATCAGCTCAATGCCATCACGCTGGAAGGTGTCACCCAACCCGGCGTCGCCATGGGCGATGCCATCACATTTCTTGAGCAAAAAGCGGCAGAGCTGTTTCCGGCGGGCTTCAATTACGACTACAAAGGGCAGTCGCGGCAGTTCAAGCAACAGGGTGGCGCCCTGATGGTGACTTTTTTCCTCTCTCTGCTGGTCATTTACCTGGTGCTGGCCGCCCAGTTTGAAAGCTGGCGGGATCCGATCATTATCCTGGTCACAGTGCCGCTGTCAGTGGCCGGTGCCATGGCGTTTATCATGATGGGCGCGGCAACCATGAATATTTACACCCAGGTGGGCCTGATCACACTGATCGGGGTGGTCAGCAAGAACGGCATTCTGATCGTGGAATTTGCCAACCAGCTGCAGGCCGACCGACAACTCAGCAAGCTCGACGCGGTGATAGAGGCCTCGGCCATCAGGTTGCGCCCCATTCTGATGACTTCCGTGGCATTGGTTGTCGCCATGGTGCCGTTGTTAATGGCAGCGGGACCCGGTGCAGAGAGTCGCTTTGCGATTGGCCTGACCATTGCCACCGGGCTGGGTATCGGGACATTGCTGACACTGTTTGTGCTGCCAGCCTTCTACTGTCTGCTGGCGGGCAGCCACCAAAAAGCGCACTAGCCACGGCCGTATAGTGCGCTCATTCTTCATGGCGGAGTGAATCAATCGCAACCATTGGTGAAAATACTGTCCGCTATCTCTTCGTCCTTGAGCGATACCAGCTCAATCTCGGAGAATCCCCAAGTCGGAACCCTCAAAACGCCAGCCGTCGTTGATCGCCATTCAATATAGAAGCGGTAAATTCATTTCTCACACCTGGATTGGCGTTTTTTAGTCACAACAGATGCAACAAATTAGTTGTGGGTGGGGACCCTAGCGAATTAAATCGCTGATTTCCTTTACCAGCATCGGCTGACTGCGTACCAGCGCGTTCAGATTGTTTCGCTCCTCGCCCAGCCACCCGGCGATATTTTCAGCAGTAAGATTTTTGCCAAAACCATCATGACTGTCGTCGTTGTTCCACAGGCGGTCGATGACCACCCGCCCCATTTGATGATTGTAATGACTCGACTCCCAATACCATTGCATTCGATGCTGGTTATCGCCCGGCTCGGGAAATGGCTCACTGGTGTAGGGGGAAATTGTCGAGAAATCCGTCAGCGTTACCCAGCATCACTTTTTTGAAAAGAGCAACAATAAAAATACACATTCCCAGAAAGAAGTTATCCGGGTTCCAGTGAAACAACCCGGCCTTCCTGAACTGGGGCTGGAATTCACGGTAATGAACAATCGGACCCATGATTAACTGCGGAAAGAACGTGATAAAAAGCACGTACTCCAGTGCACTGCCTTCCATAAGCTTGCCCTTATAGGTGTCCACCAGAAAGGCAATTTGCTGAAAGGTAATAAAAGATATTCCAAGGGGGATCAGAATATGGTGGGTCGTACTGAAGGCTGCACCGTTGTCACCAAAAATAGCGATGACTAGCTTGAAATAAAACAGTAGCGCCACATTGGCCAGTACTGCAATCCATAGGCACAGCCGCCGGTAGCGAGACAATTTACGGATGAGCTGTGCAGCAAAATAATTGAATGACAAAGACGTCAGCAACAGCCAGAGATAGGACAGCTCCCAGCTGGCATAAAAAATCAGCGAGGCGACAACCAGCCAGAGCAACCCTCCGGCACGGCCTGCAAGATGCCCCACGCCATAAAAACCGGCCAACACCAGTGGCAGGAAAACCAGCAGGAAGAGATAGGAGTTAAACAACATTGTGGCCGGACTCTAATCAGGGGGTCGGCGATAGAACAGAAAGCAGGTGTGATAGGTGGCCTGAATTTCGCGACTACCGGGTTTTTTATAGAGTGCCTCGTAGTAATGGGGCATATCCCTGAGTACAGTCCGCGGAATCGGTCGCCGGCCCGCCTGGGAGTTCACAGCCCCGGCATCTTTAATGGACTGTAAAAACGTCCTGACATCGGCAAAATGCGCGAGCACGTCTCGCTCAACCAGCTCGGCCTCCGGCAGTAACTGGCGGAGATAATCGACAGACTTCATCGGCACTACGTGATTTTGAACAGCGAGCTGGTTTTTCTGATAGGCACAGTTAAATGCGTCTGCCAACTCACAGAAGGTGCGCTCCGCGAAGGTGCCCAGCGCCAGAAATCCGCCTGGAGCAAGTACCGAACACATTCTCTCAATAGCCTTATCGAGGTGAACAAACCACTGCACCGTTGCATTCGAGACAATCAAATCAAACTGCCGGTTTACTAATTGCAGATACTCTTCAGCGTCGATAACCAGGTAGACAGGCCCCGGCACCTGTTTCGTGGCATGGTCGATCATCTCCTGTGAAATATCGATGGCCGTTATATTCGCTGAGGGAAACAGGGCTTTGAGCGCCCTGGTCAACCGACCGGTGCCGCAACCTACTTCAAGAATTTCCTGAACATTCACATTGGGCTGCTCACTGCGGATTCTGTCCAGCAGGCATTGCCCCATGACTTGCTGAACGGGCGTCGCGGCCTCATAACTCTCCGCACGGGAGCCAAAACGATTGGCCAGTGCTCTCTTATCGAGTTCGAGGTGTGTGTTTTTGATCGCAGACAAGGGTGACAAAAAATCCTGTTTTACCGATGGTCGCAGTCTCAGCTTCGGGGGCCCGAGCCGGAACTCAATGGTGATCCATTGCTGTGAGATGCTCTCTCACCTGCGCCAAATCACTGCAGGTCAGAAAATACAGACTATCCTAGACGATCATGATGATACAACAACCACTGGGCGAGAGGCACGGAATCGTCTAAGGTTGCAATCATTGGTACGCAAGAAGACCTCTTGAGCCTGCCGCAAAAGGGTGGAAAGACTATGTTGTTATCACTGTTGCTGTTTATCGGTTTACTCACAGCCGTATTTTATTACCGCCCGCCATTGCAAACCGGCTCCCTGGTTATGGTGGTCGGCACCATTTTGCTGACAATCTACTGCAGCGGTATGTGGCTGATATTGTTAGTGACGATCGGTGTATCCATCCTCCTCAATCATCCCCGGTGGCGTCAGCAATTGCTGATTAAACCGATGTATCACATGCTGCGAAAGTCTATGCCCACCATCAGCAAAACCGAGCAGGAAGCCCTGGAAGCTGGCACCACTTGGTGGGAAAAAGAGCTGTTCAGCGGCAAACCGGACTGGCATCAATTTGCTGCGATTGCCCTACCCCGGCTCAGTGAGCGGGAACAACAATTCCTCGACAATGAAGTGGTGGAGCTTTGTCAGCTTATCGACGAGTGGGATGTCCATCAGCGACAGGATCTCTCGCCGGAAGTCTGGGACTATCTGAGGCAACACGGCTTTTTCGGTCTGATCATCCCGGAGGAGTTTGGCGGGCTGGATTTCAGCCCTTATGCCCAGAGCCGCATCATGAGCAAAATTGCCAGTTGTTCACCCACGGCCGCGGTCACCGCCATGGTACCCAACTCACTGGGGCCCGGCGAACTGCTGGTGAAGTACGGCACTGAAGAACAGAAACAGCGCTGGTTGCCAGGCCTTGCCAACGGCACAGAACTCCCCTGCTTCGGCCTGACGGGCCCGGAAGCCGGATCAGATGCGGGTTCGATTCCGGATCTAGGCATCGTCTGCAAGGGGCAACATAACGGCGAGGAAGTACTGGGTCTCAGCCTGACTTTCAGCAAGCGCTGGATCACCCTGGCACCGGTGGCGACGGCAATTGGCCTCGCCTTCAAACTGCGGGATCCGGACGGCTTGCTCGGCGACCCGGACACCGTGGAATACGGTATTACCTGTGCGCTGTTGCCCGCCGATCACCCCGGTGTCGAGATCGGTCGCCGCCACAATCCGGGCGCTCCATTCATGAACGGGCCCATTAACGGCACTAACGTGTTTATTCCCATCGACTGGATTATCGGCGGTGCCGAAATGGCCGGCAAAGGCTGGCGGATGCTGATCGAATGTCTGGGCGCAGGGCGTGGCGTATCCCTGCCGGCATTGGCGACCGCCAGCGGCGAAATGTGCTACCTCACCGTCGGTGCCTTTGCCCGGATCCGCCGCCAGTTCAATATGGAAATCGGCAAATTTGAGGGCGTTCAGGAGGCCACCGCCGAAATTGCCGCAGGTGCCTATACACTGGAAGCGATGCGGCAGATGGTGACCCGTGGACTGGTGGATGGGGCGCCCTCGGTACTGACCGCCATGGCCAAACTCCATGCCACTGAGCGGATGCGGCAGATCGTCAATCAGGCCATGGACGTGGTGGGTGGCCGGGCCATTCAATTGGGACCTCGCAATTTTCTCGGCTCAATGTACCACTCGGTACCGGTGGCCATCACTGTGGAAGGCGCCAATATTCTGACCCGCTCCCTGATGATTTTTGGCCAGGGTGCCATGCGCTGTCATCCCTATCTCTATGCCGAATTAAAAACGTTGCAACATGGCGATGAACAAGCGGGACTGGCAGAATTTGATCCCCTTTTCAGGCAACATCTGGGACACATTTTCAGCAATATCGCACGGCTCAAGCTGTATGGCGTCACCGCGGCACGCTTCAGCCCGGTGCCCGACGACGCTTCTGATTTCAGTCGTCGCTGGTATCAGCGCATCAACCATCTGAGCGTAGCTCTGGCCAGTTGCTCCGACGTGGCTCTGGGTATACTCGGCGGGGATATCAAGCGGCGAGAGCTATTGTCCGCCCGCCTTGGCGACGTCCACAGCGAGCTGTTTATTGCCTGCAGTGTCCTCAAGTACCACGATGCCAATCAACAGAACGATGCTACAGAAGCACACGCCCGTTATGCGGTACAGCGCTCCCTGTTCAGGGCCCAACAGGCCTTGCTGTCATTTTGTGACAACTTCCCTCTGCGGTGGCTCGGCAAAATTCTGGCATTTACCTGCTTTCCTTTGGGGCGTATTCACCGGGCCCCGGATGATCATCAGATTCGTCGACTCGGCGGCCTGATCATGGAACCGAATCCCGTGCGGCAGGCACTGAGCCAATTCGTGTATCTCAACGAAGATCCACTGGATCCTGTGGGGCGGGTTGAATCCACCTATCAGGCATTGCTCAAAATAGACAAACCCTGGCAGGCATTTGTTCGTGCACGCAACAAGGGGCTTCTGCAACATCCAGACAATCTGGATCTGGCACTGGCCAGCGCAGCTGAGCAGGGCATCATCGTTGCTGCTGATATCGAGCCGATTAAAGCCTACGACAAACAGCGTTATGACTGCCTGCTGACAGATCACTTTGAAGCGCTATAGACGGGGTTGAGAGCCAGAGTAACAACCGATGGTGACAGCTGCAGTGTTTCAGTGCCGGCCATGATCCGCCTGCCTGCCCTGCAGCCGCTGCAATCCGGACGATCTTTAAGTCAGCCAGGCCTCTCGATCAAGCGGGCTTCAACACAGGATTCATAGCGTTTTTTGGGTCGCCCGGCGCATCAGTGACAAGTAAAGCCGATTGGGTAGCAGCCGCAGCAATTTCATCCAGAACACAAATCGCCGCGGGAAAGCAATCTCGAAGCGACTGGACAGCAGTCCCCGATAAATAGCCATAGCGGCATCATCCACCTCCATCAGCGCAGGCATCTGAAAAGTGTTTTTATCAGTCAACGGTGTTCGGACAAAACCGGGGTTGATCACCTGCAATCGCACCCCTGTGCCATGTAAATCCATGTACAGCGATTCACACAGACTGATCAGTGCCGCCTTGCTGGCACAATAAGCCGCCGCCGTCGGCAGGCCACGGTAACCCGCTACAGAGGCCATCACAGCAATGTGGCCATTTCGGCCCGCAATATAACGATGCAGTACCGGATCAAGGCAGTTGATCGTACCCTGAAGGTTGATATCCAACAGTCTCCGACAGCGCTGCGCAGAAAAGGCCTCTGCACTGGCGGGGTCGTGGGTCCCCGCGTTCAATACCACCAGTTCCGGAAACCGTTGTTCTCTGTCCCAGCGTTCAAACAGAGCGGCTATTTCGGCGGGACGACGGATATCCAGGGGAACCGGAATAAATTTCCCGGGCGCAGAGACCAGCGATGACTGCAGCTGATTTAGCTCGTCGAGATTGCGGGCAGAACCATAGACCGTTGCGCCACGCTCACAGAGCAAGCGTGCCAGTGCCGCACCGATACCCCGCCCTGCACCGGTAATCCATATACAGTGCCAGGGTATTTGCATTTCCTGTTTAACATTCATGATCGTCTTTACCGTCTCAAAAATAATGCTCTAAATGACAATCCAGTAAAATGACACCCTAGGACTGACAGGCTGGCCAGGCATCATTGGCGGGTTGGTCAGATTCACGGCGAATGTAAAGCGTGATCTCACCCACGGGGATACCAAATTTGCTCATGGTGGCGCGGTTGATCAAATTGTTCTCATCCACCAGATAGAGCCAGTCATTCAGCTTGATGTGGCGCACCTTGCCGTTGACAGGAATTTCCAGAACGTATTGCCAGTTCATCGCATTGCCCTCGGTAGTGCCTGATGCCTGACCCACCACATCACCGGCCGTACCGGTATATTGACTGCCGGTTTTGGTGAGTCGCCAGCAGCGGGTTTGCTGTTCACCGTCATTGAAGAAAAATTGTTCGTCCAGAACCCCTTTCCCATCCTGCCAGGAGGCATTGATTTCCGCCCTGAAACGGCGAATTACCTTGCCGCGAAAATCCTGAACCATGCCATAGGCCACCAGATGGCCGTTGAAGAATTTGTCTAGGTGCAGCTCCGGCGTTTCATGCTGGTAATCCGTGATCGTGGAGGAGCAACCTGCCAATAACAGGCCAGCGAGACAAATACTTTTTGATACATTGCGGACCATTAAAAACTCCTCTTTCAGCGTTCTCCCCGAAGTTTTCGGGTCAGTTTTGGGTAGGCACTGTCGTCTGCCAACCAGATATTCAAAAAGGCTTTGACAAACACAGGATCCTCCACGGAACCGATGTATTGACCGTTGTGATGAAAATGGCCCCGGTCCTCCGGATCCATATAAAAAGTCAGTTCATCGCCCTCTGCCAGGTTTGGCCACATATTGGCCAGGTGCGTCATCCATCGATCCAGTTGCTCGTCCGGCAAATCGCCGATCTGTTTGCGGGTTTCACTCACCAGTCTGGTGTTACTGATATCCCGTCGGTAGGTGAGCCTCAGCATCAGAGGCCCCTGTAAYTTCTCGTAGCGTCCGGTGACACTGTAKAGYTCGGCCCGGTAGACCTTCATAAAAAAGACCCGGAGCTCTGCATGGCCGACAGACTGCAACCGGTCCGGCACGGGCACGGCCTGYACTGAAACAACAAAGAACGACAAAAATATCGATAGCAGTGCCCTACTAAACCTGTACACGATCACCTCCCAGCCGGTCTGCCAGCGACATCAGTGCRGGAAACAAAGCCATCCAGACAACCGCCAGAAGTATCAGGGAAGGAACCACAGCAAAACCGAAATCTGCCGCCCCSAGATTAATCGCCGCCCAGTAGGTCAGTGCCCCGGCCACTGATCCGGTGGCTGCGGAGAGTAGGTGGCGYCTGGARAAAAACCGCAGGCATTGACGCAGGGTGGCGGCAAAGCCCAGCCACAGCAGCACCAGCCAGACCGGGGGCCAGGGGYTACCCTGATTGAAAACGAACACACCGCCGAGGGTAAGCAGACCATCAACCGTAAAGCCCAATATCGCACACACCAGTAATACRCGRRYYTCMMGYAGWGGCTGRCKGTGAAARGYSAKATGCAGCACCAGCAGTAACAAAACTASYGGARCTGCACTATTGCCCAATAACACAGAYAACCACCAGATGAGCTGAAARCCGGTGAGATTGATCCAGAAAMACTCGGAAATGCCAGAAAACAAGGTTTGAACTCCCGCTGTAATCTAACTGTTACGATTTACCACTACAGTCAGATCATCGGTCACTGATCCAGGCAACCAGACAGCGCGTATTGATCAGAGACAACAGCACCATCAACAGGTGGCAATAATGACAATCAAGCTTTTGAAGCGATTACGGAAAATGCGGCAATTGGATACCGTCCGGTTTATCCGGAACGCCTGTGCCCCCATGGTGCTTCAGGTGGCCTTTTTTGATAATGGGCAATTGCGAAAGCAACTGATCAGGACCCGCGAGGGAGGGGTGGCGACCTGCCGCCATTTGGGTGAGGCCTATGCGCTTTGCCGCTCCGCTGGCGTGCACCGCGCTGAACTGGTGCAGATTGTCAGCCACGATGAAGCCTGCGCCGGTGAGAGTTCAATCGCGACAGGACCCGTTATGTCACTGACCTTTTAGGAGTGATTCATCCTTGAACAGACTCGCCCTGATAATGACCATTTTTCTGTCAATCCTCTGCGTCAATGTCGCCGCATCGGAGGAAGCAATAACGACAGACACTGACACCCAACAGGCCAACTGCATGAATATCTACCAGTTTACTGCGCCGGATTTGATCGATGAAAAACCGGTGGACTTTTGCAAGACCTACGCCGGCAAGGTGCTGATCATTGTGAATACCGCCAGCAAATGCGGGTTTACCGGGCAGTACGAGGGACTGGAAGCACTTTATCGTGAATTCGGCGATCAGGGCCTGGTGGTGCTGGGTTTTCCGTCCAATCAGTTTGGCAATCAGGAGCCGGGAACAGCCGAAGAAATTCAGAATTTCTGCCGTGTCACCTATGGTGTGCAATTTCCGATGTTCGCCAAGACCCGCGTACGCAAGGGTGATGCCGACCCTATCTGGACCTACCTCGGAGACACGTCGGGCACCTATCCGAAATGGAATTTCTACAAGTACCTGATCAACCGCGAGGGCGAAGTAGTCGATGTGTTCAGCAGTGTCACCTCACCGGAGAGCCGGCGGTTTCGTAAAGCTGTCAAGGCACTTCTTTGAATTGAACCGATAACGTCCACCAGAGTCGGAGCACGCCAAGTTGACGATACCAATGAGAGATCAGAGCATTGCCGTGATCGGTGCCGGTCTGGCTGGCACCACCTTGACCGAGCGCTTACTGGAGGTGGGTTATCAGGTCACCGTCTACGAGAAAAGTCGTGGTACGGGGGGCCGCCAGGCCAGCAGTGGTCTATCAGAGGCAACCGTGGACCTCGGCGCACCCTGGTTTGAACCCGTTTCAGACAAGTTCCGGAGCTGGCTGGAGGATCGGCCCGAAATACAGCGTTTTACTCCATCACACAGGGACTTTACCGGTCTGGAGCTGGATCCTATTTCGGTGTATCTGGCAGCACCAAAACAGACCACCCTGACACGAAACCTGCTGGGTAACGCAGTATTCTGTTCGGCAACCCGGGTGGGGAAATTGCATCCCGGCTCGGAGGGCGTCGCCGTCGAAACCGATACCGGCCAGCTGTTAAATATTCACCAAGCCGTCATTGTCACGACCCCGGCAGCCCAGGCCGAACCGCTGCTGGCAGCAATACCCCGCTTTGCCGAAGTGGCAAGATCTGCAGAATCGATACCCAGCTGGGTGGTCGCTCTGGGTTTGCGTCAGAAGACCAAAAAATCGGTTGATCTGTTCAGCGGCAGACACCCGCTGTTGGCGAGGGCCATCTGCAACAGCAGCAAACCCGGGCGCAGCGCCGGACCATTTGCTGAAACCTGGCTGCTGGAAGCCAACCCACAGTGGGGCGCAGCTCATAAAGCGTCTGCCCCCAAACTGGTGGGCGCCGAGCTGATTAAAGCCTTCCAATCCATCATGGAGGAACCCCTGGAGATTGCCGCACTGCGCACCCATCGCTGGCTATACGCCAGGCACCGGTCTGCTGATTCCGCCGAGTATCTGTGGTGTCCGAAAAACAGAATTGGTGTCTGCTCGGACTGGCTGGCGTACACCGGCAGCGAGGGGGCGTGGCTGAGCGCCAATCATCTGGCCGACAAACTGCTAACCAATCTTAAAACTGTTTCCATCAATCTGCGGGCATACCAGGATGACGAATAAAGCAGCCGTATCCGATCCTGGAATCGGGAATACCTTCCCCTTGGCTCTTCTGAACAAACCGGGCAAGGTCATTGTCTTCTATGATGGCAGTTGCCCCCTCTGCCAAAAAGAAATCCACCATTACATCAAGCGGGATCATACCGGTCAGCTTGTGTGGGATGATATTTCAAAGGGCACCGAGCTCCTCGATGAGTTCGGCATCACACTGGACGAAGCCATGCGCCGGTTTCATGTGATCGACAGGGCCGGCAATGTGACCCGGGGGGCCGAGGCATTCCTCACCCTGTGGCAAGCCCTGCCCGTCTACCGGTATCTGGCCCGAACCGTTGAATACCTTCATCTGACGCCACTGCTGGGTTGGGCCTACGAACATTTTGCACGGGTACGCTACCGCCGTGCCTGTCAAAGGGGAAACGGCAACACTTGCGCGATCGACACAAAAAATCCTGATGGGCTGCGCTGACAATCTGTTAAAACGGGACACGCTGGTAAAACAGGACCGAATGGGGCTACTGCCGTTGGTAGTCCGCAAGGCTGGCAGCTCTGGCCTTACTGTAATCGATGATGGGCACGGGTCGCCCGACTTTGGCGGCAAATGCCAGGTCGTGTCGCTGCATGCCCTTCAGCTCCTTGAGTTCAGGCAACCAGTGCGCCACGTAGTCACCTTTTGGATCGAACCGCTCGGCCTGGCGCATTGGGCTGAAAATACGGAAGTAGGGTGCGGCATCCGCCCCCACCGATGCACTCCATTGCCAACCACCCAGGTTGGATGCAAAGTCCCCGTCGATCAGGTGATTCATAAAGAAACAGGCGCCCTTCCGCCAATCCTGGCGCAACAGCTTGGTCAGAAAAGAGGCGGTGATCATGCGCAGGCGATTGTGCATCCAGCCGGTCGCCAGTAGCTGTTTCATACCCGCATCGACAATTGGAAAACCGGTTTCACCCTGACACCAGGCAGCAAATAACCGATCATCGTCCAGCCAGCGAATACGGGATTCAACCTCGGGTCTGAAGGGTTGCCAGCGATTCATGTCCGGGAAATGCATCAGCAGATGGCGGTAAAACTCACGCCAGATAATTTCGGTCACCCACTGGCCGTCCAGCCAGCTCGTGCTTTCTGACGCGGCCGCCAGTGCCGCCAGACACTGGCGCGGAGATATCACACCACAACTGAGATAGGGGGATAGTGTCGAGGTGCCGTCCAGCGAGGGGAAATCCCGGTCAGCGGCATAGTCCTCTACGCGAATCGAAACAAAATCCGTCAATCGAGTATGAGCAGATTCTGTGCCCGCTGGCCATAGCGACGGAATCCAGTGGCTGCCATTATTGATCGCATAATCCACCCTGTCGGGAATCACATCGGCGACCAAACCGTTCGGTAAAGGCGGCGAAGATTGTACCGGAGGTGCCGGCAGTGGCACAGGGTGCTGCTCGGTAAAAAGGCTTCGCCAGACTTTGCTGAAAGGTGTGAATACCCGAAATGGCAGGCCCTGGCCGTTCATAACTTTTCCCGGGGCAAATACCAGATCACCGTGCAGGCCGTAAACCGGAATATCGGCTTCGCGAAATCTGGCGACGACCTGTTTATCGCGAAGATTTTCATTCAGGCAATACTCACGATTGAGATAAAGGCCATCACAGTGAAGTTGCTCGGCGAGTGATAACAACTTTCCTGGCAGGTCGGCAAAGCTATCCACATGGACCAACTTGAGCGGAATCCCCAGCGCCGTCAGTTGTTGCTGAAGATCCCGCAAGTTGGCCAACCAGAATTCCACTTTCGCCGGGGACTCATCGTGACTGGCCCACTGCGAGGGGCAGATGGTCGCCACAGCGAGTACGCCCTGACCGGCGGCATCGTCACAGGCCCGGAACAGCGCAGGGTTATCAACTATGCGAAGGTCGTTGCGGAACCAGACGAGTTTCACTGAGGGTTTCCTTGTCACCAATTCTGTGGAACGGTTTGTAAAGACTGGCAAGTCAAGCCATTCCTAGAAACCAAAAAGCGGCTGGGTAATTTTGCCAAATAGCGTGGTATAGCGGAGTGGGTACTCCGTGGCGATCAGACATATACAATCGTGATCGCTATCCACCAGTGGCTGGTGAGTAATCTGATCGTCCAGATCGGCAACATCGCCCGTACTGAACCGCCCCACTTCGTCGGAGTAGGAGCCCCGCAGCAGCAGGGTCAACTCACTGCCCCGATGACTGTGGGGTAACGCGGCTTTGCCCGGTGCGACACGCAACAGGCGGGTGATGCCCTTACCCTGGCTGGGCAGGTCATGCACCCAGACGCCCGGCACCAGCTTTTTCCAGGACAGATCCTCCAGTGAATCCCCCACATAGCTTGCCAGTGGTGCCGGAATTCCACTGTTTGCAACAGGTGCCGGTCGTGCGGCAGCTTCGGGGATAACATCCTGATCCAGTCGGTCGAGCACCGATGCCAGAGTATTGTCACTGACCGCCGCCAGGGAGATATTTTCCAGCAATGCGCCGCCGATTGCTTCAAGTTCGCGGCACCGTCGACGACAGATGCCACACATCGCTAGGTGTGAGGCGACCACAAGGGCGGGACCCTGAGCCAAAGCGCCAGCCACATAACTGAATAGAGTCGCCTCATCGAGATGATGATTAATGGTCATGGTTACCTCTCAACGCCTGTTTTAACTTTTCCGATGCCAGACGAATTCTGGATTTGACGCTACCCAGTGGAATCGACAGCCTATCGGCAATCTCCGAATGGGAGCGCCCCTCGTAGAAAGACATAATAATGACCTGTGCCTGATTATCGGGTAATTGACGAATTGCCATGGCCACCTGATCAGACATGACAGCCTGCTCAGCCAACTCCAGCACAGCGGGCTCACCCGCCTCTTCATGCCAGCTATCCAGGTCGTATTCGGGATATTTCTGTTTGCGCATCCAGTCAATGCTCAGGTTTCGCGCCAGGGTGTAGATCCAGGTGCTGGCAGCGGCCTTGCCAGGATCGTACAGATGGGTTTTTCGCCAGACGGACAACATGGCTTCCTGAGTCAATTCTTCAGCGGTGGCTTCCGTGAGGCCCAGTTTCATGATGTAACCTTTGATTCTGGGCGAAAAGTGACGAAACAGACGGACAAACAACTGTCGGTCACGGGAAATGGCCAGTTCTGCCAACATTGCAGACCAGTCTTTCGCCGGTGTCTCGGATGTCTTTTCTGCTCTTAATGCCACGACACTCAACGCTTCATCTCCCGGCGGTTGGTCTTGCATGATTCTCCTTACGTGTGATCAGTCTCGATAGATCACAGAGATTAGCGCCCGCGCACGATAAAGCCAAATAAAAGGGTGATCCCTCTCCGTACTTCCTGCGTAATATCAGCAACCCACTTGGTACGGACTGAACAATGAAGACCTCCACCCCGAAAAATTCAGCGCAAGACGCCCCACCCCGCAAGAATATTGCGGTGATTGGTTCGGGCATCTCGGGTTTGAGTTGTGCCTGGCTACTGAGCAGATCACAGAATGTGACGCTATTTGAAAAGGATGATCGACTCGGGGGACATTCCAATACAGTAACCTTTGATCTGGACAAACGGGCCATCAGCGTAGATACCGGATTCATTGTTTATAACCCCGTCAACTACCCCAACCTGGTAAAGTTTTTTGAGCAGTTGGGGGTAACAACCTGTGAAACGGACATGTCGTTTTCCGTGTCAGTGAACGGAGGAGAGCTCGAATATTCCGGCAGCGGTCTGTCGGGGCTGCTGGCACAAAAACGGAACCTGTTCCGACCGGCCTTCTGGGGAATGGTGACCGATCTGCTGCGCTTTTATCGGCAATCACCAAAATTGCTCCAGGCTGCCGAGCTTGAGCACCTTTCCCTCGGGGAATTGCTTGAAAAACACCGTTACGGCAAATCCTTTATCAACAACCACCTGCTGCCCATGGGCGCGGCAATCTGGTCAGTACCTGTCGACAAAATGCTGAATTATCCCGCCCTGAGTTTTATGCGTTTTTGCAGCAATCACGGTTTGACCCAGGTAAATAACCGGCCACAATGGCGTACGGTAGTCGGTGGCAGTCGTCAATATGTGGATAAAATTGCTGCCGCGCTGCAGGGTTCCATTCGATTGAATACCCGTATTCAGTCCGTCACAAGACTGGGGGATCAGGTCGCTCTGGACGACATTCACGGCAACCGGGAAATATTCGATGACGTCGTTTTTGCCTGCCACAGTGATCAGGCACTTGCCCTGTTGGCTGACCCGACAACCGAAGAGCAGGCCCTGCTCAGCTGTTTTCCCTACCAGCGCAACCGGGCTTTTCTTCATCTGGACACCGATTTGATGCCAAAACGCAAGCAAGTCTGGTCCAGCTGGAATTATCTGACCAGCAACAAACCTGCATCCAAAAACGAGCAGCTGATCAGCGACCAGAAAAGGAAAGTTTCCGTCAGCTACTGGATGAACCAACTCCAGCCACTCGCGACCGAACAACCGGTAATGGTCTCTTTAAACCCGCTGAAAATGCCCAGGTCCGGCACGATTATCAGAAGTTTTTTTTACGACCACCCCGCGTTTGATCAATCCTCGCTGGCCGCCCAGAAACAACTCTGGTCACTGCAGGGCAAGCGGCACACCTGGTTCTGTGGCGCGTATTTCGGTTACGGTTTCCATGAGGACGGCTTGCAATCCGGGCTGGCTGTCGCCGAAGCGCTGGGTGGTGTTGTCCGCCCCTGGCAACTGGAAGAGCCGAATTCCCGGATTGAAATCCATACTGGCTCACTGCCCGACTCTGCTGTGGAATTGTACTGTGTCTGAGGAACTGAAATCGGCCCTGTACAGTGGCCAGGTCATGCATCAGCGTCTGCGCCCGAAAAGACACCGGTTTACCTATCGGGTTTTCTCGCTGTATCTTGACCTCGATGAACTGAAAACACTGGATGGTCGACTCCGGCTCTTTTCCCTTAATCGTTTCAATCTGTTTTCTTTTCACGAAAAAGATCACGGCAGTGGGGAATCAGGCCTGAAGGGACAAATATGCCGACTATTGACCGAGCGCGGTTTTGGTCATGCCACTGCCCATATCAAGCTGCTCTGCTATCCGAGAATACTGGGATACGTGTTTAATCCGCTGAGTATCTACTTCTGCTACAACAACCAACAGCAGCTGTCAGCTGTGCTCTACGAAGTCAGCAACACCTTCAAACAAAAGCATACCTACCTGATTCCAGTAGATCCACAGCGGAAAGACACCCTGGTTGACCAGCGGGCCGAGAAAGCCATGTACGTCAGCCCGTTCATGCCGATGGAAACCCATTACCGCTTCCGGATTGAGCCACCCGATCAAAAACAGGTATCTGTTTTCATCAGGCAATCCAACGACCGGGCAGACAAGCCCGGCAACCATGTACTGCTCGCTACCTTCAACGGCCGGTATCGGACACTCAACGATGCAACCTTGCTACGGCTCTTTTTCAGCCATCCGCTAATGACCCTGAAAATTATCGGTGCCATTCACTGGCAGGCATTGCATCTGTGGCTGAAAGGGCTACCCCTGCAGCCCAGAAAAACCAAGCAGAACGCCCGCAATTTTAGCTGGCGGGACAAAGATGGAGTATTGCATCATGAACGGCTCTGACCTCGATGCCGACGGTATCACCCCAAGGCACCCGACAAGCTCACCAGTATGGCTGGAAGCACAAATTATCCGACTGCTGCGGAGAAAGCTCGCTCACTGTCAGGGGGTACTCTCAATGCAGTTTCCCAGTGGTCACAGGCATCTGTTTGGTCAGGGTGACACTGCTGCCTCTGTCAGGCTTCACTCAATGGCGCCCCTGTTCCGGTTATTCTTTGGTGGCACCAATGGCTGGTCCGACAGTTATCTGAGCGCTGAGTGGGACAGTGCTGACCTGACAGCCCTGATCCGCTGGGCGATTCAGAATGAACCGACGCTGAACAGCATGGCGAAGGCCGGTTACGTCAATGACCTGCTCTATAACCTCTATCACTGGAGCCGTCGGAATACACGCCGCGGCAGCCGTCGAAATATTGCTGCGCATTATGACCTGGGCAACGATTTTTATCGGGAGTGGCTCGACCCCGGTATGACTTACTCTGCAGCAATGTTTGATGATGATCACCGGCAATCCCTGCAACAGGCACAGACGAAAAAATATCAACGTATTCTCCATTTGCTGTCGCCCAGAGAACAGGATCAGCTGCTGGAAATTGGTTGTGGCTGGGGTGAGTTTGCCCTACAGGCTGCCGAAACCGCTAACGTCCGGGTTCACGGCATCACCCTGTCTTCGGAGCAGCGGCGCTGGGCTGAGGACAAGCTCACGGATGCAGGTCTGGCAGATCGGGTCACGATCGGGTTGACCGATTATCGAGACCTGAAAAGACAGTACGATGGGGTCGTTTCGATTGAGATGTTTGAGGCGGTGGGTGAGGCCCACTGGGACAGCTACTTCAAAAAACTCAAAGGCGTATTGAAACCCGGTGGCAGGGCCGTACTGCAGATTATCACCATCGATGAAAAGCGCTTCGAGGTCTACCGCAAGCAGGCTGACTTCATTCAGCGCCACATATTCCCCGGTGGGATGTTGCCCAGCGTGACGGCCCTGCAGGAAAAGTTTTCACAGCACGGCTTTTGTCTTGTCGACCTGGAAATGTTTGGTGAGGGCTATGCCAGAACAATTGAGCTTTGGCGGGAGCGCTTCGAGGAACGCTGGCCGAAAATCAGTAGCCTCGGTTTTGATCAGCGTTTCTACCGTTTGTGGCGCTATTATCTGAGTTACTGCGAAGGGGGGTTTAAAGAAGGTGCCATTGATGTGGGTCTGTTCGTACTGGAACACCAAAGCGACAGATAACAATGACGACCGGGATAAACTACTGAAACGTCAGTGCTCCCGGAAGGCAACCCGCCGTCTCAACCAGCGAAACAGGGTGCCCAGCACGGGCACTTTTTCATAGAGGTCGGCGCTGTCCCAGAAATCCTGATGGCGGACAATTTTGCCTGATGTATCAAAGGTCAGTCGACTGCTGCCTTGAAACTCCAACTGGCCGGTCACATTACTGTTTCCAGAAAATGTCCAATATAAATAGGCGACAGTATCCTGTTGCTGGCTGTCGTGAACGGTAAAGCTCACACTGTCCAGCCGCTCAAACATCTCACGCAAAAGCGCCAGATAAGCATCGGCACCGTTCACTTGATTGAACGGATCAGAAAAAACCACAGCCTCGCTGAGCACCCCTTTCAACTGCTCAAGATTCGACCGGTCCAGCGTTTCCAATAGGTGTATATAATCAGTCAGGCCGCTCATACTCAGTCTCTTCAATCAACGAAAAAGGCCAGCCGAAAGGCTGGCCCCGGGGTTTCGGTATAAACTACTTCACCGAAAGGTTAGCACGATTCTGCTCCAGCACCTTTTCACCCACGCCCTTAACCGACTGCAGTTGTTCCACCGTCGTGAATGGGCCATTTTCCTCCCGGTAAGCCACTATTGCCACGGCTCGCTTTTCACCGATACCCTTTAGCAGACTGGCTAGTTCATCAGCTGTGGCGGTATTGATATTGACCATCGCGGTCTGCTGCATCACCTCTTGAGAAGAGGTCTCATCAGCCGTAACTGACTGCCAGAACGGTAATACTGCGAGCAGGGATAACAACAGAACGCCGGGAAGTGTTTTTACATTTTTCATGTCGAACTCCTTGTGCCAGGGGCACTCCATTTCATAGAAGCGGCACATCGTGTACCGCGAATCAATCTTGCAAAATTTCTCGGTTGATGGCAAGTAGCGCCTTCACCGGATCCGGCGACTGGGTAATCGGTCGGCCAATCACCAGATAACTGCTACCGTTGGCAATCGCCTGCGCAGGAGTGACAACCCGCCGTTGGTCATCCGCCACGGCCGACACAGAACGAATACCCGGTGTCACCAGGGTAAAATCGTTACCGAGCAAATTGCGGAGTCCCCGGGTTTCCATCGCGGAGCAGACAACACCATCCATACCCGAAGCCTTTGCCAGCGCTGCCAGTCGGTGCACCTGCTGTTCCGGGGTACACCCGATACCCAGCTCCGCGAGATCTTCTGCAGAGAAACTGGTTAATACGGTCACTGCTATCAACAGCATATTGGTACCGGATTGATCGCTGGCCAATCGGGCAGCTTCCATCATCCGTCGGCCACCGGACGCATGCACATCGGTCATCCATACACCGAGATCAGCAGCGACTTTGACTGCAGCGGCAACCGTGTTCGGTATATCGTGAAACTTCAAATCCAGGAAGACATCAAATCCCCGGTTAACCAGGGTAGTAACAAACTGTGGGCCTGAACGGGTAAAAAGCTCCTTCCCGACCTTCAGTTTGCACAGAGCGGGGGAGACTTCGGCCACAAATCGCTCTGCCGCAGCCGCTGTATTGTAGTCCAGTGCGACGATTACCTTACTGTCAGTGGAGTGTGTCATCGGTTATTCTCATGTTAAAAATAGTGCCTTCGGTCAGTGGTCACTCGCCATCAATTCCCCGAACAGGTTGGACCGTTTCCCAACGCAGGCATTGGGGACAGAGCCAGTGGAGCTGAGCGCCGCTGAAACCACACTGAACACAGCGGTATTGCGAACGGCGCGCCAGCAAACTGTCCAGTAGTCCCTGCAACAAGTGAAACTGCTCTTGTTCTGCACCGGCATCTCTGTCGGCAGAGATCCTGAGCAATGTTTGCAGTCCCCGGATGGACGGATGCTCTCGCAAATAGCCCATTAAAAAATTTGTTGCCTGCTGTTCTCCACACTGTTTTACCATCACATCCGCCACCATTTGCAGCAAACTGGTGCCGGGATAGGCTTTCAGCCAGGACTGCAGTTGCACTAGAAGTCCGGATTCATCACCAAGCTGTTCGTAGCACTGCCTGACCAGGGGGAGGACTTCCGGTAAATATTCGGGTTGTTGCCGGGGAATCATGCTGAAGCGCTTTAGTGCCTCTCGGCTGTTTGATGCGTGTATTTCCAGACGCCCCCAAAGTATATTCGCTCTGGCTGAATTCCTGTTGTACTTCAAAGCTGCTTTAATATGACGTCTGGCCTGCAACAGGTCACACATATCAATCGCTTGTTCGGCCAGCTCACAACAGAACTGCGCCTGCTCGATATTCAGCTTATCCACAGACCGTGAAAACCGCTTTTTATCCATCATTCCGGCAGCGCGAATGGCTTTTTCCCACTCCTGCTCACCACGGTATATTTGTACAAGGTGTTGCAGTGACACCTGCCGAAAATCACTGCCGGGGTCTTCCAGCAACTCCAGAAACAGGCGTTCTGCACGGTCGAACAAACCTGCCTTTAAAAAATCCCTGCCCAGTTCCAGGTGGGCCTGTTGCGACTGATCGTTATTGAGATTAGGCCGTGAAAGCAGATTTTGATGAACCCGGATGGCCCGCTCTATTTCACCCCGTTGCCGCATCAGGTTCCCCAGCGCCAGATGGGTTTCCAACGTATAGGGTGTGACTTCGACGGAACGGATAAAGGTATCGATAGCCTGGTCCGGCTGTTCGTTGAGGAGAAAATTGATGCCCTGAAAGTAATGGCGAGCAAGGTCCCCTTCACTGTTCGCCAAACGCTTGCTCTTGCCACGGGTATAACCGGCAAACCAGAATAGCGGAAAAGACAGCAATAACCCGATAATTAATAAGTGATCCACCATGTAGGGTATTGGGCTACTCCGTTTTGTTTTGTGCGCGGGCGGGAGCCACTCTCAATTTGATGAGCTGCTGATTTAGCACATGGACACGTCGCCGGAGCCGCAGCAGCATCGGCAGGCTGGCAAGCACACCCATCAGGCAGCCAGCAAAAAGTGCCGCCAAGAGCCAGAGGCCGCGGGGCAACGGCCCCAACTCACGGCCAAAGAAATCAATCGTGATGGTATCCGGGTTGGTTAACACCAGACCAATACCCAGCAGAATTGCCGCCAAACCGATCAACAGGAAAAAGAGCTTCTTTAGCAATGCCATAAAATCCCCATAAAAAAACGGCAAGTTAAAATACTTGCCGTTTATTGTAACCAAACTACCGATGGTTGGTCTTGTTTATCGTGTCATCGGACCCACAGACTTAACCTGCCTCGAGACTGCTGTTAACGCGCTCACGAAGCTCTTTGCCAGGTTTAAAATAAGGAACATACTTACCCGACAACTTAACCGAATCACCAGTTTTGGGGTTACGCCCTACCCTGGGGGCACGATAATGCAGGCAAAAGCTGCCAAAACCGCGAATTTCAATGCGATCATTATTCACAAGCGCATGGGTCATACGCTCAAGGATCATTTTCACAGCAATTTCCACATCCCTGGGGGGGAGTTGATCCTGCTGGGTAACGATATAATCGATTAATTCTGATTTTGTCATAACGTTCTGATTTCATAAGAAAAGGGGTAATGTCGCCATTACCCCAATCTAATCATTACTTCTCTTTGGTGTCCATCTGGGCCTTGATCAGATCACCGATAGTAGTCGGTGCAATATTATCTGTTTCAGACTTGCGATGTTCTTTGATAGCCGCCTTTTCCTCAGCAACATCTTTGGCTTTGATAGAGAGGTTGATAGAGCGGTTCTTGCGATCCACATTAATCACCTTGACCTCTACCTCATCACCAACATTCAATGCGTTGCGGGCATCTTCGACCTTCTCACGGGAGATTTCAGAAGCTTTTAAATAGCCTTCGATATCACCGCTCAAAGTCACCACTGCACCCTTGGCATCCACTTCCTTGACAATACCATTGACGATCGCACCTTTGTCATTTTCAGTGACGTAGTTAGAGAAGGGATCATCTGACAACTGCTTCATACCCAGGGAAATACGCTCTCTTTCCGGGTCGATGGAAAGTATCACAGTTTCAACTTCATCACCTTTCTTGAAATTGCGCACTGCCTCTTCACCGGTTTCGTGCCAGGAGATATCGGAGAGGTGAACCAGTCCGTCAATACCACCGTTCAGACCGATAAAGATACCAAAGTCAGTAATTGACTTGATACTGCCTGAGATTTTTTCACCCTTGCTGTGATTCATGGCGAATTCATCCCACGGATTCATATGACACTGCTTGATACCCAGTGAAATACGACGGCGCTCTTCGTCAATGTCCAGCACCATGACCTCGACTTCATCACCCAACTGAACAACCTTGGAGGGATGAATGTTTTTGTTGGTCCAATCCATTTCAGAAACGTGGACCAGACCTTCAACACCATCTTCCAGTTCAGCAAAGCAACCGTAGTCGGTGAGGTTGGTAACGACCGCTTTGACACGGGCACCTTCCGGGTAGCGACCGGAAATATCGGCCCAGGGATCTTCACCCATTTGTTTCATGCCCAGAGACACGCGGCTGCGCTCACGATCAAACTTCAGCACCTTGACATCGATTTCATCACCGACATTCACGATTTCGCTGGGGTGCTTGATACGCTTCCAGGACATATCCGTGATATGAAGCAGGCCATCAATACCGCCAAGATCGACAAAAGCACCGTAATCGGTGAGGTTTTTGACGATACCTTTCAGGGTGATGCCTTCTTCCAGTTTGGCGAGCAGTTCATCGCGCTCTTCGGAATTCACTTTTTCCATCACGGCACGGCGTGATACCACGACGTTGTTACGTTTCTGGTCAAGCTTGATGACTTTAAATTCGAGAGGTTTGTCTTCTAAATGAGCTGTATCGCGGATCGGTCGAACATCAACCAGGGAGCCGGGAAGGAAAGCCCGCAGGCCATTGACATCAACCGTGAAGCCACCTTTGACCTTGCCACTGATTATGCCAGTAACCACTTCATCCGCCTTGTGAGCGGCTTCCAGTTCGATCCAGGATTCTGCGCGGCGCGCTTTTTCACGGGACAGGCGCGTAGCACCAAAACCATCTTCTACGGCTTCGAGAGCAACCTGTACTTCATCGCCAATATTGATGTCCAACTCACCATTGTCATCAATGAACTGGGCCTTTGGGATCACACCTTCGGACTTCAGCCCGGCGTGAACAGTTACCCAGTCCTTATCAATATCAATAATGACACCGGTGACGATTGCACCGGCGTTCATTTCGATAGTTTTTAAACTTTCTTCAAACAGATCTGCGAAACTTTCGCTCATTGAAATGTACCTGTAAAAATCGAGTCACTTGACTCTCAAACCGCACTACCAGTTATGCGGGCTGTTGGTTTCAGGGAGATATGATGCGTTACTGGCCAAACACCACAAACCCGATTTATTGCGGTGGCTGTATGCCACTTGCCGCGACTACATCCACCACCTTCTGCAATACTTCCTCGATGGTCAAGGCTGAGCTGTCCAACACCACGGCGTTGGTCGCAGGAATCATCGGTGACACTTTGCGTGTCATGTCCCGTTCGTCCCGTTTTTGAACCCGCTCTACGAGGGCGGCAAGGCTAACACTTTCCCCCTTATCTATCAACTGCTTATAACGTCTTTGCGCACGCTCTTCCGAGCTCGCTGTCAGGAAGACTTTGGCGATGGCGTCGGGGAAAACCACGGTACCCATATCGCGGCCGTCCGCCACCAAGCCCGGCGACACGGCAAAAGCTCGCTGACGCTGCAGGAGGGCATCTCGCACTTCCGGATATGCGGCAACCACTGAGGCGTTAGTCCCCACACCCTCGGAGCGAATCAACGCAGACACATCCTCTCCCTCCAGCATCACTTTTGGCGTGTTGCCGTTATCGCGCGTCTTGAATGAAATGTCCATATGGGCAGCCAATACAGCCAGAGACTCCATATTATCCAGCGATACGCCATGACGTTTTGCCGCCAGAGCCAGTAACCTATAAAGCGCACCACTATCGAGATAGTGGAACCCCAACTTGGCAGCCAGCAACTGACAGATGGTCCCCTTTCCGGAACCACTCGGTCCGTCGATGGTTATGACTGGTACTCTTTTTTCATTCATCGTATTTCCTCGACAATTTTCAAACCGACACTGTTGGCCAAAGCCACAAAGCCCGGGAATGATGTCGCCACATTGTTACAATTTCGTATCAGAATATTTCCCTGTGTCCTCAGCGAGGCAATAGCAAAGGACATGGCGATGCGGTGATCGCCAAGACTGTCCACCTCACCGGCACACAATGTGCCACCCTTAATTTCAATGCCATCCGGGGTGGGACACGCCTGGATTCCCAGGCAGGCCAGGCCATCTGCCATGGCCTTGATTCGGTCACTCTCTTTCACCCGCAATTCCTCGGCACCGGTCAGGCGGGTTTTTCCCTCGGCACAGGCTGCCGCCACAAACAGAGCGGGGAACTCATCAATGGCAAGAGGTACTTGATCTTCGGGGATGTCTATTCCATGAAGTGGCGCATAGCGGACCCGGATATCAGCCACCGGCTCACCGCCGACTTCGCGGTGGTTGGTGAGCTCCAGGTCTGCACCCATCATCTGCAGGATATTGATGACACCGATACGGGTGGGGTTAACGCCCACATGGGTCAATGTCACATCGGAGCCCGGCGCGATTGCCGCCGCCACCATGAAAAAAGTCGCAGATGAGATATCTGCCGGCACATCAATGTTCGTAGCATACAGTTTTCCGCCGCCGTCGAGCTCCGCAACCGCACCCTCTCGCCGAACTGGATAGCCGAAACCTGTCAGCATCCGTTCTGTGTGATCACGTGTCGGTGCCGGTTCCGTGGTTCGAGTAGTCCCGTTGGCATAAAGACCAGCCAGTAACACCGAAGACTTCACCTGGGCGCTGGCCATCGGAAGGCAATAGTCGATTGCCTTGAGCGTCTGCCCTCCCCTGATACGAAGGGGCGGTCTGCCACCCTGCTCCGCCTCTATAACAGCACCCATCTGCCTTAAGGGCGCTGCCACACGCTCCATAGGCCGCTTCGACAGGGACTCGTCTCCTGTCAGTTCCACGTCAAAAGTCTGGCCGGCCAGCAGCCCGGCCAACAAACGCATTGATGTTCCGGAATTACCCAGATATAGCGGGCAAGCGGGCGCCTTGAGACCGGTCATACCAACTCCGTGTACCACCACACGACCGCTTTGCGGGCCCTCGATAACCACACCCATATCCCGAAACGCCTGCAGCGTGGCAAGACTGTCTTCACCCTCAAGAAAGCCTGTCACGGTGGTAACACCCTCGGCAAGCGAGCCCAACATGATCGAACGGTGGGATATGGATTTATCACCGGGCACACGAATGCTACCGGTAACTGAATTGCCGGGGGACACCCGGTAGTCAATAGTCTGTGTCATGGGCTCCAGGTAAGCCTTGTTCTCAAGCATTTTAGCAAAATGGTTGCGCGCTTCCCTGGCGCGGGTAAACACCCCCAGCAGGTACTCGCTGTCCTTGTTCTGAATAGCATCTTTCAGCTGATCCACATGATCGGTAAACGTTTCCAGCACGGCTAGCAACGCCTGGTCATTCGCCATGACAATGTCGTGCCACATCATCGGATCACTGGCGGCAATACGCGTAAAATCTCTAAACCCACCGGCTGCGTAACGGAATATCTCACGGTTTTCACGCATACCAGCGAGTGTATCCACCAATGTGTAAGCCAGAATGTGGGGTAAATGACTGGTGGCCGCCAAAACCTCATCGTGTTCTGCCACCGTCATTTCGCTGATCACGGCACCCGCTCCCTGCCATAGATCACGGACGCGCTGCAAATGTTCCTCACCGGTTTCCTGCAAAGGGGTCAAAATCACCCTGTGCTCGTCGAACAAAGCGCTATTTGCCGCATCCACACCGCTTTTTTCCGAACCGGCGATCGGATGCCCCGGCACAAACTGGGCGGGCATTTTGCCATAAGCTTGCCGCACTGCGGCCACGACACTGCCCTTGACGCTGGCCACATCGGTCACCGTTACGCTATCCGCCAGCAGTGGTTGCAATTGGCGCATAATATCCGGAACGGTCAGGGTCGGCACGCCCACCAAAACCACGTCGCCCTCACCCAAGTCCGCTGCCAGATCACCAATATCGGTCACGACCCGGTCAACCACACCGGTTGCCAGCGCCTTGCGCAGCGTATCGGGATTTCTGGAGCTGCCAATTACCTCCCGGCAAAGTCCCCGCTCACGGGCGGCCTTCGCCAGGCTGCCGCCAATCAGGCCAAGCCCCACTACCAATAGACGGTTGATGGCAGGCCTCATCAGGCTCTGTCCCCATCAGCAAGCAACCGGCCCAGTGAGTCGAGAAAGCGCTGATTTTCATCGGGCAGACCGATAGAAACCCGTAAATGGTGGGGCATACCGTACAGAGCAATGGGGCGAACAATGACGCCCTGGCGCAGCAGTGCCTCGTAAAGGGTCGGCGCATCCCCCGGGACCTGAACAGCGATAAAGTTACCTGCCGATGGAATATACCCCAGCCCGAGGGCATCAAGACCGGCCACCAGCTGGTCGTAACCAGCGCGATTGACGTCGATACTGCGCTGCAGGTAATCATCGTCATCCAGTACCGCCAGTGCGGCGGCCAGTGCTGGACTGTTAACGTTGAAGGGCTGACGAAGACGGTTGAGGATATCCGCCACATCCGGATGAGATACCGAGTAGCCGATGCGCAAGGCCGCCAAACCATAGGCCTTGGAAAAGGTTCGGGTAACAATCAGATTGGGGTAGTCGTCAATCAACTCRAGKGCAGARCCRTAACCGGGTTGRTCCACATATTCAAAATAGGCTTCATCCACCACCACCAGCACAGTGTCTGGCAGCTCYTGYAACAACGCTTTAATKGATGCAAGCGAYACCCAGGTCCCGGTCGGATTATTSGGGTTGGCGATAAACAGCAARCGCGTGTGTTCATTCACRGCGGCGGCCATAGCCGRYAAATCATGRCCCCAGYTRCTGGCMGGAACAACAATCGCKKTGGCATTTTGCGCAGTGATTAYCAGTTGRTAGACCACGAARGCGTGTTCAGCAATGATGGCATTGTGCTGTTGACCGAGAAAACCTCTCGCCAGCAGCTCCAGAACTTCATTGGAYCCGTTACCCAGSGTCAGCTGACTGRCAGARACRGCCAACTTTTCGGCGAGTCGGCGCTTGAGATAAAAACCGTTTCCGTCGGGATAGCGRGCACCATTTTCAAACGAKGCTTCTATAGCGGCTTTYGCCAGCTCACTCAAACCCAACGGATTTTCATTGCTTGCCAGCTTGATTGCACCGGAGATACCGAGTTCACGTTCCAGYTCATCAAGGGGCTTGCCGCCCTGATARGGTTGCAAATGTTGTACRCCTGGCAATGCCAGGCTCTTTAAGTCCATACGCATAAGTATCAACCCAACGCCTGGTTACAAGACAGCTTTTGGATAGGAGCCGAGCACTCTGAGGTCAGCAACGATAGAAGCCACCTCTCGGAGCACTTCCGCCACTTTGGGATTGTCACAATGTCCTTCAAAATCAATAAAGAACACATAAGTCCATTTGCCGGTCCGCGATGGTCGGGTTTCCACCCGCGTCAAATCCACACCCTGGCGGTGGAAAGGCTCCAGCAGCTGATGTAGGGCACCCGGCTCATTGCGAACAGCCGCAATGATAGAGGTCTTGTCGTCACCACTGGGCGGAATAGCATCCCGACCGATAATAAGAAACCGGGTGGAGTTATCTGGCCGGTCTTCAATTTTTTCTGATAATTTCTGCAAGTTATAGAGCTCAGCGGCCATATCGCCGGCAATTGCAGCACTGTTCCATTCACCAATGACACGCTTGGCCGCATCTGCATTACTGCTAACCGCAACACGCTCAGCTTTTGGGTAGTGGGCATCGAGCCACTGGCGACACTGGGCCAACGACTGTGCATGGGAATAGATGCGGGTAATTCGGTCGGGATGCGTGTTGGGTCCGACCAGCAGGTGGTGATGAATTCGCAGCTCTACTTCGCCACAAATCTTCAGGGTGGAGTCAAGAAAAGTGTCCAGTGTGTGATTAATCATGCCTTCCGTGGAGTTTTCCACGGGCACAACACCATAATTCACCGCGCCGGCCGCGACTTCCCGAAAGACTTCATCGATTGCACCGAGAGGCACGGCCAGTGCTGAATGACCAAAATGCTTGAGCGCGGCTTCCTGGGTAAAAGTGCCCTCTGGGCCCAAAAAAGCGACTTTTACCGGCTGTTCAAGCGCCAGACAGGCAGACATGATTTCCCGGAAGAGTCTGGCCATTTCCTCGTTATCCAGCGGACCCTGGTTTTTCATCATGACATGACGAAGAACCTGGGCCTCCCGCTCAGGGCGGTAGAATGAGGCATCACCCTGAGTACGTTTGACCTCAGCTACCTGCTGGGCACAACTGGCGCGCTCACTGATCAGGGCAAGAATTTGATCATCTATTGCATCGATTTGCTCACGAAGCCGGCTGAGCTTGTTTTCTTTTGCCATACCGCTTCCCCGCTAGGCTTCCATCTCTTCGTCAAGCAACGGTTCCTGCTCCTCTATCCTTGCCATACCCACCAGTGCCTCACTCTCTTTGAGACGGATGACACGAACCCCCTGGGTATTGCGACCCAGCACGGATATTTCACCCACATGGGTGCGAACCATGGTGCCCTGATCAGAGATCAACATAATTTCATCACCGTCAAAGAGTTGTACGGCACCAACCAGAGCACCATTGCGCTCAGTGCACTGCATGGCAATCATGCCCTTGCCACCCCGACCCTTGGTGGGAAATTCAGTCAGGGCTGTCTGCTTACCGTAACCATTTCTTGAAACCGTCAACACATAACCGTTTTCCTGAGGAATCACCATGGCCAACACCTGATGGCCAGCGGGCAACCGCATTCCCCGAACACCTTTGGAAACCCGCCCCATGGCGCGCACATCGGCTTCGGCAAAGCGCACCGCTTTGCCCTCGCTACTGAACAGCATTACATCGCAATTGCCATCCGTAATCGCAGTGCCCACCAGATGATCACCTTCCACCAGATCCACCGCCCGCAACCCGACGCTGCGGGGACGGGAGTATTGGTCAAGCGATGTCTTCTTTATCGTGCCATTGGCCGTGGCCATGATCACAAACCGGTCAGCTGCATATTCATCTACGGGGAGAATGGAGGTGATCCGTTCGTCTTCTTCGAGAGGCAGTAAATTCACCATAGGCCGTCCACGGGAATTTCGGCCAGCCAGAGGGATCTGATAGACCTTCAGCCAGAAGACCTTACCCCGGCTGGTAAAACAAAGAATCGTACTATGGGTGCTTGCCACCAGCAGATGCTCGACAAAGTCTTCATCTTTAACCGCTGTGGCGGACTTGCCCATACCGCCCCGGCGCTGTGCCTGGTAGTCACTGAGGGGTTGGGTTTTTGCATAACCACCGTGGGAGATGGTTACCACCCGGTCCTCTTCGGTAATCAGATCCTCAATGGTCAGATCATGCTGCGATTCGATAATTTCTGTGCGGCGATCATCGCCAAATTCTTCACTGACTTCACGCAATTCTTCTCTGATGACTTCCATGAGACGACTGTGGGAATCAAGGATCGCCAGGTACTCGGCAATTTCTGCAAGTTTTTCCTGATACTCGGCCAGCAGTTTGTCATGCTCCATCCCGGTCAGGCGGTGCAGGCGCAATTCAAGAATGGCCTGGGCCTGGGCCGGAGACAGGAAATACTTACCATCACGTATACCGAACTGGGGGTCCAGATCTTCGGGACGACAGGCGTGGCTGCCAGTATGCTCCAGAAACTGGCCGACTGCCGAGGCGTCCCAACCGCAGGCAATCAGTCGTTCTTTGGCTTCGGTGGGAGACGGAGATGCCTTGATCATTTCGATGACAGCGTCGATGTTGGCAATGGCAACGGCCAAGCCTTCCAGCAAATGACCCCGTTCGCGGGCCTTTCTCAACAGATAAACGGTGCGGCGTGTCACCACTTCACGTCGGTGGCGGACAAAGGCTTCCAGCATTTCCTTGAGATTGAGTGTGCGAGGTTGCTCGTCAACCAACGCCACCATATTGATACCAAACACATTTTGCAGCTGGGTTTGGGCATAGAGATTATTCAGTACAACGTCGCCGGACTCCCCTCTTTTCAGCTCGATAACAACCCGCAGGCCGTCCTTGTCGGACTCATCCCGCAGTTCTGAAATACCCTCAATTTTTTTCTCTTTCACCAACTCGGCAATGCGCTCAATCAATCGCGCCTTGTTCAGCTGATAGGGGATTTCGTGAATAATAATTATTTCACGGCTGGTTTTCTCATCGCGAACCACTTCCGCCCTGGCCCGCACATAAATACGGCCTCTCCCGGTGCGGTATGCCTGAATAATGCCGGCGCGACCATTGATAATGGCTGCCGTAGGGAAATCCGGGCCGGGAATAAAGGCCATCAGCTCATCAATGGTGATGTCCGGGTTGTCGATCAGAGCCAGACAGCCAGCCACCACCTCCCGCAGGTTATGCGGCGGAATATTGGTGGCCATACCCACCGCAATCCCGGAGGAACCGTTTACCAGCAGATTGGGAACACGGGTCGGCAGCACCCGGGGAATCAGTTCTGTACCATCGTAGTTTTCAACAAAATCGACGGTTTCTTTCTCAAGATCGGCCAGCAGCGAGTGGGCAATCTTGGCCATGCGGATTTCGGTGTAGCGCATCGCCGCGGCGGAATCACCATCGATGGAACCGAAGTTGCCCTGCCCATCCACCAGCATGTAACGCAGGGAAAATGGCTGGGCCATGCGGACAATCGTGTCGTAAACAGCGGAGTCCCCGTGGGGGTGATATTTACCAATCACATCACCCACAACCCGGGCAGACTTCTTGTAAGCCTTGTTCCAGTCGTTATTCAGAACGCTCATCGCAAAGAGCACGCGCCGGTGAACCGGTTTAAGACCATCGCGAACGTCGGGAAGTGCCCTGCCGACAATGACGCTCATCGCGTAATCGAGGTAGGATTGGCGCAATTCGTCTTCGATATTGACGGGCAGGATTTCTCTGGCTAATTCACCCATACTGCTGCTCGATCCCTTTCTGCTTGTTTTGGACGTTCAGGCGCCTGATGGCGCCAAAACAAGCGCGGGATCATACCACAAAATACACTTGAAACGCCCTTGTATGCCTTTGTTTAATGATCTTTTTTCTGCGGGTATACTGCGCGACCTGCTACCGATTCAAGGAATCGCCCATCATGACGCCTGAACCCATAGATCTGTTGATTTCAGCGCGCTGGATTATCCCAATCATCCCGGAGGGCCAGGTTTACGAAAACTGCTGCGTGGCTATCCGCGATGGCGACATTCTCGCTCTGCTGCCACTCATTGAGGCAGAGCGAAGATACTGCCCTCGCGAACATGTGTCGCTGCCAAATCATATTCTGATGCCGGGACTGGTCAACGCCCACGGTCATGCAGCCATGACATTGCTGCGCGGCTACGCTGACGACTATCCGCTGAAAACCTGGCTGGAAGAGCATATCTGGCCCATCGAAATGCACTGGGTCAGTGACAGCTTTGTACAGGACGGCACTGAACTCGCGGTTGCGGAAATGATTCGCAGCGGTACCAGCTGTTTTTCTGACATGTATTTTTTTCCCGAAAGTGCTGCCAGGGTTGCCAGCCATGCCGGCATTCGCAGTCAGATCGCCTTCCCGGTTTTCGACTTCCCCTCTCCCTGGGGTCGCGGACCCGATGAGTACATCCACAAGGGACTGCAGTTGCGGGATGACTACAAAGGACGCGACCTCACACGTATTGCCTTTGGCCCCCATGCACCTTACACACTCTCCGATGAGCCACTCCGCAAGATAGCTACTTACGCTCAGGAGCTCGACACTTGCGTACAGATTCATCTGCATGAAACTGCGGGTGAGGTTTCAGACAGTCTGGGGCAGTACGGGTTACGACCCATTCAGCGACTCAAGGCCCTGGAGTTCTTTTCACCCCTTACCCAGTGTGTACACATGACAGCATTGGACGAGAGCGATCTGGAAACCATTGCTAGTTTCAACGCCCATGTTGTTCACTGCCCGGAGTCCAATCTGAAAATGGCCAGCGGATTCTGTCCACTGGCTCAGCTCCAGGAGCGAGGGATCAATGTGGCACTGGGCACTGACGGTGCCGCCAGCAACAACGATCTGGATATGTTTGGCGAAATGCGCACAGCGGCGATCGTCGCCAAAGCCGTTTCCGGTGATCCCGGTGCCGCCGATGCACATACTGCCTTACAAATGGCTACTATCAATGGGGCCAGAGCGCTGGGTTGGGGGGATCGCATTGGCAGTATCGAAGCGGGCAAAGCGGCTGACCTGGTAGCGATAGAGGTTGGGACAATCGAAACTGAACCGCTGTATAATCCAGCCTCTCAACTGGTTTACACCAACTCCGGAAGTCGCGTCAGCCACCTGTGGGTCAATGGTCGAGCCTTGATGCTGGAACGGCAACTGCAGACCATCAACGAACAGGAAGTCATGATCAAGGCCAGGCAGTGGCAACGCAAGTTTACCGGTAAAAGCTGAAGCACCTTTAAATCCGCCACATGCCCAACTGGGGATCCAACATGCCATCGCCCAATATTGATCGTGCCGAAATCGCCAAATTTGAGGCCCTTGCCAGCCGCTGGTGGGACCGGGAAAGCGAATTCAAGCCCCTGCACGACATCAATCCGCTGCGGGTTAACTGGATCGACAGTTACTCCCCTGTGGCAGAGCAAAAATTACTGGATGTGGGCTGTGGAGGAGGGATTCTGGCTGAAGCTATGGTTCATCGTGGCGCCGACGTCACCGGCATCGACATGGGCGAGGCGCCGCTGGCGGTCGCCCAGCTGCACGGACTGGAAAGCGGTGTTGCTGTGAACTATCTGCGCAGCACCGCGGAGGATATGGCTGCACAACATCCCGAGCAATTTGATATCGTCACCTGCCTGGAAATGCTGGAACACGTGCCAGACCCACTGTCCGTCATAGAGGCTTGCGCACGACTGGTAAAACCGGGTGGCTATCTGTACTTTTCAACGATTAACCGCAACCCCAAAGCCTACCTGTTTGCCATTATCGGTGCGGAATATCTGCTGCGTCTTCTGCCGAGAGGCACCCATGACTACGGCAAGTTTATTCGCCCCTCGGAACTCTGTCAGTGGGTCAGGGAATGTAGGTTGGAACTGCAAGCCATGACAGGGATGGTCTACAACCCATTGACCCGCCGCTACCGGTTGACAGATCGCGATGTGGACGTCAATTACATGATCTGTGTGCGCAAACCCGCCTGATGGGATATCCAGTTTAATGGCCAAACAACCAACATTTCAGGCTGTCCTGTTTGATCTTGACGGCACCCTGCTGGATACAGCACCGGACTTTCTGACCTGCACCAACCGGTTGCTGGACAGCAGAGGGATGCCACTGCTGACCGAGGACAACATTCGCAAAATGGTGACTCACGGCTCGGCGGGGATCATCAGCAAGACTTTCTCACTACACAACAGCCATCCGGATTTTGAGCCCCTGCGCCAGGAGTTGCTGTCGCTGTATATGGATAACCTGGCAGAACGGACCCGGCCCTTTCCCGGCATTGTCGAGCTATTGGCAGAATTGGCTGAATATCAGATCCCCTGGGGCATTGTGACCAACAAACCGGAGCGGTATACCCTGGCCCTCCTAGAGCGGCTCCAGCTGACGTCCGCGCCAAGCACCATCATTTGCCCGGATCATGTCACCCGCACCAAGCCTGACCCGGAATCCGTCCTGCTTGCATTGCGGGAACTGGCCGTTGTTCCAGAGGCGGCCGTCTTTATTGGTGATCATCTCAGGGACATCGAAGCAGGAATGCGCGCCGGCACAGCAACTATCGCCGCCGCCTACGGTTATCTGGACGACAGCGAAGATCCGGGCAGCTGGGGAGCGACCTATACTGTCGATGATGCCCATCAGTTATCACCCTTGATTTTTGAGAGGAAACCCCATGAATCACATGCAGTATCAAGCACCCGATAACCTGCTGGACGGCAGGGTTATCGCTGTCACCGGCGCTGGCGACGGCATTGGTGCAGAGGCCGCCAGAGCCTTTGCGGCCCATGGCGCCACCGTCATCCTTATCGGCCGCACGGTCCCCAAGCTTGAAGAAGTATACGACCAGATCGAAAAGGCTGGCGGCGCGCAACCGGGTATTTATCCAATCTCTCTGGATGGTGCGGTAGAGAAAGATTATCGTGACATGCACGACCGCCTGGAAGAGGTGTTCGGCCAACTGGACGGTCTGCTTCACAATGCCGGGGAATTGGGACAGCGCACACCCATCGCCAATTACACGCTGGCCAGCTGGCAAAAAGTCATGCAGGTAAACGTGACCGCTGAATTTCTCATGACCAAAACACTCCTGCCCCTGCTGGAAAAATCAGATAGCGCTTCGATTATCTTCACCAGCTCCAGTGTCGGCAAAGTGGGCAAACCCTATTGGGGCGCTTATGCAGTCTCAAAGTTTGCCATTGAAGGCTTGTCACAGGTACTGGCCCATGAACTGGAGGGTACCAGCAACATCAGGGTGAACTGCATCAATCCCGGGGCTACCCGCACTCGCATGCGGGCAACGGCATTTCCGGCGGAAGACCCTGCAACAGTAACAACCCCGGCAGCCATCATGCCCACCTACCTTTACCTTATGGGTAGCGCCAGCGAAGGAATAACCGGCCAATCTCTGGATGCGCAGTAAACAAACACAGGCCTTCCCCTCTCTAACTACTGACCGGCATTGCCGGGACTTCCCGTCGGCGCCCACCGCGCATATTCATAAAGGGCCGCTCTACGAACAGATACACTGCGCTGGCGATCAATAGACTGAGGGGGACACCCGCGACTGTTGCTATGGCAATTTTCTGAAGGGTGGACAATTCGGCCGCCAGCTGAAAAAGCGCGCCATAGAGCGCACCAATCACAAAAGGGTGGAACAGGTACGTCGAGTAGGCCAACTGACCTATCGGGTATAACCAGCGGGCGGACAGTCCCCGGGCCAACCAACCACAAAAGCCATACTCACAGTAGAGACTACTGATCAGAAGAAACCCGATGGCAATGGTAAACAGGTGTCTGAAGCTCATGTAGTAAAAAGTGCCCAGTGATGAAGGAAACGACACCAATTGATTATTGACAGGGATCGATAGCACCAACACCACGACAAGCAGTGAGAAAAAGGATAGCCAGGCAACGAGCTGCCCATTCCTCCGAAAACAATTCCGCAGCGCCTCTGGGTGGTAGACATGGAAATAAGCAGCRAAAATCCCGGGCAGAAAACTGCCAAAACGCGTCCATGGCTTCACATAAATATGATCAATCACATCAAAAAAACCTTCGCAGGCGTTTTCATACCAACAGATGGGYAGTGGCAACTGGTGATGTKTGATCACCAGATAACGAATTAACAGCGACGCAACAACKGCAACCGTCATCACAACCGCTAAAAACCGGACACTGCGGCGACGCAGAATCCAGAGCAACAGGAGCGGRAACAGAAAATAGAACTGCTCCTCAATCGCCAGGGACCAGGTCCASGGCATAAAGTGAGTGGAGGCAGGCAATAAATTATTGATGTARAGMAGGTTGCTCCAGATGTATTCCTTGTTGGGCAACAGCAAYAGACCAAACCCCATGGCAAGCAGATAAGCYGGCATYAACCGCATGAATCGGCGTTTGTAGAAATGACCGAAGCGGATAYTGCCGGAAGACTGRTACTCACTCATCAGGATCGATGAAATYARAAARCCGCTGATCACAAAGAAAACATCRACACCCAACTCRCCATTRAAKACCCAGTTCAGCCAGAACGGYRCCTGATAAAAAWACCGGGCCGCACYCTCATCAAAAACGGCCAGTATCCAGRCACAGTGAATAGCCAGKACAAGCAGGATRGAGATGGCACGCAGCCCATCCACAGGCCTCATCTGGCCGGGCAGCGGRCTCAKMAGAAGRTTGAAGTTGTTACGGAGGGCGAAAGGGTCTGCAGAATTTGACACGNTTTTTACTCRCTACCTGCRCTGGAATTCAGAGATTCACGAAGCATGGGCATACAGTCAATAATACCCTGYCGATAGGCAACCCGGGATTGATAGCCAAGCTGCTGCWCYGCYTTGTCRGTGGGAAACCGGACATCRTGGGATAATAATTTTRCCGCCGCCTTGCTGATGGGCAATTTACCCAGYAGCCCGATTTTTGCCAGGCCTTCGGCYGCACTGGCCAGCAGCCCRACCAGRCGGCCATTGACGTTGCCGGGCATAGCCAGCTGCATCTCTTCACATAACGTCGTGGTCAGTTCATGCCATTGGGGCGAGGCCGTGGAACAGGCATTGTATATCTGGCCATCGGCTTGGGGATGCTCTGCGGCAAGTATCAACAGGTCCACCAGATCGCTGATATATATCATGGGAATCTGGCTGTGTCCTCCGTCAACCAAACGGAATTTGCCCGCTTTGATCATTGACAGCAGTGTCGGCAAAAAACCACCCGGCCGATCCCCAGGTCCATAGACAAAAACCGGCCTCAGGATACTGACCTGAAACAAGCCAGCCTGGCGGGCTTCAAGGCATGCCGATTCCGCTGCAATTTTAGCTCGACCATAGGGGTCCATACTGGAGGTAAGCAGTGGCATTGATTCCGTATACCGTGTGGCGTTTTCTGTCAGCTCATAAACAAGAATGCTGCTGACATACACAAAACGCTGCACCCCGGCCGAATCGGCTGCCCGCAGGAGATTGCATGTGCCCTCGGCGATAATCTGATGAAAGTCATCAATCCGGTGTTCAACGCCTGTCAGCGCGGCACAATGAAAAACGATGGAGCAGCCTTTTAATAAACCAGACAGGGATTCAGGCCGACAGAGGTCACCGAAGACCACAGTCGCCCCCAGTTTTTCCAGGGGGGCATACTGACTCTGCTCGCGAACCAGCACCACCAGCTCCCACCCATCAGAAACCAGGCGGCGAACAAGGGCACCACCTACAAACCCAGTGGCACCGGTTACAAATGCTCGTTTTGTCAAAACACCATTCCCTGTCACCCCACAGCTGGCCCGATTTATCGGGACGATGGCCCCTTGGAACGCAGTCGTTTCATCTGGCGCTCCCAGCGCTTTTTGTCCTCTGGCAATTGTTTACGCTGTTTTTTGCTGGCGGACATTTTGGTCGCAGCCAACAGGTCTGACAGCGCACCGTCATCAAGCTCTATCCACTGTCCCATGCGCACATAGGAAGGCATAAAAATTGGCCCGAACCGGACCCGTTTCAGACGGTTGACCTCAACGCCCTGCGACTCCCACAGTCGCCGCACCTCGCGGTTGCGGCCCTCCATCAGCGCTACGGTATACCAGCCATTGCTGCCCACCCGCTCCCCGGGCACCACATCGCTGAATTTGGCCGGACCATCTTCGAGCAACACACCCTCACGCAGGCGCTTGATCATGGCGTCGTCAACGGCACCATGCACGCGCACCAGATATTCCCGATCCACCTGGTAGGAGGGGTGCATCAGACGATTCGCCAACTCTCCATTGTTGGTAAACAACAACAGACCGGTGGTATTAATGTCCAGCCGGCCCACCACAACCCAGCGCTCGCCTGTCAATCTGGGCAGGTGGTCAAACACGGTTTTACGGCCTTCGGGATCGGACCGGGTACAGACTTCGTCCTCGGGCTTGTTATAGAGCAGCACGCGAATTTTCCGGTCAGCCGCAGCTAATTTGATGCGCTTGCCGTCGACGTTTATGGCGTCTTCTGCGGTAACCCGATCACCCAACTTCGCCGGTTTTCCATTGACTTCCACACGCCCATCGGTGATCCATTGCTCAAGCTCACGACGGGAGCCATAGCCAGCAGCAGCCAGTACTTTTTGTAATTTCTCAGACATCAGTGTTGCCAATCGCTGGAAGGTGAGTTGATTTCAATATTGTCATTATCATCTGGACGGGAACCAACCCCGGCCTCTTCTGTTTCAGCAGCCGCCACCGAAGCATCACCAACCTCCTTATCACTCTGCTTCCGTGCCGACATATCAAGTGTCAATGAGGGATTGATATCATCAATATCGCGAATGTCATTCAATGGCGGCAATTGGTCGAGACTGCTTAGACTGAAATAATCGAGAAATTCGCGCGTCGTTGCATACAAGGCAGGTCGCCCCGGCACATCGCGGTGGCCTACGGCTCTGATCCACTCACGCTCTAAAAGCGTTTTGATAATCTCCGAACTGACAGACACTCCCCGCACTTCTTCAATATCGCCCCGGGTAAGCGGCTGGCGATAGGCAATCAGCGCCAGGGTTTCCAGTAATGCACGGGAGTATTTTTTGGGTTTTTCTTCCCAGAGGCGATTGATCCAGGGGGACAGTTCCTGCCGAACCTGAATTCTGTAGCCACTGCCGGTACGCTTCAACTCAAATCCACGATCGCTGCATTCTGCATCGATATCGTCAATGACTGCCAGTAGCTGATCCTTTTCCGGCACCTGATCAATATCGAACAGCTGTTGCAGATGACCAATATCCAGTGATCGCCCAGCGGCCAGCAAAGCACCTTCTACGATTTTTTTTAACTGATCATTTTCCATCGGTATGACGCCTGTTTACCGTGCTAGGAGCGAGCCTTAACGTGAATCGGTCCATAGGGCTCGCTCTGTACAATTTCAATGAGAGACTCTTTGATCAATTCCATCAGCGCCAAAAAAGTGACCACCACACCGCTGCGACCCTCTGCCAACGTGAACAGACTGACAAATGGCAGAAACTGCTTACCCTTCAGGGCCTCCAGTACCTGGGACATCCGCTCCCGGGTGGACAAACGCTCAAGTTGCACCTTGTGGCTCTCGAACATCTGCGCACGACGAAGCACATCGGCAAGGACCATCAGCAGCTCTTTCATGGCAACGTCCGGCTCGGGCCGCACCTGCCGGCAATCTGGTGCTTTTGCCGTAGCCATAAACACATCGCGACCGAGGCGCGGCAGGTCATCAATGTCTTCGGAGGCCTGTTTAAAGCGTTCATATTCCTGAAGCCTGCGGATTAGTTCGGCCCGGGGGTCCTCTTCATGCTCTTCGGCCACTTGGCGGGGCAACAGCATACGGGATTTAATCTCCGCCAGCATCGCAGCCATCAACAGGTATTCGGCGGCCAGTTCCAATTGCATGGATTGCATCATCTCGATGTAAACCATGTACTGCCGGGTAATCTCCGCAACGTTGATCTCGAGAATATCCAGGTTCTGTCGCCGAATCATGTAAAGCAACAGATCCAGGGGCCCCTCAAACGCCTCGAGAAAGACCTCTAACGCTTCGGGTGGAATGTACAGATCCTTGGGTATCTCGGTGATCTGACGCCCCAACACGACAGCAAAAGGCATTTCCCCCTGTAAAGGGTGAGGTAATATCTCGGAAACCCGATCCGCTTGAGTTGTCTCTCTTTCCGGAGTGGCTGTCATAACCATAAATCACTTTAGGCAGATGGCGTGGGGGGCCAACTATTGGACCCGGACATTATACGGTGACTGGCAATCACAGCCACTGAGCAAGGATAGTACGGTCAGACAATAACGTCTTCAAACCGGCCAACCCCCTGGCGGGTAATCTGGGGGACATCACCGGAGAGGTCAACCACGGTAGTCGCCTCAAGTCCACAATATCCCCCGTCAACAATCAGATCCACATGATGCTCGAGGGTATCACGAATATCATAGGGATCAGTCAACGGGTATTCATCCGTCGGCATAATCAGTGTGACACTCATCAGGGGTTCACCCAGCTCTTCAAGGAGCGCCAGTGCGATTGGATTACCCGGAACCCGGAGTCCAATCGTTTTCCGCTTCGGGTGCATAAGCCGACGGGGCACTTCGGCAGTCGCGTCCAGAATGAATGTATAGGGTCCTGGCGTATAGGTCTTCAACAGACGGAATACCTGATTGTCCACCTTGGCGTAGGCCGACAGTTCGGAAAGATCACGGCACATCAGGGTAAAGTTGTGATGTTTATCCAATTGGCGTATCTGACGGATTCGGTCGAGCGCTTTTTTGTCGCCAATCTGGCAACCGAGGGCATACGCGGAATCGGTGGGATAGACAATAACACCACCGGCACGGACAATTTCCACAGCCTGACGAATCAGTCGCAGCTGCGGGTTTTCAGGGTGAATAGAGAAAAACTGACTCATTAGTAAACATCTGTAAATTTCCGCGCAGATTATTACACATTTGCCAGTCAATAAAGGCAGAAAAAGTATTTCTGATTGAAGCGGCTACTACACAGACAGGTCAATCACAAAAACCATCAACAACATTCATGCATCAAAAGCGGGGCGAAGAAAAGCCCTCTCAAAATCTGCCGCCGAAACAGGCTTGCCAAAATAATAGCCCTGGCATGTATCACAGCCCAATTGCTGAAGAAGACGATACTGCTCTTCTGTTTCGACACCCTCGGCAACCGTACTCAGCCCCATACTCTTGGCCAGTGCCACCACCCCGCTGACAATCGCCATGTCATTTTCATCCCGATCAATGTCCCGGATAAACATCCGGTCAATCTTGAGCACGTCGACCGGCAATCGCTTGAGATAATTAAGTGACGAGAAACCACTGCCGAAGTCATCGATGGCCAGTGTCAGACCCATCTTGCGAAGTGCATTCAGATCGGGCTCCAGCGCTTCGGGATTTTCCATCAGCGTGTTTTCAGTAATCTCTAGCTCCAGAGATTGCGGGCTGATCTCATATTTGTCGATAAGATTACTTATTTTCTGACGAAAATCCTCCATTTGAAGATCCTTGCTGGAGAGGTTCACAGCCATCTTCATCTCGCTACCATTGTCACGCCAGATTTTAAGCTGTCTGCAGGCATTTTCGAGAACCCAGTCACTGATTTTGTTAATTAGACCAGACTCCTCCGCGAAAGGAATAAACGTATCGGGAGACAGTAGTCCATGTTTGGGATGCTGCCACCGGATAAGCGCCTCTGCTCCGATCATTTTTCCCGACGCCGTATCTATCTGGGGCTGGTAATAGAGTATCAGTTCATCATCTGCAGCGGCATGACGCAGTTCGCGCTCGACTTCCATACGGCGCACCATTTCGTCTTCCATGCCCTTGATGTAGAAACAATAGCCATTGCGGTGTTCTTTGGCACGGAACATCGCTGAGTCAGCATGTTTCATCAGCGAGCCGACATCCTCCCCATCATCGGGGAAAACGGAAATACCGATACTGGTGGTGACAAACATTTTTTGCTGTAAAAAAACAAATGGCTGGCCCAATGCATCGCARATTTTKCCCGCAATTTTGGAAACGATATCCCGATCCGTCACGCCTTCAAGGACCACAGTAAACTCATCGCCACCGAGCCGWGCCACAAAATCCTGGTTCCTTACGCAGCGCTGTATYCTCTCCGATACGGCTTTTAACARYAGGTCACCRGCATCRTGGCCCAGGGTATCGTTGATCATTTTGAACCGATCAAGGTCGAGGAACATGATRGCAACCATTTTTTCYTCAATCTGTGCACGRTTGACCATCACCCTGAGCTGTTGCATCAGATTGGTYCTGTTKGGCAAACCGGTCAACGGGTCGTGATAGGCCAATTGCCTGACRTGYTTCTCTACCTTATTCGCATGAATCAGTCGCGATACGCGCTGTTTGAGCACAGCAAAATGGATGGGTTTTGRGATATAGTCGGAAGCGCCGGCAGCGAAAGCCTTGACGATGGCTTCTTCATTATCCAGTGCCGTAATCATCAATACCGGCGTATTAGCGCCYTTAGGCAGTTGACGGATTCGCTCACAGGCAGTGAASCCATCCACCTCGGGCATCATGGCATCCATCAASACCAGGTCGGGCATATCACGTTGACACATGGAAATCGCCTGCATGCCATTGCCSGCCTCCTCAATCACRTAATYCTCATTTTTGAAAACGTTCTTTAACGCCAGTCGCATGGAGCGATCATCATCAACTACCAGAATGTGATAGCTTTTTTTGCGGACTTTGTCAGCATCGTCCGAGTCGGGTATGAACTCTTGAAGATCCTTGCTGAGAGTGGCAAAGGCTCCTTTAAGTTGTTCGAACAGACTATCGACACCAGCCAGATCGTCAATCGCACCTTTTTCTTCAATCGTTTTGGCCAGCTCTGTGACACGCCGGGCACCAAAGTTGGACGCACTGCCCTTCACCGTGTGCGCGAGCTCTCTCACCTGGCGCCCATCGCTCTCTGTAATGGCGTGTTTTAGCGACTGAAGATACACAGGGGTGTCTTCAAGGAACGCTTCAATCATTGAAACGATCACCTCCCCAACGCTTGCTTTCAACTCCTGAATAACCAGCGGGTCATAACTGAAGCCGGAGATATCCACACCACGAACAGAAAAGAGGTCGTCATCCGCCTCGTTATCGGTGGATTCATCTTTGTCTGGCGGCACCCATTTCAGGAGCATTTTTTCCAGGTCATCTATACGCAGGGGTTTTGGCAAAAAATCATCCATACCTGCGTCCATGCAACGATCTACTTCCAATTGGGTATTGTTGGCAGTCATCGCGATAATAGGAATACCGGGGCTGTTATCATGGCCGCCTTCGTACATCCTGATTTGTCTGGTCGCATCGTAACCATTCATGACCGGCATGTAACAGTCCATCAAAACCGCATCAAAGCGATTGCGAATGACCGCCTCTACAGCACCCTTGCCCGTATCAACCAACTCGCACTGGCATCCCATACGCTCAAGCATGGCAATCGCCACTTTTTGATTGGGACGATTGTCATCTACCACAAGAATTTTTCGCTGTCGGCTATAAAGCTTGTTGATTGTTTTAGAGGTTGTTTTTTTCTCATCAGTCTCGGCAACACCGAGAAATAACTGTTCCAGGCAACCTTTGATTTCGGTGGTTCTCAAGGGTTTGTTGAGACGCGCCATGCCAGCCATCTTTTCTAGGCCGCCAGTTACCCAGGGATTATTGAGAATAGCTATCAAGGTATCTTTCAGGGAAGGCTCTTCCTTGACCAGCTTGAGGAAATCAGGCCCCTTCAGGCCCGGCATATCCTCATCAATCAGGAGGATATCCAGAACTTCATCATCCGCGGACATTTTGCGGATGAGCTCCAGTGCATTGAATCCCGAATCGGTTGAATCGCAACGAATTCCCAACCTACCCAGTTGTAGCACGCCAAAGGCCCGCACGATGGGACTATTATCGACCAGCAAAGCCCTTTTGCCAGAAAAAGTGGCAATTACACTCACTCCGGTATTTTGATCGCCTCTTATTTCCGTCGGCAGAGTAAACCAGAACGAGCTGCCGCTACCCTGTTCACTGGATACCCTGATATGCCCTCCCATGAGCTCAACAATTTGCCTGCTGATCGCCAAACCGAGGCCGGTTCCTTCATATTGCTTTGTGCTGGATGAGTCCACCTGGGTAAAAGCCTCAAATATACGGTTCTGGTCTTCAACCGTAATCCCGATACCGGAGTCGCGAACCTCAAATTGCAACATAACCTGTTCAGGGGGAGCGTTATCATCATTCTCAATGACCGTCACATAGACTGCGACCTCCCCAATATCGGTAAATTTGATCGCATTGCCCAACAGGTTAATCAGTACCTGTCGAATCCTCGACGCGTCGCCATGAATGACAGGCGGCACCTCCTCACCAGCCAGGTATCCCAGATCAATTTTCTTCTTCAGTGCCTGATTTGCCAGCAGGCCTGTCACTTCATCCAGAAGCTGGTAAAGGTAGCAGTCTTCCTTCTCAATAGTCAGGTTATGGGTATCAATTTCCGAGAAAGTAAGAATTTCATCGATCAATTCCAGCAAGCCTTCACCAGAGGTCTTTGCTGTTTCCACATACTCGAGCTGCTTCGGGCTCAATCCCATGGTCATCAACAGATCCAGCATGCCCAGGACTGCATTCATCGGAGTACGCAGTTCATGCGTCACATTGGCCGCAAATTCTCCTTTGATACGGGCGGACTCCAGCGCCGCAGACATGGCTCTCACCAACTCCTGCTGTCGACTTTCGAGGGCCTCCATCATGGAATTGAAAGCATGCTGCATGTCGGTAATATCGGCGGGGCCGCCCAGATCTGCGCGAATCACGGAATCCCCTTCTTCAGCGCGCTTCATGGTTATCGAAAGCTTTTCCAGAGGATTGGTCAGGCGACGGGAAATCCCCAACAGCAACAACAGCAGAATCACAGCAATAATCATGGAAATGAACAGGTTGCTCTGCAAAATACTTTGTTCCATCAAAATCAAAGCATCCTTGCCAACAACAACCGAGATATAGCCCAGCGTCTCCCTCTCAGATTTATCATCATCTGAATACTCTTCCCAGAGGGCGTCCTCGGTTTTCCCGGCGAGAACAGGAGCATTGAACACCCAATGATTATCATCCTCGTGAATGAGACTGACTTCATCTGAGTGATCTCCTGACTGCAGCGTCTCATCACCGCCGGCATAGAGAACCTCACCCGTGTCCAGCATCACGGTTACCGCTTTGACACCGGGGAAGTTAAGAGCGTTATCCACAAGTTCCTTGGCGCTCTCATGACTCTGGTAGAGAAGAGACAGCTCACCCTGCCTGGCAAGCGACTCTATTACCTGAAAGCCCTGTTGCAGTTGGCCATCACGAAAAATCTTACTTGAAATATTGCTGACTGCGAGAGAGGTGATCAGCGCCATCACCAGAATACCAACTACAAAAATCAAGGCCAGCTGGTGCCTGAATTTCATGTTGGTGGTTTTGTTTCTGGAAAGCCCCATGGTTCAATAGTTACCTGGCCGGCAACAATAGATTGACTTCGTCCCTGAGCTTGGAAGAAAGAGAGAGCCCCAAGTGATTCCCTGTCCGCTCATTAACTGCCAGCAGTACATCCTGAAGCGGGCTCATCTTCTGATCGACATCACTGATGAGTATTCTATTGGCGAGGTTGGCGAGGCTTGCACCCATCTTTCGGTTATCCGGGTAAACGGCAAACAGGGCGCCGTGTTTCACATGCAGTGGATTCGAGGAAAACACCACCAGATTTTTTTTCCATGCCACATCCAGCAACATCGATAAAATGGCGCTATTCACAAAAGAGCCATCCTGCAAAATCCAGACGGCATCACCCGAGCTCGCATGCTTCGTCAAGTCCGCATAGATTGCGGCGGCCTCTCTGATATCTGACCCCTGGTGAATGATCAACTCCTTCCCCTGACTGGCCAGAAACTCACTGGCTCCAAGCAGTTGAATATCTTCTCCCGGGGTTTTTTTTACCACATGAACCCGCTTGACGGCAGGAGACAACATAATCAGTTTCTCCAGAATGACCTTTGAGTCGGGAATCATTAAAATTCCTGGAAACGGATACCGTGCATCATTGACTGCTCCCAATACGATGGGCACCTGATTTTTTTTCAATTCCAAGCTCATCACACTTCTCTGGCCCAGAGCCAATATGACATCGGGACGATTAGCTTTAACAATGGGTAAGGCCATCTCATTTTCGTCTAAAGAAACGAGTGTTGTTCGTCCCCGGAATTCCTCTTGCGCGCCGGCCGAAATATCTTCAAATATTTTTGAGAAAGGGGCGCGTATCTCCGGGTATAGAACAAGCAGCTCAGCACTGACTGTATGGCTACTCAAACCGGATAAAAATAGCATAGAAAACAGCATAGCCGCTGTAATAAACGAGCGGCTGGCAAATAGAGAAGAGTTAAGAAAAAGTTGTTTCATCCTTGGATCCTGTCGAATAACCGACTACAGCGTTCCCTAATAGTTATAACGTATTTCAGCCATGATAGTCTGACCCGCCAATGGCAGATCATCGGGTATGAATGCCCCGAAATCCGAATTTGGACTGGGCTCTCGGGCATCTTCATCAAAGAGGTTTTTGACAATCAACGCCACATCTACCCCACTCCACAGGGACTTGCGACGCAGTGTCACATCGACCAAAGCATAATTATCAATATCGGAACGGGCATCCCCCCCTGCACGATTTCGATCCATGACCCAGTTCGCCTGCAGATTCAGATTCCAATGCTCGGAAAACTGCCAATCCATCTGAGCATAAAGTTGTTTTTCCGGCGAATTTGCCGCGTTTGTATCGAGATTTCTGTCTTTAGATTTCTGCCAGGCGAAATTACCAATCAGTTTGAGGCGCTCCGTTGCGCTCCAACGTGCCTCAAACTCCATACCGTGTCCGGTTTGCTCACCCGCATTTTGGGCCGTGCTGGTACTGCCACCGGGATCAGAGACAAACTGAATAATATCGTCCCATTCATAATAAAACGCATTGACGTTGAGTATCAGATCGTAATTCGGACGATAGTCAAAGGCAATTTCGTAACTTTTCAATTCTTCAGGGTCCAGTGTTGGATTCCCAAGAAGAAGCGGGTTGTTAATTGCCCGTGTTTGCACAAAGGAAGGAGCTCTGAAGGCTTCACCATAAATGAGCTTGGTGGTCAGTTTTCTGGTGGTGGACCAGACCAGTGCAAAACGCGGGTTTACCGTATCGCCAAAATCCGAGTAATGATCATAACGAACACCTGCGGTCAGCTCCCAGTCATTGGCAAACTGCCAGATATCCTGCAAAAAAAAGTAGCTGTTTTCACGCTCGTCTTCTTCGAGGAAAACAAAGGGTGTGTCGCTCACATCCACCACCGGGTCTCCAGGCATAATGGGGAAGCCGGTAGATGGATTGATACCAAAGTTTTTTGACTCTTTTACCTTGTAAAGGTCACCGTAATAATAGCCCGTGCCAAAACCAATCTCGTGTTTTTCTATCCCCGTATAAAAACTGGAAATATTCAGCCTGGAGTGACGCTCATAGACTTCAGGGCTACCGATCACACCGTCTGGAAAACCACCCGGATAGAGCGGCACCCCGAAAGGATCAAAGAAAGGCCCCGTCGATTCCGCCGGGTAAAGTACCAGATCTCCTTCCACTTCCTGGGTGGTGTGCAGGTAACTGGCCTGCACCTTTAAAGAGAGGTCTTTGATGATCGCTTTATTGTCATAGGTCAGATCAGTGTTGAATCTTTGACTAGATAACCTGTTATCCGGAGCTAGTGCCTGTGCTGTACCAACGCCATCACCTGCATTATTTCTAGATTGGAGCCCACCACGAAGCGTCAGGTTTTTATAGACCAGCTCCAATCGGGCATCATAATTTTCGCGCTGGGTGTTCACAGAACCCGGTGCCAGCGAGGCATTGGTCCCGCCAAACATATCCCAGAGGGATTGAGCATCCGCTTTTATTTTTTCATTAAAGCCATCGGTTTTTTGCCCTTCCAGGATGCTATAAAATTTCAGATCACCTATCGAGCCACCTTTACTGACCCAAAAGTCCTTGGTATTAAACGTACCGTACCGGGCACCGGCCTCAAAATGCTCTTCCCCATCGGCCTCGTGGGTGACAATATTGATGACACCGGCAAAGGCATCCGCACCATACAGGGCCGATCCCGGCCCTCTTATCACTTCGATTCGGGATATCGACTGAACCGGCATACCCCCCCAGACAACATTTCTGTCCCCTTGAAACAGGTTGGTAATCGGGATGCCATTAATCAACATTAAAACCTGGGGGTTGAGCCCCGCATATATTCCACGAAAGGTATAGATCGGGTTATAACCCGTACTATCTCTTGCAACGTGCAACCCGGGTATGGTTTCCAGCACATCATCGATATCGCGTGCACCGATTTTTTCTATTTCTTCTGCGGTAACAACGGAGGCAACGGCGGGGGCCTTGGCTATTGGCTGGGTCACCCCAGTCGCGATACTGATAAATTCTTCGCCACCGTACAGGGACATCAGCTCCAGGTCGGAGTCAGCCACCGACTCATCGGCAGTGATTGTTAACGAAGCCATTATCAAGAATGGCGCAAATATCATTTTTTTCATTGTTTATTTACCCCAAACTCTCAATTCTTCTGTGCCTTCATAATTGATACGAGATGCTCGCAACGGAAAGAAAGCACCTTCCGGTTTCTTGCTGGCATCGATAAAACAGGGAATAACCCCCGCAGTAAAAGCTAGAGTTGCCAGATGATAATGATCGTCTGGAGAATAACCTTCGTCCGCCATAAGAGCAGCAGCTACCCCAGAAATATTGATAGTGTATCCATAGCGGGAAGATGACAAATATTCATCAACCTTAAATGCCAACTGAGTATACTCACCATGTCCGGCGTCAAGTGAGTGAGCAAATTCCATTAAAGGCGCAACTCGCTCATCTCGGTCAGTGATGGGCCGCCCATATCCATATACATTCCTGTATTTTTTTAATTCTTCCCGAACAACATCTTCAAGCACTTGACCGCTCTTAATTTTAGCCATCGTGCGATAGAGAAAATCCATAGCCCCTTTTATTGGTTTTAATCCATATATAGTGGCTTCTGTAACAGCAAGTGCTCCCGATGATGCCAGCACTCCTGTAGATCGGGCCGTAGCGGCCAGTGCAGCCACTCTATTGTTCCATAAACGTGGGTCGGGAAAACTACAACTGATAAGCCAAATACCCTCAAATAAACGGGCTATGCGCTCAGACTTTTTTCCAGTGACACCGTAGAGGAGATATTGATGCCAACGGTAATTTCTTAACTCCGTTAGAACGTCTTTACCTCTTAATGTAACTTTTTCTCCCGGAAACCACGCCCCCATGGATGTTTCCCAATTATCTTCGTACTTTTTCAGGTCATCCGGCATGCTCAATCCTCATCGCTCACTTGATCGTAAGGCATAAGTTTCAGGCCATTTCCAAAAAAAGGATATCGACGCCATCCCAGTTTTTCCTGCTCAAGTGCGTGTACTGCAGCGCCGGGCAAACGAAGCAGCATAAAAAGAATTTCCGATTCTTCAGCGGAGAGTGACAAATCGATCATTGCGGCAGCCGCGACACCGGACATTGCCARAGGTGCACCCGCAATAGCTTCAAGTTTTTCACGATGYTGCATCAGCCAGKCAAGGCTATTCCCTTCACTTATTTCRGCAAGATACGCCAGGGTTTGYCTGACAGGYTTAGGGCAGCTGACCCCATTTGGATCAAAACCCGGGGCATGCTCCATCGGYATCCAGACATCAACKCGTTCTTCCTGTGGRGGGGATTTAATRATCGCTTCCCAGGCGGCAAGATCCGTACCGCATGTCTGCCAACAGTTAACCGYCGTATAAACTTCRCGGCCACCACCCAGGTTTCCCGCCCCCACTGAAATTGAGGCMATCAGTGCCGATGCCCGGGTAGACCCTCCCACRGCRGCACACATCGCTGCACGYACACTGTGRTCSCGCAGCCCCGGATTGGCTAAAGCAAGTGCCAGACCYTCCAGAAGCTTTGACGCCYCGGCYGTGGGCGGCTCGTGCTTGAAAAGCAGGTACAGATAATCAATGTAGCTGGCATTGCGCAAYACATCCCCAAACACGTCAAAGCCGGCGCAATAGCAGGCAGCTGCCGCAAATGGATTATCATCCTCGGGCACTTCACGCCAGATTTTGGTGGTAATCTTTTCCTGTTTATCTTCGTCAATCATAATTATTGTGCAATCAAACTGGTTCGGACGCTGATAGGTGGAACTTCATCCCTATCTATTCTGACATCGAGCAATGTGGGGCCCTGTCGATTACAAATCACAGCGATATCCAGTGACAACAGGTCATCCGGCGAATTGATGACATGAGACTCAACACCCATCGCCTTGGCAAACGCAGCAAAATCAGTCTCAGGTATTTCAGTACCAATATTTTCTGCGCCGGTAAGCCTCTGCCCATGCTTTACCATACCGTAGCCCCCATCATTGAGTACGACAAAAATCACCGGTAATTTTTCCTGCGTCGCTACTGTGATCTCCTGCCCATTCATCAGAACACTGCCATCACCCGTAATGCATACGACAGGATTACCCGGTCTGGCCAGGGCCGTACCAATAGAACTCCCTATTGCCCAACCCATAGAGGCAAACTCCAGTGCTGCACGAAATAGCCCTCCATGGGCGTCTCGCTTACCAGCAATCCGGCGATCATAGGGATGAAGGTAATGTGTCGCCCAGGCGAAGCTCGCTCCCGTATCTGCCAGGTAGCGTGTATTGGGCGGAAACAGGTTGGATAACTCCCTCATCAACCGTTGAGGTTTAATAGGGGAAGCATTGGAAAGATAGCCCTGTTCATCGTCCATGGTGAAATATCGCTCATGCTCAACATCGTCAGCATGAGTTTTATTGGGCACGCTCGCATCGATTGCATGCAGCTTAACCCTGCAGTCACCTTCATAGCGTGAAACCAGCCGCTCAAAAATTGAAGAAAGGCGGCCGCGCACATGCAACTTGGCCATAGGGCTGCGAGTAAAATTAACTTCGGCAGACTCCACATGAATCATACGTTTGGTTAGCAGCCATTTTGTATCCCATCCATCTGTTGCCCACTCGCCTAAACTTGCCCCAATTGCCACCACCAGATCAACAGACTTATCTGTCAAAACCTCTTTTGCACTACTATGACCGGCAAAACCAATCACTCCACGGAAAAGAGGGTGATAGGGGCTCACCAACCCTTTGCCGTGCGGTGTCACCAATAATCGTGCGCCAACTTCGACAGCGAGACTCAAAATACTGCCAATGGCTTCACTGGCTTCATCACCAACCAGAAATACCGGATTCTTGGCAGAGATAATCTCCTCATAAAGCTTATCGACAGCAAGATCATCCATTAACGACGGACGTTCCAGTAGATCAGAGAGATTATAGGCCGGTGTTTTAGTGAGGGTCACAGCCCGCATAACGTCAAGGGGCACACTGAGATGAACCGGGCCGGAGGGGGATTGGAAGGCTGTCATGACAGCAGTTGCCAACTTGCTTTCAAACTGCTCAACATGAGACACAAGGGTATTGTAGCGGGTGCAGTGCTCAAACAGGCCGACCGTATTGATACCCGTACAGGATGACTCCTGAAATGCACCTCGCCCAAAAGTAGACAGTGCTGTCTGGGCTGTAATCACCAACATCGGGATATTGTTTTCATAAGCTGAGGCCACACCCGTAATCAGGTTGGTGGCGCCGGGTCCGGTGGTTGCACAACAAACCCCCAGCTTGCCGGTATTCCGGGCATAGCCGTCGGCCATAAAGGCAGCGCCGGTTTCATGCCTGGCAATAACAGCACGGGGACCGCCTCGACGTTCGCTCCGTGCTAACGCATTATAAAGAGGCTCGATAGCGCCACCAGGAATACCAAATATATACTCCACCCCCAGTTGTTCCAGGTAGGCTATCAACAGATCCCCAAACTCTGCATCCGCTTGCAGTTGCCGCTTTGGCTTGTTACTCATCCCGAGAACGCCCATATTTTTTTCCTTTTTAATCAAGGAGATAAAACTTTTTCTTAAATCTATTGCGATGATTTATGCATTATTGCCTTATTTTTATTCAAAATTCAACAAGTTGGCTACTTTTTATCTCCCACTTTTCCGACATCCTCAAGGAATTGGCGGAAGGTCACTTCCAGTCGATAAACCGGTCGCCTTACCTTACAATGGCGGGCCACACACAGACTGACTTATACCCCCTAATGAACGAACTGTCCCCAACGCCCCAAAACACCGAAGCCCATAACGGCAAAAGTGAAAGCCTGCTTCTGAACCTGCTATTCAACATCATTATTCCCACAGTAATTCTGACCAAACTCAGTGGTGATGACTACCTCGGCACCCGGCTCGCTATTGTGGTGGCGCTGGCTTTTCCTGTCATCTACGGACTTAAGGACTTTGTTACTGCCAGAAGAATTAACTTCTTCTCCGCGCTGGGTGTGGTCAGTGTTTTTTTGACGGGCGGAATCAGTCTTCTTGAACTGGATCCGGCCTATATCGCCATAAAAGAAGCGCTTATTCCCGCCATATTCGGGCTGGCCACCATTGTCTCCCTGAAAACGCCCTACCCACTGGTAAAAACGTTTCTCTACAACGACAAAATACTCCAGACAGATCGTGTGGCGGCCGCACTGACAGAAAGAGGCAACGGTCTGCACTTCGAAAAATGTCTGGCCAATGCATCATGGATGGTAGCAGGGTCTTTCTTCCTTTCATCACTACTGAATTATCTGCTGGCCACACTGTTGATCACCGCGCAGCCGGGTACAGTTGAATTTAACGATCAACTGGGCAAAATGACGGCGTTGAGCTTTCCGGTCATTGCCCTTCCAGCGATGTTGGTATTGATGGGAGCACTGTTTTATCTCTTCAGGGGGATTACCAAATTGACCGGTTTATCTCTTGAAGATGTTATCCACCACCACGACAAAAAAGGGAAGTGAGCCCATGTGGTATGCCATTATCAGCCAGGACGTAGCAAACAGCCTGGAGCTGCGACTGGCGTCCAGACCCGCCCACCTGGCAAGACTGGAAGGCCTGAAAATGGAAGGGAGGTTACTGCTTGCGGGGCCTCATCCCGCTATAGACAGCGAAAACCCCGGCGAAGCGGGCTTTTCCGGTAGCCTGATCGTAGCAGAATTTGAATCACTGGAAGCTGCAACAAAATGGGCCAATGCAGATCCATACAACGGTGCTGGGGTCTATGCCAACGTTTTGGTCAAACCATTTAAAAAGGTACTGCCTTGAACTCATCACAGCCATTAGAGATATTTATGCTTAAAGCCATGCGACTATTTTCAATGGCAGTATTAGTGCTGCTCGCAAGTCAGGCCAATGCAGAGACAATTTATGTCTCTGACGAATATACAGTTCCACTGCGATCCTCACCCTGTGCGGGGTGTGCCATCCTGCACCGTGGCATTAAAAGCGGTACTGCCATGACCTTGGTAGAAACCAACGGGGAAGGCTGGACTCATGTCACTACGACAAGTGGACTTGATGGCTGGATGCCATCGCAATATCTACAGAAAAAACCTGTTGCACGCGACCTGGTCGAACGCATGAAAACCCAACTGGCTGCCGCTGAGAAAAAAGTTCAGCAACTGACAGAAAAGCTAGCACAGCTTGAGGAAGAGAACGCCCAATCGCTTTCCGAGCTTGATCACCTGAAAGAGACGAATGATGAAGTGAGCAGCGAACTATCTTCTATCAAGAAAATGTCTGCCAATGCCATTTCAATGAATGCACAGAACCAGGAGCTGCTGGAGCGCAACGGTATATTGCAAAATGAAATCGATGTATTGAAAGCAGCCAATCATCAACTGGAGAGCAGCGAAAGAAACACCTGGTTCCTCTATGGCGCTCTCGCCGTGCTTATGGGGTCAATGTTAACCGTGATCCTGCCCAGGCTAAAAAGACGCAAACGATTCTCGGAGTGGGGATAAACCTATGAAACACCTCATCGCAGCAGCGATATTACTGTTAAGCACAATGGCCACTTTTGCAGCCCCCAGTAAACCCGTACAAGTCTTGCTAAAAACCAGCATGGGCGATATTCAACTGGCACTGGACCCACAAAAAGCACCAACGACCGTCGCCAACTTCGTCCAACTCCTGAAAAACAAACATTATAACGGCCTGATTTTCCATCGGGTCATACAGGGCTTCATGATTCAGGCCGGGGGCTTCAATGAGTACATGAGTCCCAGGGAGCCCGCCAGCAAACCGATCAAAAACGAGTCCTATAATGGACTCAAAAATCACAGGGGCACAGTAGCTATGGCGAGAACATCCGACCCCAATAGCGCCAGGGCCCAGTTTTTTATCAACCTTGACGACAACTGGAATCTGGATAAAACCCCGCAGAACCCCGGTTATGCGGTATTTGGAAAAGTGACCAAAGGCATGGAGGTGGTAGACAAAATTGCGCGTGTCCCGGTCGGGAAGTCGGGCCCCCATGATGATGTTCCGAGGCAACCAGTGCGGATTATTGAAGCAATCCTGCTGGATGCCCAATAAAACATGAGTATCGCTCTCAGCGTCAACCTCAATAAAATTGCCCTGATTCGCAACTCCCGTGAAGGGAACTACCCGGATCTGATTGAACATGCCAGGGCTTGTATCAGCCATGGCGCGAACGGCATCACGGTGCACCCCAGACCGGACCAGCGCCATGTCCGACCCGGCGATGTATTGCAACTGGCCGAGCTGCTCAAGCCATTACCGGAAATTGAATTCAATGTTGAGGGCAATCCGTTTGCAGCGCAGAGGGGCGACTACCCGGGCCTGGTTTCACTGGCAGAAGCAGTGCTACCCGACCAGTGCACACTGGTGCCGGATACGGATCACCAACTCACATCTGATCACGGTTTTGACCTGACCCAAACAGCTGACAAACTCTTACCGGTTATCGAAAAACTGAAGTCCCTCAAAATCCGGGTTAGCCTGTTTATGGATCCCATTCCTGAACAGATTGAGCTGGCAAAACAGCTCGGTGCGGACCGTATTGAGCTGTATACCGGTCCCTATGCCGCAGCCTGGAACAGTAGTGCCCCGGATACACTGGAAAACCTGTATCAACAGCACCGGCAAGCGGCGTTACGGGCCTCAGAACTCGGTCTGGGCGTCAATGCCGGACACGACCTCAACCTGCACAACCTGCCCAGGTTCTCGACCATTCCCGGCCTGAAAGAAGTCTCAATCGGGCACGCGCTGATTGTGGACGCGATTACTCTGGGGCTGGCAGAAACCGTCAAAGCCTACAAAGCCATTCTTGAATCGGCGACAAATCCGCAAGAAATCAGTTAACGAACTTTGTGGCATCAGGTTTCACTGAGCTGCTGACAACCAATACAGCGAGCCGATTCAGGTTTTATCTCAAGCCGCCGGGTATAAATCAACTCGCCGCATTGCTCACACCAACCGTATTCCCCGTCATCCAGTAGCCGCAATGCTTGCTCTACCGCCACCAGGCGCTTGCGATAAGCAGCTCTACTGGCATGGGACATCTGCTGCTGTTGCAGTGCGTCCATTCTCGATAACCTGCCGACCATGGTTTGGTCGAGGACCACGGTTCGACTCGCATCTGTGGATAGATCCAGCAACTCCCGGAGTTCGATCCGCAAATGCCCCAGCATATCCCTGAAATGGTCGAACTGTTTATCGGTTAACTTCTGCATAGGCTTATAATATGGGTTTATCGATTCCCGGTTGCACACAATGACACAGCATTATAATGCGCCCGCCCAAGGGGGCGAGTATCTCGAGCGAAAGCGTTTCTTTGACAAGATGCTCACCATCTATGGGCGCAAGCCGGTGCTCGAAGCACTCGAAGACCATAATCTTCCCTGTTACCGGCTCCACCTTGCCGAATCCAATCAGACGGGAGGTATCATTGCCCAGATCATGAAACTGGCCGAAGCTCGGGGCGTGGAAATAAAGTTCCACAGCCGTCAGGCGCTGTCGCGTATTTCTCGCAACGGCAAACAGGATCAAGGCGTGGCAGCGGATCTGGCTTGTCCCAATCACCTCTTGCTGGAAGACTTTCTCGCCAAGCCACCAGTAGACAACTACAGCCTGATTGCCCTGGACGGAATCACTAATCCACAAAATCTCGGCATGATTATCCGCTCGGTTACCGCCAGCCCCTGTCACGGTTTACTGTTACCCGCCCAGGGTATTGCTGCCATTTCTCCGCTGGTCATAAAGGCCAGCGCGGGAACGCTGTTCAAGAGCAGACTGATTCACTGCGACAATCTGGCAGAGGCGCTTGAGGCACTCAAGCAACGGGGCGTCACCTGCTGCGCCCTGTCCTCCCACGGAGAAAACACACTCACTGATTTCCGACCGAAAACACCAGTCATTTATGTGCTGGGCAATGAAACAGAAGGGGTTTCAAAAACTGTCAACGACTGCTGCACAGCCCACCTTCGGATCCCCATGCACAATGGTGTGGAATCACTGAATGTGGCAGTCACTGCAGCTCTGCTGGCTTTTCGGGAATCCTGCTGAACCGATCAACCTTCCCGAGAGTCGTTGGGTAATGGTTGCCAGAGATCGCTGAACTTAATGGCAACTAACGCCGCCACTACGGTCAATGCGCCCAGCGTACCAATGGCTGTCAGCACCCCCACGGAGGCAATGGCATGACCACTGAGCCACGCACCGACTGTCGCAGCACCAAACAGCGATAACTGGTAAACAGAGACTACCCTTGCCCGATACTTCTGGGGGGACTCCTCATGGGTTAGGGAGCGGCCCAGCATCATTGCAACCCCCGAGGCGCCACCCCACAGCAGCACCAATAAAAATAATAGCCAGACGGGGGGGTGAAGCGCGATAAAGATCAGAAATAGTCCTCGTATCAGCAGACTGACTAACAATACTCTGCCGGGCTGCCTGAACCGTCCCACCAGTCGAATAATAATTACATTGGAAATGATCACACCCAACATAAAGGTAAACTGGATAGACGCAAAAAAGGACGCCCCCTGCTGGTAAACCTCACGGGTCAACAGGGGCATGGCAACAAGGTAGAGCCCAAAACCGAGAAAACCGGTTGCCGCAACCACCATCATCAACTGAAATAACCGCCGGTGATGCAAAACCAGTTTCAAACCGGACGTCATGTCCACCCAGGTAGAACCGCGGCGCCCCATACTGCTCTCTGACAAATAACCGAGACTGTTTCGCAGCAACCAGCCGGAAGTGGCCAGCATTACCAGTTGAAGACCAATCAACGGCAACAGGCCGATACGATCCATATAGCCGGCCAGCAGAATACCAGCACTTTGGGCAGTAAACTGCACAAAAGAGGCCCTGGCGACAGCCTGTTGCAACTGACCGTCAACAACACGCGACAACAAACTTTCCCTGGCGGGTTGCACAAACGCGGTAATAGTGCCAAAACAGAACCCGTAGAGCAGCATTACACTGAAGGATAGCTGTCCTGACCACAGTGTTCCCATCAGCAACAGGCAAGGCAGGTTATAGAGCAAATAAAGCCGAAACAGGTGCTGTCCGGGGTGGCGATTATCTGACATGACACCACCCCACAATACAAATAACAGCTGTGGCAACATCAGGGCCATCTGCGCAATACCAACACGCTCGGGAGATTCATTCAGAACACCGACCAACAGCCAGGGAAACAACACGATTTGCAAACCGTGCGCAAAGGAACTCACGCCCATACCCTGCAGGTAAAAACGAAAGCTGCCGGTCGGACTGTCCGTTAAGGCGTTAGGGTTGTCATTCATTTGCGATAAAAATAGTCAGAAAAGCGCCTTTAAAGGCTCGTAAAAAAAAGCCATACAGGAGGCCGTGAAATTGTTGTTTTTCAAAGCAGTCCGTGCGTCTTGAAAAGGGCCAATAGCTGATCTTCATCCATAACCGGCACCGCCAGCTCTCTGGCTTTTGCCAGCTTGCTTCCCGCGCCGGGCCCTGCCACCACACAAGCAGAAGCAGACGAGACAGTGCCCGCCACGCGCGCTCCCAATTGCTGCAATTTCTCTTTTGCCTCGGATCTTCCCATCGAGGTCAGCGTGCCGGTGAGCACCCAGGTTTCGCCGGCCAATGGCAGTGTTGATTTATCAGGTGCCACGATATCCGGCCAATGCACACCCGCTTCACGCAGCGCTTCCACAATCTGCCGGTTCTCCGGCTGTTGAAAAAAAGTGCTCACAAAATGTGCCACAACCGGTCCCACATCGGGTACTTCCCGGAGTTGCTCTTCATCCGCTGACTGTAGAGCCTGAAGATTGCCAAAATACTCTGCGAGACTGCGCGCCGTGGCTTCACCCACTTCACGAATCCCCAGTGAATAAATAAAGCGGGGCAGCGAAGTCTGCTTTGAAGCGGCCACAGCGGCCATCAGGTTGGCAGCAGACTTGTCCGCCATTCGCTCCAGACCCGCCAGTTGATCGACTGTCAGTTTGTAAAGATCAGCTACCGAGCTGACCAGTCCCCTATCCACCAGTTGCTCAACCAGCTTGTCGCCAAGGCCATCAATATCCATCGCCTTGCGGGAGGCATAATGCTTGATCGCCTGTTTGCGCTGCGCCGGACAAATCAGTCCACCGGAACAACGGGCTACCGCTTCACCTTTGACCCGTTCCACTGGTGACCCACAAACCGGGCAATGATCGGGAAACACCACGTCTCTGGCGTCGGAAGGCCGATCTTCGACGATGACTTTAACCACCTGGGGGATGACATCCCCAGCACGGCGCACAATCACCCTGTCGCCAAGTTTGACACCCAACCGGATCACTTCGTCCTGGTTGTGCAGGGTTGCATTACTCACCGTAACACCGCCTACAAATACCGGCTCCAGCCGGGCGACAGGGGTTACTGCACCTGTCCGCCCCACCTGAAACTCAACATCCAGCAACCGGGTCATCTCCTCCTGAGCGGGAAATTTACGGGCAATCGCCCAGCGGGGAGCCCTGGCCACAAAGCCCAGTCGCCGCTGGGTCCCGAGGTCATCAACCTTGTATACAATCCCGTCAATATCGTAAGGCAGCTGCTGCCGAACAGAGATCATTTTCTGATAGTAATCAATACAGCCTTGTATGCCCTCTGCCAACTCAATATGGGGGCTGATAAGAAAGCCGAGTTTTTTCAACAAATGGAGCGTGTCCATATGCGTAGTCGGCCACGGGAGTCCTTCCAGACGACCCAGACTGTAAGCCATCATTTCCAGCGGTCGCGACGCGGTGATTCTCGAATCCAGTTGCCGAAGACTCCCCGCTGCTGCGTTCCGGGGGTTGACGAACAGTTTCTGGTCAGTGGATCTGGCCCTGGCATTCAGTTGCTCAAAACCGGACCGGGGCATATAAATTTCACCCCTTACCTCCAGAACCACCGGCAAGTTCTCACCTTGCAACCTGAGAGGAACAGAATTAATCGTGCGAACATTCGTTGTAATGTTTTCGCCGGTGGCACCATCGCCCCGCGTGGCAGCGCGCACTAAATAACCGTTTTCATAGAGCAGGCTGACGGCCACCCCATCCAGTTTCGGCTCGCACACATAAACCAGAGAATCCTGGCTCTTAAGACGATCCTGCAAGCGGCGATTAAAATCCACCAGCTCCTCGTCACTGAAGGCGTTATCCAGCGACAACATAGGTACTTCGTGGGTAACCGGCTCAAAGCTGCTGAGCGGTTCGCCACCCACGCGCTGGGTGGGCGAGTCCGGGGTTTTCAGCGAGGGGAACTCCGTTTCCAGCCTGTTGAGCCGCTGCATCAAGCGGTCGTATTCAACGTCCGGAACTGAAGGCTCATCCAGCACATAATAACGGTAGTTATGATCATTCAGCTGCCTGCGCAGCGCAGCCGCTTCCTCCCGAACGGCAGAGTCCGGTGAGGCCATTATTCAATTCCGGATAACTGGGTGCGGCAATAATCTGCTATGCGCTGCCGATAGTGCTCTTCTGTCTGCCGGGTGAGGACGCTGCGGCTTTCATCTTTCAAGGTGCCGCCGAGATCAGTGGCCATCTGTCTGGCAGCGCCCAACAACAGCTCAAAAGCGGCGGCGGGATCATCGACATCCTCCATGGCAAAGAAAAAGCTGACACCCGGTGTGGTAAATTGCTCCATATCATTCAGGTCAAAGGTACCGGGATTAACGGAATTGGCCACGCTGTAAAGTACCGGCCCCGAGCCATCGTCACCGACATGGCGATGAAAAATCTTCATCGAGCCATAACGCAGTCCCTCCGCAAGCAATGCATCCAGTAAGGTCTGCCCCGCAAACACCTTGTCCTCACCCGCCATCAGATGCATCACCACAACACTGACGACAGAGGCAGGTTTCCGAGTGGCGCGCTCTGAACCCGATGCCTTTTTCTCAACGGTATCTCTACCAGAAGCTTCCTTCTCAACAACGTCTTTCTCGGTGGCTTCGTTCACAGAAGCCTCCCCAGTGGGAACGGAAGCAGTCTCAACCGGTTCAACATGGACAGGCCTGGACGGTGGGACCGGATCCTCCTGAAAAAGACTGGATTGTTCCGGTTTCTTGAAGGGCACCGTCAATTTAGGTTTATTGGCCTCGGCACGCTGCCTGACAGCACGGCTCATTTCCTCAACATCAGATTCATTCCGATAGCCGACAACCCGTGCGCCGCCGCCGGGCAACTCACTACCGTATTCATCCCGCCCGGCATCGCTATCAAAAATGGGCTGTTTCCGTTTCGACATATGAATTCTGTCGTAACGGGCATTACGCACACGCCGGATCACATCGAGGACAATCGCCAGTACAACCAGCACGCCCAATGCAAGCATCATTTCGCGAGCACCAAATTCCATCGTCTTTTTTATCCTGTCAAAATTTCGCTTTGCGAATTTAATAACCCTGTGGCAACAGCAATGGTCTTCTGGCCAAGCGGGGTAATTTACCGGGGCCTGTTAACAGGCCCTAGGCTTCCGCTAACTCCACGGCCTGATTAACATCCACACTGACCAAGCGTGACACGCCTGGTTCGTGCATGGTAACCCCCATCAACTGATTGGCCATTTCCATGGCAATCTTGTTATGGGAAATGTAAATAAATTGCACTCTGGCAGACATTTCTTCCACCATTCTGGCATAGCGCCCAACATTCGCATCATCCAACGGTGCATCCACCTCATCAAGCATACAAAAAGGCGCAGGGTTCAACTCAAAAATAGAAAACACCAATGCAATAGCTGTCATGGCTTTTTCGCCACCCGACAGCAGGTGAATGGTGGTATTTTTCTTACCCGGTGGTCGCGCCATAATCGTAACGCCAGTATCCAGCAGATCATCGCCCGTCAATTCCAGATAAGCGTGGCCGCCACCAAATAATTTAGGGAACAGTTCATGCAGGGAGCTGTTGATCAGATCAAAGGTCTCCCTGAAACGGGTACGGGTTTCCCTGTCAATTTTTCGGATCGCATCCTCAAGCGTCTGCAGCGCTTCCTCAAGCTCGGCGTTTTGGGCATCCAGGTACGTTTTCCGTTCCGACTCCAGCTTGAACTCATCAACTGCTGCGAGATTGATCGGACCCAGCCGCTGAATGCGGTTGGCCAGCCGTTCCAACTCCTCCTCCCATTGGGAGAGATCCGCATCTTCCGGCAGTGCCGCCAACAGACTATCCAGATCAAAACGGTGCTCACTGATTTGTTCCGCAATCGTTTTACTGCGAGTAGCCAGATCCTGGGCGGAAAGCCGATGCTGTTCCAGCTCCACCCGTTCTGTTTGTATCTGCTGCTCCAGTTGGCTACGCCGTTTTTCGGTTTCGCGCATCTGCTCTTCGATCGTTTCCAGTGCCTGTCTCGCAGTAGTAAGCTCTCTCTCCACTGTCAGACGCCGTTCCAGTTGTGCAGCCAGATCTTCCTGAAGTTGTAGTGTCGGATCTTCATGTTGATTGAATACCGCATGCAACTGCTCGCGGCGCTCCTGAAGTCGGGCCACCTGTACCTGCAAACGTTCAATCCCTTCCAGAACAGCGTGCAACTGTGTACTGACCGACTTTTCACGCATGGCCAGTTCATGGCAGTGATCGCGGTCGTGTCTGGCAGCCTGCCGCGCCTGATCGAGCCCTGCCCGAAAGCTGTCCCGTTGCTGGAGCAATTGCTCACGCCGGACGGTATCCTGCTCCATCATTTCAATGGCAACTGACAGGGATTGTCGAGCAGTTTTGAGATTTTCCTGCTCCAGCTGCTGCTGCTGCAATGCTTCATTGAGCTCATTTTCGGCACGGGTACGACGGGCGGCAAACTGCTCCACCTGCATCTGGTTGGCAGCCAACACGGAGCGAAGCTCCGCATAGTGGCGCTGCTGCTCAGCCATATCGCGGCTAATGTCCTCACGACTGACTTCAAGCTCCCGCAATGCCTGCTCTGTGGTACTTTTCTCAACAGACAGCACATCAATGATCGATTGACACTCAGACAGCTCCCGGGTCAGTGACTCGAGTGCCTGTTGCCGTTTTAAAACACCGACACGGGCGTCCTGATCGCGCGCTACCCTGAGCCAGTTGACGCCGAGCCACAATCCATCACGCGTGATGACAGATTGCGCTGCTGACAACTGCTTGCGCATCGATAATGCAGCAGAGAGGTCTTCAGCAACCAGCACACCGGTTAATAATGACCCGGCCCACTCACCAGTAACTTTACTGGCCAGAGAACTGGCTAATACCGGTTTAATGAGCTCAGTTTCGGCCCGATCCAGCAAAACCAGGTGACCTTTGCCAAAACTGTCAAGCTGATGACTCATCGAGGTGAAATCATCGACACAAACCGCTTGCAGGTAATTACCCAGCACTGTTTCCACAGCCGTTTCCCAACCCGGCTCCACCTGTAAGGTTTCTGCCAGTTTCGGGTGTCCAGCCAGTTCCTGGTTCTCGATCCACTGTTGCTGGTCGCCCTCGCCGCCTAATGCAGCCTGTTGCAGTGCCTCCAACGATGACTTCCTGCCAAGCATGGACTGAAGCCGACCCCGCTGTAGATCCAGCTCAGCACCGCTTTCAAGGCTTTTCTGGCGGGTATTTTCAATTTCAAGGTTCAGGCTATCAAGGCGAGCCTGCTGATCCCCGAGGGCCAGCTCGACCTCCGCCAGCTGCGCCTGTACCAAGGCAATTTCTTCCTGCACCGGACTGTCGCTAAGGCCCTGATATTCCTGTTGCACTGTCTCTATCCGCTCGGCCAGTCGACGCAACGCCTGTTCCAGGTGTTGAATACGGGACTGCTCTACTTCCGCCTGCTGACGGGGCTCGCCGGACTTAAGATTGAATTCGTCCCACTGGGATTGCCAGGCCTGCATGGTCTCCTCAGCCTGGGATAACACACTCTGAGAAAGCTTCTCGGCGGCATTCGCCTTTTCCAGCTGAGGCGCGATTTCCAGCAACTCACTCTGCCACCTTTCAGCCTTCTCGCGATCGACACGCAGATGCTCTTCGGATTCAGCAAAATTACGGTCGGTCTGCATCAGGTCCTGTTGCAGTTCGCGGGCGCGATCCTGAACATGCTTAATGGCCTGCTCGATTCTTGCCACCTCAGCGCCAATGCTGTAATAGCGCCCCTGCACTTCGTTAAACCTGTCACCCGACTCCGTGTACTCGGTGCGGTGACGCTCCACCGCTGTATCGCAAGCACTGCGTTCCGTAACCAGTGCCTCAACCTTTAACTCATAACCGGAAATGACCTGACGCCGCTCGACAATCTGCTCTTCCAACAATCGCCAGCGAAGCGCCTGCAGCTCTGCCTTGATTCGGCGCTCTTCCTTTTTGAATTCGGTGTACTTTTCAGCGGCCTGGGCCTGACGCTCCAGTCGGCCCAGTTGCCGGCCCAGCTCTTCGCGGATATCGGTGAGGCGCTCCAGATTTTCCTGGGTGCGACGGATACGGTTTTCTGTATCCCGCCGGCGCTCCTTGTATTTTGAAATCCCCGCAGCTTCTTCGATATAGACACGCAACTCATCGGGGCGCGCTTCAATCAAGTTGGAAATCATGCCCTGCTCAATGATGGCATAGCTGCGCGGGCCCAGGCCGGTACCGAGAAATATGTCCGTGATGTCGCGTCGACGACATTTGCTGCCGTTCAGATAATATTGGGACTGACCATCTCGGGTGACTTTGCGCTTGATGGAAATTTCACTCCAGCTCGCATACTCACCACCCAGGGTGCTATCAGAGTTGTCAAAAACCAGCTCAATCGAAGCCTGGCCCACAGGCTTCCGCCCGCCGGAACCGTTAAAAATGACATCGGTCATGGACTCGCCGCGCAAATGTTTGGCAGAACTTTCACCCATGACCCAACGCACTGCATCAATGATATTGGATTTGCCACAGCCATTCGGACCAACAACGGCACAGAGATTGCTTGGAAAAGACACAGTGGTCGGGTCAACAAACGACTTGAAGCCTGCCAGTTTGATACATTTGAGGCGCATGATGTCTCTTTTTAATGGCATTCCTGCCAGAAGTTTTATTGCATTGACATGCCGTATCAGCCGGGTGTTATCGAGCGACTGGAAAACTGCGATTTTACACAGCTGGACAGCGTCCACAAGCAACCGTGATTCTATAATTTCCTGTCGATAACAATGGTTGCAGCAATGCCCTGTTTTTTCATGGAGAGGACCTCGCTGGCACCTTCCAGGTCACCTGCTGACGGAGCCACTGAGCCCGTTGTTGAAATCCTCGCTACCACCTCAACCCGATCAGCCGAAGAAAGTAACTTACCGTTGGGCATTGCCATTGAATCATCCAGCACGACGGTGGTCGGCAGGTCAGCCACCTGTAATCTGGCCACAGCCAATGGCATTGGTGATCCCTGCCATTCCCGGGCAAATACATAAATCGCTTGTCCGGAATCAGCAGTCAGCTCCGGCGCCAATGAGACACTCACGCGCAGAGAGGGCATGCTGTCTCCCATTTGTTCACGGGCACGCTCTATTCCCGCCTTCAGGGATTCAGCCTGGGGCGTTGAGGGATGAATCGCCTGCAGGGCATTTTGCCAGCTGGTAATCGCCACGAGATAATCGCCCGATTCAAATGCACGGATGCCTTTTAGGCCCAAGGCGGTGAGGTTGTTGGGGTCAAGGGCCAATGCGCTCTCGAGCGCCGAATCGGCCTCAGGACTGAAACGGTTTCCGGAGGCAAAATAAGCCGCCTGAGCATACTCTGCCTGAAGGTCTGCGTCATCGGGAGCAATCCGTACAGCTCGCTGGTAAGTGGCACTGGACTGCAAAAACTCACCGTCTTCAAGCAGCATACGGGCCAGCATAACAAGGTAATACACGTTATCGGGTTGGTCTTGCAGACGGCCGGCAATCTTCTGTTGCAACTGCTGACGAATTTGAGCATCTGCTTCGCTGTCCCGGTTTGCAAGGCGCTTCTCCATCAGTTCACTGATCAGCGCATCCTCACTGGCACCGAGCTGATGGTAAAGACTGAAAGCCAACAGCGGCACCAGCAACAGACCCGCCATTAACAACCAGGCGCCACGAGATCTGGAGGATTCTATCACCGGTAAATCTGACTCGTCTGCCAGTAGCAGGCGTTTCTGTTCTGCGACCAGCTCACGATACTGCTGCTCATCCATTTCACCATCGGCCAATTGGCGGTCGAGCTCCGACAGCTGCTCGCGAAACAATACGATGTTCGCCTGTTGCCCCTCCTCTGACTGCACCCGGGGCGCTTTTCGCAGCAGCGGGTAAATCACAAAAAGACCGGCCAGCAAAGTGAGAAAAGCCAGGATTGACCAGATCATCGCTCCACCCTACCACTGCTTTTATCGTCATCTGATTCAGACTGTTCGCTTTCCCCCAGCAGAGTTTGCAACTGCGCCTGTTCTTTCGCAGATAATGCTTCACTGCTGCCGGCCGTTGCCGATACCACGTCGGGCCGGGTGTTTACTGGCTGTGCAGCCATCGACTGGCGACGATTGACCCTCCATAAAATACCAATACCAATCACCACCAGAAGCAATGGCGTCAGCCAGAGTATCAGTGTGGTATTTTTGACCGGCGGGCGATACATGACAAATTCACCATAGCGAGCAACCAGAAAGTCGACAATTTCACTGTCTGTTTTCCCATCTTCCAGCATCCGGTAGATCTCACCGCGGAGATCCTGGGCTATAGGGGAATTGGAATCTGCCAGAGTCTGATTCTGGCATTTTGGACAACGCAATTCAGCCACCAGCTCATGAAACCGCTGCCGTTTTTCATCGGAGGAAAATGTCTGTACATCCTCAGGGGCTCCGACCGATCCAGCACCGGCCAGTATCAGCAGTAAGAAAGTCCCAACGGTTAAAATCCTGTGCATACTGATCCCGTTTTTCCTGCGTTAACATCCGAACAGCCTACCATTGAGCGATCTTAATAGACTTCACCTGGTGTTTCCCTGGAGGATATAAACAGGCTGGCCGCCGCGCCCCCCTCTCACTGATCTTCAACGATTTCCTTTGCTGCACGAAACGCCTCCTGAAGGGCAGGCGCCCCGATATAGGGTGCGGTATGCAGCAATACCTCACGAATTTCCTCAACGGTGCAACCATTGCGCAATGCACCGCGCACGTGGCCTTTTAATTCCGCTGGCGCTTTGAGTGCTGCCAGAACGGCAATCGTAATCATGCTACGGGTTTTTAGGGGCAATGCGTCTCGCGCCCACACGGAACCCCAACAGTTTTCATTGATATAGTCCTGAACGGGTTGTGTAAATGCTGTGGCCGCCGCCATGGATCGATCGACAAACTCATCACCCATCACCTGGCGACGTACACTCATTCCTCGTTGATAATCTTCTTCAGACATACGTTCTGTCACCTCATTGAATTTCTTGCCATATGGGCAGGAGCTTATCTCGCCAGACGCGATCATCCACAACACCAATATGCTTGTAACGTATAGTGCCGGTACGATCCACGACGTAGGTTTCAGGCGCACCAAAAACACCGAGGTTCAGCCCCATTCGTCCCCGCGCATCAATCACGCTCAACGCATAAGGGTCACCTTTGTCCATCAGCCATTTTCTGGCCGCATCATTATCGTCCTTGTAGTTAAGGCCGATAATACGTATCCCCTGATCAGCCAACTTGTTGAGAAAGGGATGCTCGATCCGGCAGGCAACACACCAGGTGGCCCAGACATTAAGCAGTGCGGGCTCACCCTGAAACAGCGTCTCCGTCACTGAGCGTGTCTCATCACCCAGTACCGGGAGAGAAAATACCGGAACGGGCCGATCAATCAGCGCCGAGGGCATGGCATTGGGGTCACGCTCCAGGCCATTGAGTAAAAAAATGGCCAGCACCACAAACGCCATCAAAGGCAAAAAAAGCTTTAATCTGGACACATCAACACCCGACCATTCAAACGTTGCCTACCAGGATATCCGACCCGGTCTGGGTAACCCGCTGCCGCCGATATCGCTTGTCCAGTACGGCAATCAATCCGCCAATGGAAATCAGCAGGGCGCCCAGCCATATCCACCGGACAAAGGGTTTGAAATGCACCCGAATCGCCCAGGCCCCGCCCTCTAACGGCTCAGCCAACGCCACATAAAGGTCACGCCACAGGTTTCCGTCTATACCCACCTCGGTCATGGTTTGACCACTGGCCACATAGCGCCGCTTTTCAGGCTTCAGTTGATTCACCCGTTTTCCATCGCGGGTCACTGTGATCAGTGCCTGGTCCGCAATATAGTTGGGTCCCTGTACCTTGCGCACCTCAACAAATTCGAACTGGTATCCAGCCATCTCCACCTGATCGCCCGGCACCATTCTCACATCCCGCTGAATACTGTAAACCGTTGTCACAGCAGCCCCCACCATGCAGACCACCACCCCGAGATGCGCTAGGACCATACCATAGTAACTTCCCTTGAGCCGTACCAGGCCATACCATCTCGAACGGGAATGACCGGATTTCTGCCAGAGATCCAGTAATGTCACCGTAAGCACCCAGATTGCCACGGCCATCGTCACCGCAATGATCAGAGAATAGTCCGGGTTAAACAGCAGTGGCGAGAATGCGCCTGCCAGCAGTGAAATCAGCAGTGGTGGCGTCAGAAACCGTCGCAGGCCGGCAAGGCTGTTTCGCTTCCAGCGCATCACGGGAGCGATTGCCATGAATACCGCCAGAATGAGCATCAGCGGGACAAAAAACAGATTGAAATAGGGCGGCCCCACAGAAATTTTGCCCCAGTCAAGCACATCGGCAAACAGGGGGTAAAGTGTGCCTAACAGAATAATGACCATGGCACTGACCAACAGGATATTGTTTCCTAGCAGAAACATCTCTCGGGAAACACCGGTAAAATGGGTCACCCCTTTAACCGAAGGCCCCCGTAGGGCATAAAGCAACAACGAACCACCTACCACCAGTGCCAGGAACATCAGAATAAAGACCCCTCGCTCCGGATCAGCAGCAAACGCATGTACCGAGGTCAGCACCCCGGAACGGACCAGGAACGTCCCGAGCAGGCTGAGCGAAAAGGCAAAAATCGCCAACAACAGCGTCCAGCTGCGAAATACGCCACGCTTTTCCGTCACTGCAAGACTGTGGATCAATGCTGTTCCCACCAACCATGGCATGAAGGAGGCGTTTTCGACGGGATCCCAGAACCACCATCCGCCCCAACCCAGTTCGTAATAGGCCCACCAACTGCCCAGCGCAATACCGAGTGTCAGAAATACCCAGGCCATATTGGTCCAGGGTCTGGTCCAGCGAGCCCAGGCGGCGTCCAGACGACCGGCGAGCAGAGCCGCCACAGCAAACGAAAAAGCCACCGAAAAGCCCACATAACCCATATACAGCATCGGCGGGTGAACAATCAGCCCGACATCCTGCAACAGCGGATTCAGGTCGGCGCCTTCCGCAGGATAAAACGGCAGGCTGCGCTCAAACGGGTTGGAGGTGAACAGCATGAACAGGTAGAAGCCGACACTGATCAACCCCATCACCGCCAGTACCCTTGCCACCAGCTCCTTCGGCAGAGTCTGACTGAACAGTGCCACAGCAAAACTCCACGCCGCCAGGATTAATGCCCACAACAACAGTGAACCCTCATGGGCGCCCCACACGGCACTGACCTTGAAATAATCCGGGAGTAAAGAATTGGAGTTGGCAGCGACATAGCGCACGGAAAAATCGTCGTTGAGAAATAACGCCACCAGACAGCCAAAACTGAAAGCCACCATCACAGTCTGACCAACCACCAGCGGTCTCGCCGAGGCCATCCACAAGCGGTTGCCTAAAGACGCACCAGCCAAGGGTATCCCAGACTGCAACAAAGCTAAAATCAGCGCCAGGATAAGCGCAAAGTGACCATATTCTGCAAGCATAGGTTAGTACCCGGTTTTTTCTGTCAGGATTCATCCGCCGATTGCTGGGCCCGTTCGTGAGCGGCATTCATGGCATCTGCCACTTCCGGAGGGGTGTAATTTTCATCGTGTTTTGCCAGCACTTCAGACGCCATAAAAATGCCCTGCTTGTTCAACTCACCTGTGACCACAGCAGCTTCGCCCGCAGCAAACAGGTCAGGCAGAATACCGGTATAGTGGACTTCCACCTCGGCTTCACCGTCTGTCACCAAAAAACGGACAAACAGCGAATCACTTGCCCGCTCAACGCTACCGTCCACTACCATACCCCCGGCGCGAATGCGGACACCCGGCGGTGCCTCACCGGCAGCAATATCCGAAGGTGGATAGAACAAATTGATGTTATCCCGCAGGGCATAGGTCATCAAACCCACAGCCAGGGAAGCCGCCACTACAATAAAAATGACTAAAAACAGCCGCTGTCGACGAATCGGATTCATCATAGTTTAACTCTGGTTTTTACAAGCACGCCGGGGGATCCTCATTCTTTATCTGTCTGGCCTGAACTGCCCTGTCTGGCAGTTTCACGACGCAGCTCCCGGGCAACAGCCTGTCGCACGCCCGATTGCCGAAATAACGGACTGACTACAAGCCAGACCATGACAAGGATGGCTATCAGGTAGGCCGACCATACGTAGGCACCGTGCCCGTCCATCTGCAAAAAATGCTGAAAACTGTCAAAACGGAATATCAACGTCCATCACCTTTGATTTTGTAACACAACATCCTTTACCCAACTGGACCGACGCTCGCGATGCAGAATTTCCGAGCGGGTATTGAGAATCAGCACCAGCGCATAAAAACAATAAAAGCCCGCTATCATTACCAGCAACGGATGAAACATATCAGGGTGCATGGTGGGGGCTTCCGTAAATTTGATGGTCGCAGGCTGATGTAGTGTGTACCACCAGTCAACGGATTTATAAATAATCGGAATATTCACCATACCCACCAGTGACAATACCGCACTCGCCCTGTTCGCGGCATCCACACTAGTGTAGGAGTGCTGCAGGGCCATCACCCCCATGTATAAAAACAACAACACCAGCATCGAGGTAATTCGAGCATCCCAAACCCAGTAGGTTCCCCAGGTGGGTTTTCCCCAAATGGCTCCGGTAACCAGCGCGACAAAGGTCAGCGCTGCACCAAGTGGTGCCGCTGACTTCATAACCATATCCGCCAGCTTCATTTTCCAGATCAGACCCACGGCACCGGCAATCGCCATCACGTAGTAACCGGCCAGTGCCAGGAAAGAGGCCGGCACATGAATATAGATAATTCGGAAACTGTTTCCCTGTTTCGCATCCCGTGGGGCAAAACCTAACCCCCACACCAACCCGATGAGCAGCAACACAAAGGTAATACCCGCCAACCAGGGAAGCCACTTACCACTGGTCTGATAAAACCAGCGGGGCGAGCCCAAACGATGAAACCATTGCCACATAGTGTCTTTAACCTTATTTTTGATCGAGCCACCGACCAAATAGTCAACCGTGCATACTGACCCGCAGGGCACCGGCCGTGGCAAACGGTGCAATCAGCAGCGAAAAAGCCAGCAATGCACCCATAACCGCCAATGGGCCCTGTACCGAAAACCCATCTACAGATCGCTGAACAGCGCTGGCACCAAAGATAAGCACTGGCATATACAGCGGCATAACAATCAGTGAGAGCAACAATCCGCCCTTGCGCAGAGCTACTGTCAGTCCGGCACCTATCGCACCCAGCAAACTAAGCACTGCAGTGCCCATCAGCAGGCCCAGAACCAATGGCAGATATCCCGCCGCGGGAAGGGACAACATCATACCTAAAACCGGCGCCAGCAGTGTTAATGGCAGCCCCGTTATCAACCAATGAGCCAAAATTTTTGCCAATACCATTAAATAGAGCGGCTGCGGGGAAATGACCAACTGTTCCAGTGTGCCATCACGGTAATCACTGTGGAACAGCCCCTCCACTGAAAGTAGCGATGCCAGCAGCGCCATGACCCACAAAATACCGGGTGCGATTTCAGCCAGGCGGCTCGCTTCAGGTGTCAACCCGAGGGGAATAAGGGTCACAACAATAAAGAAAAAGATGATCGGATTCGCTATCTCACCCCGGTTGCGGAATGCCAACAGCAAATCGCGGCGCAATATCGCGGCAAAACCATAGCCCATACTCAAACGACCTCTGCCGAGGCCACCAGAGGAAAACGGCGCACGTTGGCAATACCCAGGTCCTGATGTGTCGAGAGGACGGCCATACCACCGTGCTGGGCATGTGCAATCAAAAGTGCCTCGAGGTCGGCGACACCCTGCTTGTCAATCGCGGTAAACGGCTCATCAAGTATCCAGAGGGGTGCTTCTGTCACCAACAAACGGGCCAGTACGGCCCGCCGCTGCTGGCCGGCAGATAGCGCATAACAGGGGATGTCCTCATAGCCGCACAAACCCAGCGAGCTAAGGATTTCTTCATTTTTCAGGGGGCTGTGGTCCCGATGAATCCGGCGCCACCAGATCAGGTTTTCAGTGGGTGACAGTGATTGTTTCAGACCAGGCAAGTGACCAAGAAACAATAGATTCTGCAAATACAGCTGGCGATGGCGGGCCACATCACTGCCCTGCCAAAGCAGCTTGCCGGCAGTGGGCATCAAGGCAGTTGAAAGAATTCGCAGCAATGTGGTCTTGCCGACCCCATTAGGCCCTTCTATTTGTAGAATTTCTCCAGACTCCAGCGACAGACAGATCCCGGAAAACAACAGGCAGTCGTCCCGTTCAAAAGCAATCGAGTCCAGTATCAGTTGTGGAGTTTGAGGCAACAGAAAACATCCAGCCAGAAGCGCAGACGATATTATGCCAAAACTCAGGGTGGTGAGGGAAAAAGTTACCCATCCTCAAGAAAAAACAGTCAATGACTGCTGTCAGTCGATATCGTAATCGTAATCACGTATCAATTTTTGCAGCCGACGCTCTTCGAGTCGATCTTCGAGACGCCTTCTGGCCTCTGAATTGACTATTTTCACGACGACCTCAGCCGTTTCAGTTTCCTGACCGGCATCGTCTCCCTCACCATCGAAATCATCATCTTGTAAAGCTTCTTCGCCACTCATATCGAAACTCCTGGATCCCGATAAAACGACCCCTGCGGGACAGGGGTCAAGCACCACTGATTTTGCGCAAAAATAGGCGCAAAACAGAAACTGGTCAAGAAAAATAATTCTTTTAATATCAGCAAGTTAAATATTTATTAAAAAATAATTCCCGCTCAACGCTACTTACTAGATAGTGCAGATCTTCATTTCGGTCAATATCCACCAGTGTATCCAGCTCAAACCACTGTAAACAGTTCGCCATCAAGCGCTGCCGCGTCACCTCCATAACCCTCCCGGTTCCCCATGGCACGCTTTGAAAAATGCCTGGACAAGGTCGATTGAGTCCCACCAGCACATAGCCGCCATCACGGGCCGGACCCAACACAGCGGGGACTGTCTGCAACGCCTTGAGCGCAGCCGCAATATAATCACCATCAATCCCTGGGCAATCGCTGCCGATCAACAACACGTTGCGATAATGCGGTAGTCGATCAGCAAAAGCGTGGGACATGCGCTGGCCAAGGTCAGCGCCCTCTTGCAGGCGAAACGGCACACCCGCAGGAGCCAGAAGAGCATCGAAAAAAGGGTGCTTACGGTCAGACCAGACTTCGCTGTCAACCTGTCCCACTGGCAAATGGCGACTGAATACCCAGCTGACCAGCGCCCGGTGAAGCGCCACACAACCCGTCTTTCCCAGAGTGGGCTCCAAACGGGTTTTTACAGCACCCAAAAGGGGGGCCTTGGCAAACTGTATCAGGCAGTTGTCGGAGGATCGGGGCATCATTCAGGGTAATACTGCCTGGCCAGACGTACTGGGGACACACCCAGAAAAAACGCCAACCGCAACCACCACATCTGCAGTACCGTGTTCACAATCCCCCGCTGCTGCCAGCGACGAACAGAAGTCTCAACAGGGGAAGGCAGCACCCTGGGTGGGCAGAGGGCCTTCAGGCGCCGACAGATTTCCACATCTTCCATCAGCGGGATAGCGGAAAAACCACCAATCTGATTAAACATATCGCGGCGTATAAACAGCGCCTGATCGCCAGTGCCGATACCGGAGAGTCGGGCCCGATAACTCATCGCCCACTCAATCACCCGAAAAGCCCAACCGTCTCCACTGAGCTTAACCGGGAAAAATCCCCAAACACTGTCCGACAACCAATGGCTGGAAAACCCGACAGGCAATCGCGTATCACTGTGCAGAAACAGCAGATAATTGCCGTGGGCCTTTGCCGCCCCGACATTCATCTGCAAACTTCGGCCGCGGGGGCTGCTGATGACGAGATCAGCCTGAGCTATGGCCCGCTCTACCGAATCATCCATGCTTCCTCCATCCACCACGATCAGCTCCACCCCTGCTTGGCGAAGCCCTTGTAAACACTGAAGACAGGACGTTATCTCAGCCCCCTCATTGAGCACCGGAATAACTATACTGAGCGGCAAACCGACCATTAGCCCAGCGCACCGCCACAGCTACTGCCACTGCCCGCGGTACAGCCGTAGCAGTGGTCACCAATGGCAATCGGTCGTCCGGACAGATCATTCTGCAATAGTTCGCGCAAATGTGGTCGACGGTCTGAGGCAATGTGTTCGCTCGGGGCGGACATGGGCATCTCAAGCATCTGGTTGAAATCACAATCATAGAGATAGCCCAACCAATCCACACTGACGGTATCCCGGCACATGACTGTTTGCAGGTGCTCGCGGCGATAATGGTCTTTCAACAACTGCATATAGGGTTCGTAGTTACTTTGGGCCAGCAACGTGGCACCAAAGCGACTAATAGGCATATTGGTGATAGTAAAAAGCTGATTGAACACGACGCCATAATCTTCAAACAGACGGGTTTTGTACTCCTGCTCAAGCTGCTGTTGCGGGGGCGGAAGAAATGCGCCGTTGGGGTTGTATACCAGGTTTAAAGCGAGGTCTGGCTCTCGCCCGTAACCCAGTGTATTCAGCTTTTGCAGCGCATCAATACTTTGCTGAAAAACACCCTTGCCGCGCTGCTCGGCTACATTCTGCTCCGTGTAACAGGGCAGCGATGCGACTACTGTTACACCCTGAGCTGCGAGGAATTCCGCCAGATCGGCTTGGTCTCGCTCAAGAAGGATGGTCAGATTACACCGATCAATGACGGTAACACCCTGCTTGACCGCCGCTGATACCAGATGGCGAAAATGGGGGTTCATCTCCGGCGCACCACCGGTCAGATCGAGCGTAGCAATCTGTCGTTCGCGCAATACCCGCAACACCAGCTGAACAGTCTCACGATCCATCAGTTCGGTGCGGTTTGGCCCCGCGTTTACGTGGCAGTGGCTGCAGCTCTGATTGCAGAGATACCCCAAATTCACCTGAAGCGTCGACAAACCCTTTCTCTGCAACTCTGGGAAATCGGTAGTGAGTAGAAACGGTCGGGTATCTCTCATTGTATTATCCTGCGAATATTCATCTGCTTTGTGACCTCTGCAGGTTTGTACAGAACCAGGGTCGGTAAGACAATAGTTGCCTGCCAAACTGAAAAAATTGGAATAGATGCCCTATTATGTCCACCAAAACCTGTCAATCCGTCGTTGTTTTAACCGGTGCCGGAATCTCCGCTGAATCCGGTATACAGACCTTCCGAACCAGCAATGGGCTCTGGGAGAACCATCAGGTAGAGGATGTTGCCTCACCCGAGGGCTTTGCCCGTGATCCGGCCACAGTACACCAGTTCTACAATGAACGCAGACGGCAACTGCTGGATCCGGGTATCGTCCCCAACCCGGCCCATATCGCACTGGCGGAATTTGAGCAACGCTTCTCCGGCAACTTCACGCTGGTCACACAGAACATCGACGACCTGCATGAGCGGGCCGGTAGCAGCCATGTTCTGCATATGCATGGTGAGTTATTAAAGACCCGTTGTAGCACCACCGGAAAAATTTTTGACTGCCACCAGAATACTGCGTCATCGATACCCTGCCCATGCTGCGACAAAATAGCCACCCTCCGCCCCCACGTGGTCTGGTTTGGTGAAATGCCACTTTTTATGGATGACATCTACCGGGCTTTACACCAGTGCGATTTGTTTATTGCTATTGGCACCTCCGGTCATGTGTATCCGGCTGCCGGGTTCTTTACCGTCGCCAAAGCTGCCGGGGCACAGACGGTTGAACTCAACCTGGAGACCTCGGCCAACGGTTCACAGTTTGACGAATGCCATCAGGGACCAGCCTCGATATTGGTCCCCGACTACTTTCGATCGCTCTAATCCGGAGCTCCAGAAGCAATCGAATCAGGTCATCAGGGTCGTTTGCAAATGGGTATGGTCCACTTCTTTCACCGCATAAAAAATACAATCACTCACCGCTATCGAAGGATTGGTCGTCACCATAAAAAGCTTTAAAAAGGTTCGCGGGTAAAGCTTGCCATCCCGTGAAACAAAATATTGATCAATGACGTCATGGCCACTGGCATCAACCACCCTGAGATTATCGATACCATGGCGGTTCAGCCAGGCCAGCGGCGAATCCGGACCGACAACGCCGAAGTTTCGCCGGTCGAGATGGAGCGGCAACGTAATATCCATATCGGGGCAGGGTTCCTCTGCGTAGCACAGACGTCCTGCGGGCTTCAGTTCCATCCTCACCGGGTGTCGATAGATATCCCGCTCGGCCAATTTCTCTGAGTCGGGGAGCATCGGCCTGGCGAGTTCTGTTTCCATCATAAATCGTTTTAATCCCTGTCGGGCAATCGTGTCTGACAGCGCCTGCGCAGCGCCGCCACACTCGATCGTCACCACCGGACAATTGAGGTCTCGTGACTCCATCARYGCCCCSAGACGGATATCGGTAATAATGAGCCGATGRGTAAARAGAATGGCGATATCCATATGAATGGGCTGTTCTTCTACAGCGACCGCAAAAGCGGGTCCATCACCGGAGGTATTGTGGAGATCGATAACRGCCTCGGGCYCCACCCGGCGAATGATRKCCAGCAACTCAGCAGCCAACATCGCTTGGGCATCTGAGTAGGGGGGRGCAAACAGCCGATTCATGTCACGCTGATCTGGCAAAWARCGGTGRCTGAAYTGCGGTTCAGYCAAAGCCGCCTCGACCGAAACAATGGCCAGRTAGGTATCCACCTCGGGTTCAAAGCCCTCGCGCAACAATTGGTGAACCGCTTTCAAACCGGAGGGTTCATTGCCGTGCAGGAGGGTGACCACAAAACGGCAACGRCGGTTATCGCGRCCRTCCAGCTTGATCACCGCTGGMCCRCCAAGCTGAACTAGAAAATCGGTAACGGATGYTGSYAYGTCTTCTGCCGAGRGCTTCTGGAGSATTYTGAAGGCCTTGCCTAACTGCATATTCAMGCCTCTGCCTGCYCAATATCAGTCCACCGGGATACCGGGATATTGGCTATTGAGCGCGCCTGGTAAGCGGCCAGCAGCAGCCGGCAAACTTCCTTCCGGTTCATGCCGGTAGACATCAACTGATTAAATTGGGCCAACTGCCAGCTCGCACCATTAACCCCGGTTGATAATCTGTCTTCGATAACCTTCAGCCACTTCCGGTATTCTTGTTCATCGACCCCGATACTGGCCAAACCCCGTTCCGCAGTGGGTAACAGCTGCTCTAATACACTCACCAGTGATTGCTCCTGTAAGCCGTTTTGTCGGGCATTCGGCCATAACACCTGGGCCTGCAGTCCATCCCTGGCCGCCCGGTAAAAGTTCTCCTCGGCATAGCTAAACGGCAGGGCCGACAGCAAGGGTTCCAGCTGATCGGACAGCCCCTCGGCGAGTCCGATAAACAGCGCTGCATTTGCCGCCATGTCCAGTGGCGTAGGTCCCGCTGGCAACGATCTCATCTCTATCCTCACATGAGCATCGCCCTCGGGATCAAATATTGGCCGGTTCCAGGACCAGATGGTTCCATCATGCAGACAGAGTTCCTCAAGCAGCGGCATACCACCGCCTGCCACCACGGCCCGAGGATCTTCCCCACTGACCAGCGGCATCAGAGGCTTGTAGAGTTGTACAGTTTCCCGGAACAATTCCATTGCGTTACCACGCAACCAGCCGTGACCAAAGCTGACTCGGGCCGGCTTGCTCCAGCCATCGGGCCTGACCTCAGGATCATCAATGGATTGCCTGAACAAGGGTATCCGGGTCTCGTGCCAGAGTCGGTGGCCCAGTAATAGTGGCGAGTTGGCGGCGACACCAACCATCAATGGGGTAACCAGCTGAATGGCGTTCCACAGCATGCCAAATCGGGCGGGGTCAGTGCGGTAGTGCAACTGAAAGGACGTGCAGGCACCCTCCAGTGTCACATCACCGTGGACCAGATGAATAGGGTCTGGACCATCGATATTGATGCCGAAAACATCCGTTCGTGATTGCCGGATGGCCTCAGCGAGAACTTGATAACGTGGCGTATCAGTCATCACAGCTTCGCCAAAGTGATTGGGTCCCAAGGTGGGGAGAATACCGATGGGTATGACGCCACCCCCCTCCTTATTCAGCAGCGACTGCAAATCCGCCAGGGTTTCCAGCATTTGCTGCTCGATTGCAGTAAACGGCTGACCTGCAGCAAACACCGGGGACAGATTAAATTCGAGATTGTAACGGTTCAGTTCAAGGGTCAACCTGGGGTCATTACTCTGCGCCTGAACCTCCAGATTGCGCAATAGCGGCCCCCCTCGCCCGTCGACCAAATACAACTCCAGTTCTGCACCAATACTGGCGCTTCCCTGACCAAACCCCGGCCGGGCTAGGAGACTATCCAGCGCTTCGAGGCAATAATGCAATTTTTCTTCAAATCGCTTGAAGTCGACAGGTGTAAAGCTGGTTTTATCGATGGATTGCCCCATGAATCACACCTCTTTTATCCCGGCTGACCGGTTTTAACTATGACATTGCTTTGCCGTCATTGATCAATATTTCCCGGGGGAAACAACCTGGCTCCCATCTGCTCCGATGGATAAAGACTTTCAAGGCTTTCCGAGCGACCGGAACTGGTAGCCATTCTGGCGTGATGGCGGCGCAACTGGCGAGGCTCGAAAACACCGCAGGAATGGGCAATCGTACCGACATCGTAGGTCATGTTCGCCACGTAATTTGCCACCCGCTCGGATTTCAGTATGGGGTTCAGTCCGCGCTGCAATCTTGGGTCATGGGTCGTGACACCGGTGGGGCAGGTATTTTTATTGCACTGCATGGCTTGAATACAACCGAGAGAAAACATGAAACCACGCCCGGAATTGACAAAATCTGCGCCCATGCAGAGCGCCCAGGCCACCCCGGAGGGCACAATCAGTTTTCCCGATGCAATCACCTTGATGCGCTCTTTGAGACCGTAGCCATGCAACAAGTCAACGACCGCCGGAAGACTCTCGCGGATGGGCAACCCCATATAATCCATCAACGCCTGAGGCGCGGCACCTGAGCCACCCTCTGCACCGTCGATCGTTATAAAGTCGGGAGCCGACTCAATGCCTCTCGCCAGTATCAGTTTAAAGAGATCTTCCAGCCAGACGGTGTCACCAATAACCGTTTTGAATCCTACCGGCTTTCCTGCAACCCTGCGCACCTGTTCAATCATATCCAACAGGCTCCCGGCATTGGTGATTTCCAGGTGGCGGTTGGGACTGATCGCATCTTCACCCACCGAAATAGCCCGAATCAGAGCGATCTCTTCAGTAACCTTGACCCCGGGCAGAATACCGCCCTTTCCCGGCTTGGCACCCTGACTAAGCTTGATCTCAAACATTTTGACCTGCGGGTGAGCGGCAACACCGGCCAACCGTTCTTCGCTGAGCCGCCCCTGCTCGTCCCGGACACCAAATTTGGCAGTGCCAATCTGAAAGACAATATCGCAGCCGCCCTCAAGGTGATAGGACGAAAGGCCACCTTCGCCGGTATTTAACCAGCAACCGGCTTTGGCAGCACCTCGGGATAGCGCCTGCAATGCCGGCCTGGAGAGAGCACCATAACTCATACCAGAAATGTTCAGAATGGAAGCCGTTGTGAAAGGGGTTTTACAATAGGGGCCAATGGTGATGGGGCTGGGCGCCACCGCATCCTCACCGCGGGTGGGGTACGCACAGTTGACAAAAAATATTGAACCGAGCGGACGCAGGTCACGGGTTGAGCCGAAGGCCAGCGTTCTATCCACATCCTTGGCCGCCCGGTAGACCCAGGCGCGTTCGGCCCGATTRAAGGGCATTTCCTCGCGATCCATGGCATAGAAATATTGACGRAGAAATTCACCCATRTGCTCAAACAGGTAACGAAAACGACCGACAAYGGGGTAGTTTCGGCGAACCGCATGTTTGGTCTGGGTAATATCGATGATATAGAAGACAACCRGCGTRAGRATTACCAGACCAAAAGWAAGCACAAAAATGAYGGCCAGAGAATTTAGCRTGAAGTAAACCCAACCTGACGTGACTGATTCCATATTTTATYTTGMYCTGYTTTYAAGTAGWKATARGRTTYCGGAGATTAAAATAATCTCACCGATCTGACCATGTTACGCTGGYRGAAACAACTATCCAGTTGAYCTGATCAGTGGCCTGCGGGGCAAAAACTGATCATAATTCCGGCCCCGAACGCCATCAGCCCGAACTTATGCCAAAAAAGATTTTACGCCGCTTTCTGCCGGATCCACACAAAATCCTTCAYGTGCGCCCTATCCGCTGGATGGGCCCTCTACTGAAAGATCCCAACCTGTTTCATATCAACCGTGCCTCGATTTCAACGTCTTTTTTTATTGGGCTATTTTGCGCTTTCCTGCCGATTCCGGGACAAACGCTGGTGGCCGTACTACTGGCATTGATATTCCGCAGCAATCTACCTCTGGCCGTGGCACTGATCTGGATCAGCAACCCGCTGACAGTCACCCCGATGTTCCTGTTTGCCTACAGTGTAGGCACCTGGCTATTGGGTCAAAGAGAATCTCACCTTGTCATTGAGCTCAGTTGGGACTGGGCAATTGCACAGGGCAGTAGAATTTGGCTGCCATTGCTGACCGGTAGCCTGGTCTGCGGGTTGGTGAGCGGCATCGTGGGCTATTTGACTATTTTGAATCTGTGGCGGTGGAAGGTGGTCAAAAACTGGGGTATTCGCAAGAAAAAACGCCAGGGGCACGCGGCCGCACTATTAAATCAGAGAAATAAACCTTAACCGATAAAAAGCGATTATTCGTATCTCAGGACATCTGCAGGGCGAGTATTGGCAGCACGGATAGCCGGGTAAAGGGTCGCCAGAAAATTCAGCACTAAAGCTACTGCGACAATTATTCCCACATCATTCCATAGCAGTGCCGAGGGGAGATAGTCGAGTGGGTAGATTTCCGAGCTGAGTAACGGGCGACCCATCAACGACTCAAGCCACCGGGCCACGGTGGTAACATTCAAAGCCCCCACCACACCCAGCAGCACACCCAGCAGGGTGCCAAACAGACCAATCAGCGCACCCTGCGTGAGGAAGATTGCAACGATTTCATGCCGGACAAATCCCTGTGTTTTGAGAATCGCGATCTCGGCACGCTTGTCGATCACAGTCATCATCAACATTGAAATGACATTGAAAACAGCGATGGCAATGATCAGAAAAACCAGCAGGGAAACCAGATTACGAGACATTTTTATGGCTTGATAAAGGTTGCCATGGGTCTGTATCCAATCGGAAAACCGGTAACCGGACGGCAGCACTTGCAGCAGGGCATAACCAGTCTGACGTGCTTCAAAAACATCGACCACTCGCACCTGCAACCCCTGAGCCAGACCCATATGGCCCGCCAGCCTGGACGCTGTTTCAAGCTTGGCCAGCACCAGACTCTGGTCAGCCGCCGTACGGGTATCGAAAGTGCCCAGCAAGGTAAAAGTCGACACTTTGGGCGCCTGCTGGAGCCCGTTACCCCCGGATGCGGGTACCAGCAGTGTCACCCGGTCGCCCGCTGACAGAGACAGTTTTTTGGCAATCTCACCCGCCATCAAAAGGCCGTTGGAATTAACAGCCAGCTGTCCCATCAGGTCAGGAGAGACGAACACACCCATGAACGGATCGGCCAGAGATGGCTCCAACCCCATCACTTCCACTGGTCTGGTTTTGCCACGATGTGTCAGCATGCCCTCCAGCCGGGTAAAGGGCATCACAGCACGGACATTCGGCTGCTGCACAAGGGTATCGCGCAACTTGTCGCTCTGCTGGACACCGTGCTCGTTAAACAATCGTATGTGGGGTACTGCTGCAAGGATGCGAGATTCCATTTCCCGATCGAATCCGTTCATCACTGACATCACCACCACCAGCAGGGCAACGCCCATCACCAGTCCCAGAATGGCCAGCAGTGAAATAAACGACACCATCCGGTTGCCAGCACCAGAGGTAAAATTACGCAATCCGATAAAGACGGTTAGGGGTCTGAACACGGTCGGCTACAATCCCTGACCCATGGAGCGGGATTCAGTAACATCCGTCAGACAACCCTCTGTAAGTGAGAGCACACGATCCATTCGGGCCGCGACCTGCGCATCATGGGTGACCACCACAAAACTGATCGCCAACTCACGATTTAATGACATCAGAAGCGCCAGCACCGTCTCTGCTGTAACAGGGTCAAGGTTGCCGGTCGGTTCATCCATCAACACACAGGCCGGTTTCCTCACCAGCGCCCGGGCAATGGCCACTCTCTGCCGCTCTCCACCGGATAGCTCAGAGGGTTTGTGATCACAACGTGCACCCAGGCCAACCCGATCGAGCATTTCCAGGGCCAGCGCCTTCGCTTCGGCCACCGGTGTTTTTGCCACCAGCAGCGGCATGGCGACATTTTCAAGTGCGCTGAACTCGCCCAGTAGATGATGGAACTGGTAGACAAACCCCAGATGCTGATTGCGCCAGCGAGCCCGCTTCGATTCGCTCATTGGCTTCAACGCCGCCCCCATCACGTTGACGAAGCCCTCATCCGGGTCATCCAGCCCACCCAGCAGGTTCAACAGGGTGGTTTTTCCGGAACCCGATGTCCCGATAATCGCAATTCTCTCACCACTGTGAACCTCCAGTGACAACCCTTTTAACACATCAATCCGCTCTATTCCCTGACGGTAGTGTCTGGCGAGGTTATCGCAGTGCATCACTGCGGTTGAATCAGTGGTCATAACGCAAGGCCTCCGCCGGTAAAATCTGTCCCGCCCGGTATGACGGATACAGGGTTGCCAACAGGCTTAAGCCAAAACCCAGTCCGCTTATCATCAGGACATCCTGCCACAACAGCCTAGAGGGTAGCTGGCTGATGAAGTAGACATCCGGATCAAATACCCTGAAGCCTACCGCATATTCAGCCCAGTGGACGATGTCGCCAATCCACAGGGCCAGCAAACTGCCAAAGATCACGCCACAGAGCACCCCAAAAGCACCTACGGCACTACCCTGTACCATAAAAATTCGTGAAATTGTTCCAGCCTCGACACCCAGGGTGCGGAGCACCGCGATATCCTGGCGTTTATCAGCCACCATCAAAATCAGGCTGGCAATAATATTAAAAGCCGCGACGGCGATAATGGCTGCCAACAACAAACTGACCACCTTTTTCTCCAGTTCGATCGCCTGGAATAAATTACCCATGTCCTCCGTCCAGGCTTTGGCTTTGAATCCGGGATCCATATTGTCATTCAATGCGGCAACAATATCACCTGCATCAAAGGGATCGGCAAGCCGCAACCTCACGCCCGTGACTGCGTCCCCGGTGCGAAACAGCTTCTGGGCATCCCGATAATGAACAAAGGCCAGTCCCGAATCCACCTGTGCGCCCACCTGAAAAACACCAAAAACGCGAAACCGTTTATATCGCGGAAAAATACCCGCTGGCGTCACATTCAGCTCAGGTAATGACAGCACCACATAATCGCCCCGAATAACCCCAAGCGACCGGGCGAGCAGATGGCCGATAACGATGCCGTACTCGCCCGGTTGGAGTATCGCCATCTCGCCCACCATCATATGTTCGCTGATCGGGCTGACTGCGTCTTCCAAAAGCGGGTCTATACCCTGTATCAAAACACCCTGCCCCTGGGCATCTGACGACAACAGGCCATACCCCTCGACGTAGGGAGCAAACGCCTCAACACCCCGGACGAGAGTTGCATCGGCACCCAATTGCTGCCAGTTGCGGACACCGTCTTCATTAAATATTGCCGCATGGGCTACCACGTTGAGAATTCGCTGCCTTATTTCGTAATCGAAACCATTCATCACCGAAAGAACCAGGATGAGGGCCGTCACGCCGAGTGCCATCGCGACAAAAGACAATAGTGATATAAAAGATACGAAACCATTTTTGCGTCTGCTGCGGATATAACGCAGACCGATAAAAAAAGGCAGGTTAGTAGTCATGGGAAGGCATTAAATCGGAATCACCGGAGTCAAACAAGTGAACATTTTATCTGGTGGGCAAACGGTTTGTCCGATCTCCACCAATTTGGCGGTTGCACTTCCCGCATTTCAGCTTACTATAATTAAAACCGACAAAGGCAACCCCAATCCGAGCTGCACTCGCCTGAACTCTATGGAATTTGATCATGAATAAACCATTGATACTGCTTTTTTCTGCGCTAATGAGCCTGCCCCTGGCTACGATCGCCGAGCAGGTTGTTATCCCCGTTGGACAACAATCAGCGCAAAATCAGGCCATTGAAAAACCTGATCGAGGCATCAGCAAGGACAGGGTTCGCGCTAAATTTGGTGAGCCCTTAAGTATGAAACCCGCGGTGGGAGAACCGCCGATTTCATCCTGGGAGTACCCTGAATTTCAGGTCTATTTTGAATACGAGCACGTACTTCATTCGGTGCTAAAACGCACTGAACCGGAAAACACTACCACAGAGTAATACCTCTGCGACCCTGCAGCACCATCACATGGCGCAGGGTTTTCCAGTGCCGGCAATCAGATCACCAGTTTACGGGACTCGCGACACAGCCGGTTCATCCCGTTAATAGCAGCGATCCTGTAGGCTTCGGCCATGGTCGGGTAGTTAAATGTGGTACGGATAAAATACTCAATGGTATTGGCGTCGCCGGACTGGTTCATAATAGCCTGGCCAATATGAATAATTTCCGACGCCTCCGCACCGAAACAATGGACACCAAGGATTTCCAGCGTTTCCTGATGAAACAATATCTTTAATACACCGACTTCTTCGCCGGAAATATGGGCACGAGCGATGTTCTTGAAGTAAGCGCGGCCTATCTCATAGGGAACCTGTTGCTCGGTCAGTTCGGACTCGGTCTTGCCGACAAAGCTGATTTCCGGGATCGTCCAGATACCGGTGGCAACGTCTTCAACGTGATATTCGCGCGCGGCTCCACACATGTGTGCCGCAGCAAACCGACCCTGGTCATAGGCGGCACCTGCCAGTGATGGCCAGCCCACCACATCGCCGGCCGCGTAAATATGCGGGACTGTCGTCTGGTAGTGCCCATTGACCTCCAGCTGACCGCGCTCATTAACAACCAGACCCAGCTCTTCCAGCCTCATATTTTTAGTATTGCCGGAACGGCCATTGGACCAGAGCAGCGCCTCAGCGTGAATCCGTTTGCCCGACTTCAGTTCCATAGTGACACCGTTGTTACGGGTTTCTATATGGTCATACTCCTCATTGTGTCGAACGGTGACATTCAGATCGCGAAGCTGATAGCTGAGTGCATCTGAAATCTCATCATCGAGAAATGACAGCARCCCGGAGCGACTGTTCACCAGRTCGACRCGRGTATCCAGTCCGGCAAAAATCGARGCATATTCACAACCGATYACCCCGGCACCATAAATAATAATATTGCGAGGTGTTCGGTCCAGACTCAGAATYGAATCACTATCAAAAATACAGGGATGATCAAAATCCACATCGTCYGGATGATAGGGACTTGAACCCGTTGCGATYAAAAAGAATCGTCCCTTAATCGTTTCRCGYGTGTGATCAGGCTGYTTGATGGAAATATGRTGAGYATCCGTAAARCTGGCTCGYCCTAAATGGAGTTTGATACGATTGCGRGCATAATCTTTTGTCCGSCCTTCWACCTGCTTGCGAATGACATCATCTGCGGATTTCATCAAATCRGGGAAGGAGAACCAACGGGGATCGCCCACTGCACGGAACATGGGCATGGTATTGAACTGCACCATGCGTCGGACTGCATGGCGCAGGGCTTTTGAAGGAATGGTGCCCAGATGGGTACAGTTACCACCCACCATAGGCCTGTCATCAACTACTGCCACTGACCAGCCCTGCTTCACTGCGGACATTGCCGCACCCTCGCCTGCCGGACCACTGCCAATTATCACCAGATCATATTGATAATCTGCCATGCTTTAAAACTCCAGATTCATCGGTTGTATATTCGGTAACACATATTGGCTACCACATCACAACCCCATTATCACAACACCTCCAGTGCGACCGATAAAACCATAGCAAGTGAGACGAACGCCGGTGATCGATACACCTATCTAGTATTTAGATGCGATATCTGCCTGTTCAACCAACAGGGTCTCATACGCCTGGTAATCGCGACTGGCCGCCGTCAGGGCAACCGTTGTGGAAAGCACATGCTTCTGCTCAGCACTCAGTTTGCTGAAGTCTCCCTCAGTGACCCGGGTCAGGGACACAATCACGTGATCGCCATTGTCAAGGGCCAAATCGCTAACGACTGCACTATCCGCAGGCTCTGCCAGGGAAAAAACCCACTGGCGAATCTCTTCGTTGAGTTTGCCACTAAAACGCTTTGTGTTCAGATTAACATGCCACTGGAGCGACTCCTGTTTGGCCACTTCTTCAATTGACTCACCCCCTTTAACACGGGCGACCAATGTCTCAGCACGCTCCATCAATTGACGGTCCGCACGCTCTTTCTTGAGAATCTGCTCGATACGAGACCTGACCTCAGCCAGAGGTTTGAGACGTGAAGGAATTCGCTCCCGAAGAGACAGAACCACCACGTGATCATCTGCCAGATCAAGCACTTCACTGGTAAGACCTTTTTCCAGAACCGGCTCGCTGAAGGCAGCCGTGATGACCTGTGGCTTACCCGCTATACCATCACCACCATTGCGGCTGAATGGCTCGGTAATCTGCAATGTCAGATCAAGCCTGTCGGCAACACTTTCCAGGGAAGAGGCATTATAGGAAAGATCCTTGAGCTCCTCAATTCTCTCTGGCAGCAATTCCAGTGCCAACTGCCGTTGAAGCTCGCGCCGGATACCCGGCTCAATGTCATCGCGGCCGGGTAACTCAGCCTTTTTTTCTGCCAGCAGTTTGACCAGATGGACACCGAGGTCGGTTTCTACCGGACCAGAAACCTCACCGACAGAGAGGCTGTCCAGCGCCACACTCAATGATTCCGGCAGATCGCCTCGTTGCACAAAACCCAGATCACCGCCCTGTTCAGCTGTGCTGTAATCCTCCGAGTGCTGCTCAGCAAGTACAGCAAAGTCTTCACCGGCTTCAAGCTGCTTTTGAATGTCAGAAATTTTGTCGAGATGACTGCCATCGTCCTGCTTCTCAAGCAGAATCTGCGCGACCTGTCGCGATTGCTTGGCACGAGCTGCGCTGATCCTGGCTTCAATCACGTCGTTTACAACACTTTCTTCCACGACGACTTCCTGTACCAGGTCGTCGGGACGCAATTCCAGGTATTCCACCACCAACTGCTCGTCCGCCATAAACTGGTCTTTATTGCTCTCATAGAAAGACTCGACTTCTTCATCAGTAATCGAAATCGCATCCAATACCGGCGCCCGGGGAATGGTCAGGTAGTAGAAATCCCGGGTTTGCTCAGTGATGCTCGCCAGCAGCTGGTTTTCCCGCTCCGTAGAAAACCCGGTATTGCTTACCCCCTGCATAAACTGGCTGTTCAACATATCGGCACGAAGCAATTTATTGTAGGAATTCGGGGTGTAGCCCATCTGCCTGAGCACAAACTCATAGCGTTGGGCATCAAACTTTCCTTCCACTTGAAAGTCAGGGACCTCAAGCAGCAGGCGATAAATCATTTTGTCGTCAATAGCCATGCCCTGTTCCCGAGCTGCAAGCTCAACCGCTTTCTGGCGAATAAGCTGTTGCATAACGGGGCCACGAAGCTGCTCATCGTTGATCATGGACGGGTCGAGATCTTCGTACCTGTTAAGAATCTGTTGCTTCTGAAGCGCCACGGATTGTTGCAGGCGAAGCTCCGTAATGGTCTCACCATTGACGCTGGCGGCTTCTTCAACAGAACTACCGCTGAGAAAAATTGCATCCACACCGAACAGGGCAAACGGCACAATAATAATAGCGACCAGTACAATTTTGGCCGAGCCTTTGAGGTTGTCTCGAAAGTCCTGCAGCATAAAAATCTCTTGATTTGGTTTTGTTTGGACGGATAGGGTTATTTTATAAAAAAAGGCGCATCGCTGATGCGCCTTTCAACATACAACAAAGACAAACAGCAGACGCCGTTTTATTTATTAACAGCGTCCTTCAGAGCTTTACCAGCTTTAAAGCTAGGTACGTTGGCAGCAGCAATCTTGATTTCTGCGCCGGTCTGAGGGTTGCGACCAGTGCGAGCGGCACGCTGTTTAACAGCAAAAGTTCCAAAACCTACCAGCGAGACCGGGTCACCTTTTTTCAGGGTACGGGTTACAGCGTCAATAGCGGCATCCAGCGCGCGGCCGGCAGACGCTTTGGAAAGATCAGCGGCATCGGCAATAGCATCAACGAGTTCAGATTTATTCACAATAATCCCCTTGTTATGTTAATAAGACTGTTCACCTGTAACACACGACTTTACTGCTTTCCCGCAGGCTGTGGCATGTAAGATGACTGCAACGTTATACCAACCCCCCGAAAACCGGTCAAGCGGTTTAGTGAGTATTTATGCGGGTTCCAGCCTCACCATGGGTTTTTGTTTCATCTTTGTCGACGCGATCATACTCTTCATCGGACAACGGTTCAGGTTTGCGAATCAACGCAATCTCCAGAACTTCATCGATCCATTTGACTGGATGTATATCAAGATCAGCTTTAATATTCTCCGGTATCTCTTTGAGGTCACGCTCATTTTCGTAGGGTATAAGTACCGTGCGAATACCTCCGCGATGAGCGGCCAATAATTTTTCCTTTAGGCCTCCGATCCTTAATACCTGTCCACGCAGGGTAATCTCTCCTGTCATGGCCACATCAGCACGCACCGGGATACCGGTGAGCACAGATACAAAAGCTGTACACATTCCGATACCTGCGCTGGGACCATCCTTGGGCGTTGCCCCTTCAGGCACATGAATATGCAGGTCTACCTTCTGGTAAAAGTCGCGTTTGATGCCCAGTGCTTTTGCCCGACTGCGAACTACCGTCAACGCCGCCTGGATAGATTCCTGCATCACATCACCAAGGGAGCCGGTTTTAACCACCTGCCCCTTACCTGGCACCGCAGAAGACTCGATGGTCAACAACTCACCACCCACCTGGGTCCAGGCGAGACCGGTAACCTGCCCAATCTGACTCTCTTCTTCAGCGCGACCAAAGTCATATTTGTAAACACCCAGCAAATCTTCAAGCTCAGCGGAAGTAATGTGGTGAGATTCCCTGACACCATCACGTACGTTCCGGGTAACCACCTTCCGACAGATTTTAGCCAATTCGCGCTCCAGACCCCGTACACCCGCTTCACGCGTGTAGTAACGAATAACGTCCATCACCGCGGTGTCGTCCATGGTCAGCTCGTCCGGCTTCAGGCCATTGGCCTTGCGTTGCTTTGGCAGCAGATATTTCAGCGCAATATTGATCTTTTCCTGTTCGGTGTAGCCGGGAATCCGGATAACCTCGAGACGATCCAGCAGAGGACCGGGGATATTCATCGAGTTTGCCGTACAGATGAACATAACTTCGGAAAGATCGTAATCAACTTCCAGGTAATGGTCGTTGAAGCTGTTATTCTGCTCCGGATCGAGGACTTCCAGCATCGCCGAGGCGGGATCACCGCGATGGTCCATGCCCATCTTGTCGATTTCATCCAGCAAAAATAACGGGTTTTTCACCTCGGCCTTGGCCAGCTTCTGAATCGGCTTGCCTGGCAGTGAGCCGATATAGGTTCTGCGATGCCCACGAATTTCAGCTTCATCACGAACACCCCCCAGAGACATACGCACGTATTTCCTGCCGGTCGCCTTGGCGATAGACTCACCCAACGAGGTCTTGCCCACCCCCGGCGGCCCCACCAGACACAACACGGGTCCTTTAAGCTTTTTTACCCTCTGCTGGACTGCCAGAAACTCCAAAATCCGCTCCTTGACCTCCTCGAGTCCGTAGTGGTCTTCGTGGAGAATGCGTTCAGCACGCTTGAGGTCATGGCGAACCCTGGAGCGTTTTTTCCAGGGCACACTGACCATCCAGTCAATATAGCCGCGCAAGACGGAGGCTTCAGCCGACATCGGCGACATCATTTTCAGTTTATTCAGCTCTGATTTTGCCTTATCAAGAGCGTATTTAGGCATACCGGCTTCATTGATTTTTGTTTCCAGCTGCTCGATATCATTGCCACCCTCCTCAACTTCGCCGAGCTCTTTCTGGATCGCTTTCATCTGCTCGTTGAGGTAATACTCTTTCTGGCTTTTTTCCATTTGCTTTTTGACGCGTCCGCGAATGCGCTGTTCGACTTCAAAAAGCTCAATTTCGGATTCCATCAGACCCAGCAACGTCTCCAGTCGATGCGCCAGTGAAGGTGTTTCAAGTATTCCCTGTTTTTGTTCGACACTGAGGGCCATATGTGTGGCCAGGGTGTCAGCCAGACGACTGGGATCCTCAATACCTGCCACGGTACTGACAACTTCCGAGGGGATTTTTTTACTCAGATTGACGTACTGTTCAAACTGGGTCAAAGCCGATCGCATCAATGCCTCGGATTCTTTACTGGATAACATCTCGTCGGACATCACTTCGTAAACGCCCACAAAGTAGCCGGGTGATTCATCAATCTTCTGGATAGTAACGCGCTCGACACCTTCAACAAGCACTTTGACCGTGCCATCTGGCAGCTTCAGCATCTGTAACACCGTGGCGAGCGTGCCCACACGGTAGAGATCTTCGGGTGTGGGATCGTCTTCCGCCGCAGTTTTCTGCGCCACCAGTAGAATCTGCTTGTCCTGCACCATGGCTTCTTCGAGGGCCAGAATCGATTTTTCCCGGCCGACAAACAGTGGAATCACCATATGGGGATAAACCACCACGTCGCGCAGAGGCAGCATTGTCAATTGATTATGCACAGCGTTCTGTCCCATTCTTTAACCTCTTTAGCGAGCGTTTCAATACAAATTAGCTTACTGCAAATATGGGGTTTACACGGGTAAATACAAGTGACCAGCGACAGATAAATGTCTTCAGGCAAAAAAGAAGGCCCCGCAGGGCCTTTCGGGGATAAAAAATGGCTTACTCATCACTGGCAGCTTTTTGCTGCTCTTTATTTTCGTAAACCAGTAGCGGCTCCGACTCGCCACGAATTACCGCGCTGTCGATCACCACTTTGTAGACATTATCCATAGAAGGAATGTTGTACATGGTTTCCAAAAGGACGTTTTCAATAATCGAGCGCAACCCGCGGGCACCGGTTTTCCGCTCCAGTGCACGCTCGGCAATGGTCTCGAGCGCATCGCGACGAATATCCAATTCCACCCCTTCCATTTCAAACATGGCCTCATACTGCTTGATCAGGGAATTTTTGGGCTCGACCAGAATATTCACCAATGCATCGCGATCGAGTTCCTCAAGGGTAGCGATCACGGGCAGACGCCCCACGAACTCCGGTATCAGACCAAAGCGCACCAGATCTTCCGGCTCCAGGTCTGTGAGGGTCTGACCAATATTTTTACTGGTATCCTTGCTTTTCACCTGAGCACTGAAGCCAATACCGCCTTTATCGGAGCGCTCCTGGATAACCTTTTCCAGGCCAGCAAAGGCACCCCCGCAAATGAAAAGTATATTGCCGGTATCCACCTGCAAAAATTCCTGCTGAGGATGCTTGCGTCCACCCTGTGGTGGCACCGAGGCAACCGTCCCTTCAATTAATTTCAACAGGGCTTGCTGAACACCCTCGCCTGACACATCACGGGTAATGGAAGGGTTATCCGATTTGCGGGAAATCTTGTCAATTTCGTCAAGATAGACGATACCACGCTGGGCTTTCTCAACATCATAATCACATTTCTGCAATAATTTCTGAATAATATTTTCAACATCTTCCCCGACATAACCCGCTTCTGTCAGGGTTGTTGCATCGGCAATAGTGAAGGGAACATCCAGCAGGCGTGCCAGTGTTTCGGCCAGCAGTGTCTTGCCACTGCCAGTGGGGCCAACCAGCAAGATGTTACTTTTGCCCAGTTCGATATCCTTATCTGCACCTTTGCCACCACTCTGCAGGCGCTTGTAGTGATTGTAGACAGCGACAGAAAGGATTTTCTTGGCACGCACCTGACCAATCACATACTGATCAAGAATCGCATTGATTTCTTTGGGTTTGGGCAGCTCTTCACTGGAGGACTCTGCGTCAGTGTCCTGAATTTCTTCCGTGATAATGTCATTACAAAGGTCTACACATTCGTCACAGATAAATACCGACGGACCTGCAATCAGCTTGCGAACTTCGTGCTGACTCTTGCCGCAGAAGGAACAGTACAGCAACTTGCCGTCATCTTCCCCTTTTCCGGTTTTCTCATCACTCATAATACTGTCTCTACAAATCTACTCATCTTTAACCGACAAGGGAAAATAAAATTCTTTTATATCAAACAGATAAAACATGCCTTCTCTTTTAAAAAGCCTAACGACTCTAGGGGCGTTTGTCCAGCACCTGGTCAATCATGCCATATTTTTGTGATTCCTCGGCACTCATGAACTTATCCCGCTCGGTATCGAGGGCGATTTGTTCTATGGACTGGCCAGTATGGAAGGCAAGACGCTCATTCAAACGCTCGCGTATCTTGAGAATCTCCTGGGCCTGAATATGGATATCGGATGCCTGTCCCTGAGAGCCACCACTGGGCTGATGAATCATGACTCTGGAATTTGGCAGACAGTAACGTTTTCCGGCCTCACCGGCGGCCAGCAGGAAAGCACCCATACTGGCGGCCTGACCAATACACATGGTGCTGACGTGGGGCTTGATAAATTGCATGGTGTCGTAAATTGACATCCCCGCGGTCACTGACCCACCTGGTGAGTTGATATACAGGTGAACATCCTTGTCGGGATTCTCTGATTCCAGGAACAACAACTGCGCCACCACCAGATTGGCCATGTAATCCTCTACAGGTCCCACCAGAAAAATAACGCGCTCTTTTAATAAACGGGAGTAAATGTCATAGGAACGTTCACCGCGGGCAGACTGCTCTACCACCATGGGCACCAGGCCACCAGCGTTACTCACATCAAGACCGGATGTCGAAGATAGATCAAATTTCATAGATATTCACTCAAGAAAAAACCTGTCGAAGCATTGTAACCAGCGGTAAGGAGAAGGCAAGTAACCCGGGCCGCTCCCGATCACACCGAAAACCAACAGGCCCCAAACATCCTTGAAGCTTGGGGCCTGTCGCTACACACCATCGGGATCACGACTGAACCCCAAATGGCCTGAATATCTGAATGCTAGAAATCTGCCGTGCCATCCTGATCTGGTTGAATGGCTTTCTGGTAGCTGACTTCCTCTTCATTGACCGTCGCTACTGAAAGTACGTGGTCAATCACCTGATCCTGGAGCACTGCAGACTCTACGCCCTTCATCAGCTCCTGACTGCTGTAGTAATATTTGACCACTTCCTCTGGCTTCTCATAAGTAGAAGCCATCTCTTCGACACGGTCGCGAACCCTTTCAGGACTGGTTTCGATTTTCTCGGTTTTAACGATTTCATTGATAATCAGACTGACAATGGAACGACGCTTCGCCTGATCAATAAACAGGTCATCGGGCAGCAACTCGGGATCAAAATTGCTGGCGCCACCGCCCATGCGGTCGGCCATCTGTTTTTTCATCTTGGTGACTTCGCTGGCAATCAGCACTTCCGGGATTTCTTGTTCACTGTGCAGATTACACAGCTGCTCCATGACCCGGCCTGTGGTCTTGGTTTTCAATGCCTGCTTCAGGTCACGCTCCATATTCAGGCGAACCACTTCACGGAATCGTTCTTCTGTACCCTGCTCCATGCCGTACAGCGCAAAAAACGCTTCATCCAGCGGAGGCATGACAGCCTCGGTCACTGCATTGACCTTGATGGTGAACTCGACAGGCTTTCCTTTCAGCTCTTCGGCGTGATAGTTTTCGGGAAAAGTCAGCGAAAGCACTTTCTCTTCGCCGGCAGACATACCCACGACCCCTTCCTCAAACCCGGGAATCGCCTTGCTGGCACCGAGATCGAGCATGAACTCCTTGGCAGAACCTCCATCGAATTCCTTGCCATCCATGAGGCCATTGTAGTCGATATTGACCTCATCGCCATTAACGGCGGGACGGTTGACCTCTTCCCAACTGGCGTTCTGCTTGCGCAATGCGTCAATCATCGCAGTGACGTCTTCTTCTGTCACTTCGGCAAGTGGCTTGGTGACGACCACTTTCGTCAAATCTGTCAAAACAACCTCAGGCATAACCTCAAAAGTCGCGACAAACTCAAGATCCTGACCCGGTTCATTTTTCACCGACTCAATTTCAGGACGCCCTGCGGGCTTAAGCTTCTCCTGGGCAACAGCTTCAGCGAATGTGCGACCCAGTACTTCACCAACAACTTCCTGTCGAATGCTTTCACCAAAACGTTTCTTCAATACATTCATGGGCACTTTGCCCTTCCGGAAACCGTCCAGCCGAACTGTTTTGCTGGCCTTATTCAGGCGTTCGTTCACCTCGGCGTCGATACGCTCTGCCGGTACGCCCAGGGTCATTTTACGTTCGAGACCAGAAGTTGTTTCGATAGAAACCTGCATGATTGTCCTCTGAATAGTTCGCTAACTTAATTAATTTTATGGTGCGGACGGAGAGACTCGAACTCTCACATCTCTCGATACCAGAACCTAAATCTGGCGCGTCTACCAGTTCCGCCACGTCCGCAATAAGCCGGGTAATATCGAATCATGCGACAGACAGCCGCTTTCGACAAAGGGGGTGGATTTTGCCACAGCGCACACCACTGAGCAACAACCGATAGCCGTGTGGTGTCATCCGCGGAAAAGTTAAAAAATCAGGTTGGCCGGGCGATTAATACGACGGCATCTTTTGCAGACTGATTGATCAACAGCGTTTCCGTTCGTTCAGCGGGCAACAAAACCGCCTCTTCCATCAGGAGGTGGAGCCCACCCAATACAACCACACCATCAATCGCCATCAACAGGCCGTAACAGCCTGTAGCGGGCACCAGATAACCAGAACCGGGCAGGAGGGTCAGGCGCCAAACACGGAAATCGTCGAAGGTCACCACTTCAACCAACAGATAACCCAGGCCTTCCTCCAATATTGTCAGCTTTGGTAAATCCGGGGGCTCAAGGGACATCATGGCTACTGCCTGCTCCGTATCCCAATGCCCCTGAGTGAGAACTTTCTGGGCAAATGACAAAATCCTTCTCTCATAGACAGGGGTCTGGAATTCCACCGTGCGAACCCCGTGTTGCAGGGCATGGGGCGTCAGTAGCGGAACCTTGACCACATTGCCAACGGAGAGTGGCAACAGTGCCGTAAACCGGTTCATGTCCTCTCGCAACTGACGCTCCTGCTGCTGCAGATGCTCTGGCAACTCACCGAACCAGCCCTGCAGACAACTGGCCGGCACCGGCACATTGGCGTCAATACCGAGCGCTTCGCGCTGGCGGTCAAAAAGGTCATCGATCTCACGGCGAACAACTTCATAGCGCTTCACAGCCGCCAGAAAGTCCGCCCTGAAATCTTCATCAGAGGAATAGGCCGCCTTGACCTCCGGATCAAAACCAAAACGGATGGCACCCTTGCCTTCCGGCCAGGCACAGCGATCAATGTGCGTGACGACATAGACTTCGCGTTTTTCCTCGTGCAGCTCAAAATACAGATCGCCGTAGACTTCTTCCGGCAATGGGTCGAGTATCTTGAGCAGATTGATGTGGCGTTCTGCGCCAGCCGCCAGTCGTCGCGGTGCAGCCGAGAGCACCCAGGGCAACGGGCTGCGAGCAACGCCATCACTAACATAGGACTGGCCGCGTTGCTCGATACCGGTAAACCAGATTTCCCGACCCCAGGGCTTGTCAATGGCCACCGGCTCCAGACGCATGGGACGATCGAGAAAAAGCAGTGGGAAACCGTAGGCAACACAGAAATCACCCAGATCGAAACAATCGTGATCCAACACTGTCAGCTGATCGACGAGTAACTTGTCCAGCGCGGTTACAGTGAAAGTTGTCTGACCCTCCAGTTGCTGGAAAATAGCCAGTAACTCAATGACCGGCGAATCGGGCAGGTAATACTGCACATACTCATAGCGTACAGCCAGGCAATCCCAAGGGGTCACCGACTTGGCAAGCCATTGCTCCAGGGCATGTTCAGGGTTTTTTGTTCGGAGAATATCCAAGCTGATCAGCTCCGGTGATTTTGCAGCAGAGTCTAGCAAAAAAGCCGCCATCCCGCCGAGTGAAATGAATGGCGTGATTGCTGTAAAAAAGCCTACGCCGAAAAAGTCTTGTGGCGATTAACTTGACGATAGCCAATCAAGTGTCTTTACTGATGGAAGAAAAATCATAAGAACCTAATACCCACCACAACGAGTCACGCAACATTCACCAAACCAACAGGATAGTATTATGAACAAACCACGCAAATTACTGGCGTATCTGGCAACACCAATCATAGCCGTTTTTTTACTGTCAGCCTGTGCAGAAGACGAGGGAGCCGGGGATCAGCCTGTGATGGAAGGGGCTACTGAGAGCGCCCAGCAAACAATGAAAGAAACCGGCGAAACCGCTGAAGAGTTGGTGGAGGACGCGAAGGAAGACATTAAAGAGATGACCGACGACATAAAAGAGGCCTCTGAAGAAGAATGGCAAGAAGCCAAAGAGGCCTCTGACGAACAGTGGGAAAACGCCAAAGAGGCCTCTGACGAACAGTGGGAAAAAGCTAAAGAAGCAACTGAAGAAGATCAATAAGAATCGACAACCGGACAATCTTCACGCCCCCAACGGAAAAAAGCCGGCCTAAGGCCGGCTTTTTTTATGCTACATCAAATATCGAGGCTTACAGGGATACTCGATCAAAAACCCGCTGCTAACTCAAGCGCTCGAACACGGTCGTCACACCCTGCCCCAACCCGATACACATGGTTGAGACCCCCAGGGTACCGTTGTGCTGACGGAGAATATTCAACAGTGTCCCGCTGATCCTGGCACCGGAGGCGCCCAACGGGTGCCCCAGCGCAATGGCACCACCATTGACATTCACTTTCTGGTCCATCGCCTCCAGCAGACCAAGATCCTTTAACACCGGCAGGGATTGGGCGGCAAACGCCTCATTCAATTCCACATAATCGATATCAGCAATGGTCAGTCCCGCTTTTTTCAGAGCCGCACGGGTAGCGGGTACCGGCCCATAGCCCATGATCGAAGGGTCAACGCCCGCAGCCGCCACCGAAATGACTTTCGCCATTGGCGTCAGACCCAAAACGGTAGCTCGCTCGGCAGACATCACCAGCATGGCCGCTGCACCATCGGTCACCTGCGAGGAAGTACCGGCAGTGACCGTTCCGTTGACCGGATCGAACACCGTTTTCAGTTGTGATAATCCCTCCAGGCTGGTTTCAGGGCGGATCGTTTCATCCTCCTGCATTAAATAGAGACCACCATTCTCATCGTGGGCCTCGAGCGGAATAATCTCGTCGATAAACCGGCCTGCTGTCCGTGCTTCAGCCGCCAGGTGATGGGAGCGAACTCCAAATTCATCCTGCTGCTCACGGGTAATACCGTGAATTCGGGCCAGGTACTCTGCGGTCAGCCCCATCATTCCCGCCGCTTTGGCAACTCTGAGGTTCTGCGCCGGGTTCGGGTCGTGATCGTGAGTCATCGGCACATGGCCAAGGTGTTCCACCCCACCCACCAGGTAAATATCGCCCAGTCCTGCCATCACATTGGCCGTGGCAATATGCAATGCCGACATGGAAGAACCGCACAAGCGGTTAATCGTCATCGCGGGAACGTGATGGGGAATGCGGGTGCGCAGGGACGTCATTCTGGCTACATTGAAGGACTGCTCACGACCCTGCATCACACAACCCCAGAGGATGTCATCTATTTCAGCGGGGTTCAGTTGTGGATTGCGATCCAGCAGCCCCTCAATCAGCGCCGCGCCGATTTCATCAGCACGGCGATTCCTGAAGGAACCATTTTTCGAGCGGCCCATGGGGGTTCGCGCGCAATCAATAATCACCGTATCTCTTGGTTTCAAGCTCACAAAAAATCTCCTGTTAACCTCTGGTCCGGCGATCAGCCGTAATAACCTTCACCGCTGGCGGCCATCTCTCGCATTTTTTCAGTGGGGGCATAGAGCTTACCCAGGTGGCCAAGGCGATCGGCCATGGTGCAGAAATTGTCCAGACCCATTTCATCCATCCAGCGGAAAACACCACCGCGAAATGCCGGAAACCCAAGGCCATAAACCATCGCCATATCCGCTTCGGCGGGCGAACCCACCACACCGGATTCCAGACAATGAGCCAGCTCAATACACATGGGCACCATATAGCGGGCGACGATGTCCTCATCGGTGAGCTGGTGATAGTTGGAGACCAGGGGTTTGAACAGCTCCGCCACGGAGTCGTCGGCAAACTTTCCGGGCTTGCCGCGCTGGTCTTTTTGGTAAAGATAAAAACCCTTGCCATTTTTCTGACCCAACCGGTCGTTCTCAAACAGGGTGCGGGTGGGTGAAATATCCGCGGCATTTGCCATGCGATCCGGGTAACCCTCGACCATGCTGGGAAAACAGTGCACAGCGGTATCGATACCCACCACATCCAGCAGATAGGCGGGGCCCATCGGCCAGCCCCAGGCCTCCATCACCCGGTCGATATGCTGGTAGTCGGCACCGTCGACTATCATCATGTCAAAGCCGAACACCGCGGGGAACAGCACCCGGTTTACCAGAAAGCCGGGGCAATCGTTCACAACAACGGGTTTCTTGCCGAGCGCCAGAGCATGGGCTACGACGGAGCCCACAGTCTCATCAGAGGTCTTGCTGCCGCGAATGACTTCCACCAGTGGCATGGCGTGAACCGGATTGAAAAAATGCATACCGCAGAAATTTTCCGGCCGCGTCAGGTTTTCAGCCAACAGATCAATGGAAATCGTCGAGGTGTTGGACACCAGAATAGCGTCTTGCTGGAGTCGCCCCTCAACCTCCGGCAACACCACACTTTTAACCTTGACATTCTCCACCACCGCTTCGATCACGATATCGGTATGCTCGATCCCGTCGTAGCTCAAAGAGGGCATGATTCTAGAGAGTACCGAGCCGGCTTCCAGCGGACTCATCTGGCCGCGATCCACCCGCTTGGCCAATAGTTTGTTCGCCTCACTCATACCCAACGTCAGAGAATCGGTGTTGATGTCTTTCATCAGTACCGGAAAACCCTTGATGGCGTTCTGATAGGCGATACCGCCACCCATGATACCCGCGCCCAGGGCCGTGGCATGGGCAATCGATTTAGTCGCCTGTTTGGCATATTTTTTCGCGACACCGCCGATAAACTGGTCGTTGAGAAACATACCCACGAGTGCCCGACACTGCGGTGTCTGGGTCAGGTCGCTGAAAGCTTCAAATTCCACTTCAAGTGCTTCGTCACGACTCATTTCGGCAGCCTGCGACAGAACGTCAACCGCGGCCAGAGGTGCGGGATAGTTACTGCCTGCCTTCGCCATCACCGCAGCGCGACTGGTGTGCACGGACATCCCGAGCTCAATCGTATTGAGTTGTATGGGGGTCTGTTTGCACAGACGACGGGCCGCATAATCGAGTTCGCCGTTGGCGGCACGCATCAGCATATTCAGTGCTTCGTCTATCAATAGATCCGGCTCTACCACGGCATCCACAGCGCCGTCCGTGAGGGCGGCAGCGGCTTTCTTGTGCTGCCCTCCGGCAATCCACTCCACTGCATTGTCAAAACCAATCAGCCGCGGTAGCCGGACCGTGCCACCCCAACCGGGAATAATGCCCAACTTGGTTTCTGGCAGCCCCACCTGCGCTTTGCTCGACATCACCCGGAAATCACAGGCGAGGCAGACCTCAAAACCGCCACCGAGGGCAAAACCATTGATGGCCACCACCGACGGAAACGGTAGCGACTCAATCCGGTTAAACGCCTCATTGGCGGGGGCGAGAAATTTGCGGCGGTCCGCCTCACTGCCTTTGAATACCTCATCGAATTCGGTGATATCCGCCCCGGCCACAAACACGTTTTTACCACTGGTCAACAGCAATCCCTTGATATCGGTCTTTTCCGACAGCAGCGAGAGTGCTTCCAACAACTCCATCAGCGTAGCCTGATTAAATATATTGACCGAGCCCTGCTGTGCATTGAAATTCAGTTCCACAAAACCGCTTTTGAGCGGCTTCAAGCTGAGGGTGTTGCCCTGAAACATGGGTGCTCCTATCCTGAAAAAGTGGTGGTGACTTAAGGCCATTGGCCGACAGCGCGAATTAGCGAACCGCCGAGTGATAGTATGCAGGGCCACATTGACCGGCAAAGGGCATTTGTGACCCATGGGTACTGACTGCGGCATTTTTGTCTGTCAGAGTTCATAGCATAAACCACGATCGGGCTTCCTGAACAAAATTACGTCATCTTCCGGCCGATCAATGCTGGCTCCCCATCGGGTGCGAAGATAATCCATGGTGACAAAGCTGAAAAAACTGATATGGGTCAGGTCATTTTTGTAGTGCCACCGCTCAAATGCCACCTTGTCGCGCACCAACTTGGTCATTAAACCCAGCCAACCACCCGGCTCCAGCACTGTCCAAAGATGACCGAGCACCTCGCCGGGACGGGACAGGTGTTCGACCACTTCTGTGGCAGTAATGAAATCATAGCGCTTGGCCAGTACCGACCTATCCGGCGCATAGTAAATATCGTAAATCGCCACATCAAATCCGGCTTCCTCCAGCATTACCGACAGCGTCGGCCCCGGCCCTGCACCAAAATCCAGCCCGCAGCTCCCCGGGGCAAGCTTGTCCATCAACGGAGTGCAGAGACGGCCGAGGAACGCCCGATAGCGCTGATCCTTGGGATTGTTTTCATGGAGATCGTAATGGCTTTTTTCCTGTGCTGGCGAGAGCTGCTGCCCTGGCGGGACAAACACCAGTTGGCAATGCGCGCACTGCAGGTAATCCCGTTGCCGGTCAGACCAGTAGTGTGCCACTGCCCGGTCACCACAGAGCGGACACTGAATACCGTCATTGTCAGCCATATTTTAATCTCGGGGACAAGTCTGTTTCGGGCCGGGAGAATCGCCCATAATCGCGCTCTTACTCTGTCATTACCAGCATTCCTGCCATAGACAATACGATGGACGATATGAATAAAATCCAGCACCAGATCGCCACGGAAATCAACGTCAAGCCAGCCCAGGTTGCCGCCGCCATGCAGCTGCTGGACGACGGCGCGACGGTACCGTTTATCTCCCGTTACCGCAAGGAAGTGACCGGGGGCCTGGACGACACGCAGTTGCGCACCCTGGAGGAGCGGCTCGGCTATCTGCGCGAACTGGAAGATCGCCGATCCACCATTCTTGCCAGCATTGAGGAGCAGGGGAAACTCAACCCCGAATTAAAAACGGCAATTCTCGGTGCCGACACCAAAACCCGGCTGGAAGATCTCTATCTGCCCTATAAACCCAAGCGTCGCACCAAGGGCCAGATTGCTATCGAAGCGGGCCTGGAACCGCTGGCGGACGCACTGCTCAATGAGCCCGAACTGAATCCTGAGCGAGAGGCGCAGGCCTATATCAATGCGGAACTAGGCGTCGCGGACAGCAAGTCCGCCCTGGATGGTGCCAAATATATCCTGATGGAACGCTTCAGCGAGGATGCCGACCTGATCGGCCGACTACGCCAGCACCTTGCCGATGAAGCGTTGCTATCAGCTACCGTGATGACTGGCAAAGTCCAGGAAGGCGAGAAATTCCGCGACTACTTCGAGCACAGTGAGCCCCTGAAAAACACCCCATCACACCGAGCACTGGCCATGTTCCGTGGCCGCCGCGAAGCTATTCTGTCAATCAAGGTGGATCTTCCCGTAGATGCCACCAACCAGCACCCCTGCGAAACCGCAGTTGCCCGCCATTTCAATATTGATCACAGGGGTCGCCCCGCCGATGACTGGCTGGCTGAGGTGGTGCGCTGGACCTGGAAGGTCAAGCTGCATGTGCATATCGAAACCGATCTGCTGGCAGAACTTCGGCAACGGGCTGAAACCGACGCCATCGGTGTGTTTGCCACCAATATCAAGGATCTGCTGCTGGCCGCTCCAGCGGGCCAAAAAGCCACCATCGGACTGGATCCCGGACTGCGAACGGGCGTCAAAGTGGCGGTGGTAGACAGCACGGGGAAAGTCATGGATCACGATGCCATTTTCCCGACCCCGCCGCAGAACAAAACCCGGGAAGCAGAAGCCAAGCTGCTGGCATACTGTCAAAAACACCAGGTCGCATTGATCGCCATCGGCAATGGCACCGCCAGCCGGGAGACCGAACGCTTCGTCAGGGAAATGCTGAAAAATCACCCGGAGCTCACCACACAGGCAGTGGTGGTAAACGAATCCGGTGCCTCCGTGTACTCAGCCTCCGAGCTTGCCGCACGCGAGTTCCCCCATCTGGATGTCACCATCCGTGGTGCCATTTCCATTGCCAGGCGACTGCAAGACCCGCTGGCGGAACTGGTAAAAATCGATCCGAAATCCATTGGTGTCGGCCAATACCAGCACGATGTCAGTCAGGTTGAACTGTCCCGGAGCCTGAATGCTGTGGTGGAGGATTGCGTAAACGCCGTCGGTGTCGAGGTAAACACCGCCTCCGCCGCACTGCTCAACCGGGTGGCGGGCCTGAACCAGACCATCGCCGACAATATCGTGGCTTTCAGGGATGAGAACGGCCCTTTCAAAAACCGTTCCGCTTTGAAAAAAGTACCGCGACTGGGCGACAAGACCTTCGAACAGGCGGCCGGTTTTTTGCGCATAGCCAATGGTGACAACCCATTGGATGCCTCCGCTGTTCACCCGGAGAGTTACCCGCTGGTGTCGCGCATGGCCAAAGATCTCGGCAAACCCATCCAGTCGCTGATAGGTGACGCCGCCACCCTGCGCAGCATCCCCGCAAACAACTATGTGGATGAACGGTTTGGCCTGCCCACCATCACGGATATTCTCAGTGAACTGGACAAACCCGGTCGCGATCCGCGTCCGGAGTTCAAGACTGCCACCTTCAGGGAAGGCGTTGAAACCCTCAAGGACCTGGAACCCGGCATGATTCTGGAAGGCACCGCCACCAATATCACCAACTTTGGCGCATTCGTCGATATCGGCGTGCATCAGGACGGTCTGGTGCACATTTCGGCGCTGGCAGATAAATTCGTCAAGGACCCCAGGGACGTGGTCAAGGCCGGTGATATTGTGCGGGTCAAAGTGCTGGAGGTGGATATTCCGCGCAAACGTATTGCCCTGACCATGCGGCTGGGCGACGAGCCGGCAAAGAACAGAAGCCCTTCAGAAAACCCTCGCCGCAGCAACCAGGGGGCAACAAACAGGCAACGCCCCGAAAACTCCAGGAAATCCGGGCAACAGCCCGCGAAAACCGGCACCCTCGGCGCACTGTTCGCCGAAGCGTTGAAAAAACCCTGACGTGCTTGATCTTGCGGAGGACTAATGGAAAAACCCCATTCGGCTCAGCGGCTGGGATGCCAATAGCCGGGGGTTGGTAAATCCAGGTACCAGCGGGTAAAGTCCTCGGCAGCCATCGGGGCGGCCATGAGATAACCCTGCAAAAGATCAAAATCCTGCGCCACCAGAAAATCCAGGGCCTCAAAGGTTTCCACCCCTTCAGCTACGATTCGCATGCCCAGCCTGCTGGCAAGGGGTCTGGCCATTTCAACAATGCTTGCAGCACTCTCATCATTTGGCAACGCAAAAATAAAGCTCTGATCTACCTTAAGCACCGATGCCGGCAGGGCATGAAGGTACTTCAGGGACGAATAACCGGTACCGAAATCATCAATGGCAATGGAGATATTGGCTCCAGAAAGGCTGGTCAGTTCGCTGATGCTTTGGTTGGCATCAAAAATCAAACTGCCCTCCGTAATCTCCAGCTCCAACAAATGACCTGGAACACCGTGTTTTTCCAACAGGCTTGTCACTCGAGCAGCAAATTCCGGGTCCACCAGGTCTCCGGCAGACACATTGACCGCCATACCCAGTTCAATGCCCGCCTCACGCCAACGCACCAGCTGAGCCAGGCTGGCATCCAGAGCATAGTCAGTCAACTGGTTGATCAGCGTGCTCTTCTCGGCCCTAGGAATAAATTTACCGGGTGGAATACTGCCCATTTCTGGGTGCTGCCAGCGAATGAGCGCCTCCACGCTTTGAACATGTCCATCTCGAGCGCAGACCTTGGGTTGGTAATACATTTCCAGCTGGCCAGTTTCCAGCGCGTGCTTCAATTCGCCCAGTAGATGGATAGTGTCATGAATACCCGCCTCGTTATCACTCGTATAGTTAGCCAGATGCTGACCTTTTTCCCGCGCTAACAATAACGTCGACTCAGCCCGTTGAAGACAAGCTTCCGCCAGGTTACCTGGCTCTACTCCGACCACTGCAATTTTGATGTCAACATGAAGAGGAATTTCCTGGTAATACACTGGCTCTTGGTAAATACCAATCAACTGCTGTAATTCCTTATTCAGGCGAACACTATCATGGGTGGCCACCAGAAAGCAGAAATCCTGGGAGCCACTACGACACACCAGCTGCAACCCGAACAACATCCCATAACTATAGTCAGCCAGTTGACGAATGACCGTGTGAGCAACCTGGGGCCCAAAGGCCACTTTCAACTCGGAAATATTTTCTACAGATACCAGCACCAATGCCAGTACAGCCGGTTCGTTATGCGGTTTGGCCAACACATCATTAAGGGCCCGGTGATTGGGTAGGCCTGAATGCTCATCATGACGTGACACCCAATATAGGTGCTTTATATATTGGCGGATGCCATCACTGGCAACGCCGGCGAAAGCCCCAATCAACACAAAAAAACCCATTCGGTACAACCAGTTGATCGTCAATTGCATTTCACCGCTCACTGTATCAATGGGCATCATGGGACCGAGCACAACACCCCCCAAAAGACCAATCAGGATGCCACCGGCAACCCCGAAAACCAGGCCGCCAAGCAGTACAGGTATATACATGGAGTGGGAAAAGACGTACTTGATACCGCCAGTGGCATAGACCAGCGCAAAAACCCCGATCATTAACCCCAGGATCACCGGAACCATCAGCCACCGAAGTTGACTACTGTGCTTTTGACCCCAGGAGAAGAAACGTATCGTTGTGTTGGTCATTAGCATTTCCCTACGCAAAATTCCAAAAACAGGCGGGTTATTTGTTAGTTTTTTAAATATTTCAGAAAACGGAACAAGAAAATAAATTTTATTATTGTCACTTCGAACTCATAGGACTACCCGTCTAAATATAGTTCCAGCTGCACGAAAAAGACAATCATTAAAGCCTGACCTGGTTAACGGCTCAATGTCGGATAGCAATTTCGGGAAGCGCAGCGGGTCGGACGGATATGCTCCCCCAAATGCACGAGACCACGCAACAATATAAATCAAGTGATTGAATAGCCTTTATCCCTAAACAACCTCAGACAGGCAGAGGCAGCATTGATGTCATATAACTTGCCGGCATTGTTCTCAATTTCAGCCAGCGCCACATCAATGCCCAACCCCGGACGATAGGGGCGATGGGAAGCCATCGACTCCACCACATCGGCAATGGCAATTATCCTGGCTTCCATGGTGATTTGCTCACCCTTCAAGCCTAAAGGGTAACCGCTGCCATCGATTCGTTCGTGATGCTGCCGAGCTATTTTGGCCACCGGCCAGGGGAAATCGATATTTCTTAATACTTGGTAGCCGAACTCGGTGTGTTCTTTAACCAGTGCATATTCACCGGTACTCAATCTTGATGGCTTGACAAGAATTTCTGTAGGTACACCAATTTTACCAATATCGTGTAACAACCCGGCAATGCGCAACCCCTCCTGAAATTTTGCATCAAAGCCCATTTCAGCCGCAATCGCCGCAGAAATTTCGCCGACCCGCTTTTCATGTCCGGACGTATAGGGATCTCTGAGTTCCGTTAACTTGGCAACGGCATCAACCGTCTGGAGCATCGCCTGTTCCAACTGCCCTGCGTATTGAATTGCATTTTGTTCCAGTTGGTATCTCTGGCTGATATCCGTCCAGACCCCGATAAAACGGGGAACCGGCGAGGCTAACCGATTAAGCTCATCCTGCACGAAGATGTAACTGCCATCTCCACGCTGGAACCGGTATTCATGTACACCTTTTCCTGTCGCAAAAATTCTTTGACTGCTTTCAATAGCTTCCTCTCGATCATCCGGGTGCAGATGTTTCTCCCACCAGCCCGGCAGTAGCGCGTCCTCTGTTGAGTATTGCAGTACATCCACGATATTGGGGCTGACCCAGGTGGCATTAGACCCTCTATCCCTCTGCTCAAGTACATACACAATCACCGGTGCCGCCGCAAAAAATTCCGGCAGCGTAAACAAATTCAATTCAGAGGCGACTTCCGCCTGTTGCGCACGCTTTTCAGAGCGTTCAAGCCGATAAAGCAGGAAATAGAGTAATAGGGACATCAGTGCAACAAATAAAAGCCCCTTGATCGCGCTGCCTAAAAATGTGGTTTCAATGTCACCAAAAAGATCAAATAGCAACCAGTCACTGCCCAGTACCCAGACCATGCCGAAAATGGCATAAAGAATCACAACCCATAATTTCTTTCGGGACAAAACGTCCATTTCCAATTATTCCTTTAATGGCAAAACATCTTGTTACCGGGTTGCAGCACCATTTTTAAAATAGCGCTCAACTTTATTAGTGATGGAATCTGTTAACACGGGTTTTTCCTATTCTACATCGTAGGCTATTTTTCTTTATAGAATTGACATTAACGGAGTCAATCCCACGAGCAAGAGTGAGCACGGAAACAATTACCGATCACCAGCAGGCACTGCAATCCAATATATGTTCGATTAAGCAATCGATGATCAATTCAACCTGCTCGCCACTGGATCGTTTTACGCTACTCTAACTGGAAGATATATCCCCAGCCTTTATCAGTCTTTAATGCAGAATTTGTCAATAGAAACACATTAACCCTACATTTTTTATGTGAACTGATCACATCCTTTTGACGGAAGCCCAGCACAGTAAAGCAGAGACTTGACGGACTTTCGACGCTCTTCTACTATAAATGCGAACGATTATCATTTAACTATCTGCAGAGAATCAGAATATGGGGTACCTCATCCACACTCACCTCAAAGAAGGCCGTCCGTGCCTTCGCATAGTCGATGCCGAGTCCGGCCAGGAATGTCTGCATTGGTGCTGTGAGTGTCCTCCCGGCGCAAAAGAAGAAACCGTCCAGCAGGAGATGCACAGACTGGTCAGCAAACTGTTACTACTCAGTTGTCAGCAGACGTTGTGCAGCCCTGCAGATACAACCAAAATTGAGCGAACCCGCTAAAAGGAACCGAACAAAAAAGGCGGCCCGAATGGACCGCCTTCTGGAAGATGGGGTGGCTGACGGGGATCGAACCCGCGACCACAGGAATCACAATCCTGTGCTCTACCAACTGAGCTACAGCCACCATTGTATTACTTGTTGTCTATTGCGCCAGAACTGGATGGCACGCCCGGCAGGATTCGAACCTGCGACCTACGGCTTAGAAGGCCGTTGCTCTATCCAGCTGAGCTACGGGCGCTCAACAAGCAGTTTACAACAGTTTCCGAAGATGAGGGTGGTCGGGGAAGAGGGATTCGAACCCCCGACATCCTGCTCCCAAAGCAGGCGCGCTACCAGACTGCGCTATTCCCCGTTATCACACTGAACCCTCATTTCGAGAGCAGCGCATAATACTGACGCCAACCCGCTTCGTCAATCAAAAAGCCGGATCGGGTGCCATCGGTTATTCGCTTCACAGACAAGAGGCGAAGTGCGAAAATACACAGTTTCCCACCCGGACTCAGGAGTCAAACCCACCATGGCAGCAATCATTCTCGATGGCAAAGCCGTCGCCCAACAGACCGAGGCCGAACTGAGCGAACGGGTGGCGCGACTGAAACAGAAAAGTGGTGGCCAGGCACCGATTCTCGCCACCATTCTGGTGGGCGGCGACCCGGCATCGGCCACCTATGTGAAGATGAAGCAGAATGCCTGCAAGCGCGTGGGCATGGAATCCATCGCGGTAGAAATGTCCGATTCAACCACCACCGAACAGCTGCTGGCGAAAATTCAGGAGCTGAATGCCAACCCCAACTGCCATGGCATTTTGTTGCAGCACCCGGTACCGGAACAAGTTGACGAGCGTCTCTGTTTTGACAGCATCGCCCTGGAAAAGGACGTGGACGGTGTCACCTGCCTCGGTTTTGGCCGCATGGCCATGGGTGAGTTCGCCTATGGCTCTGCCACACCCCAGGGCATCATGCGTCTGTTGGCCGCCTACGACATCCCCCTGGCAGGCAAGCACACCGTGGTCGTCGGCCGCAGCCCGATTCTCGGCAAACCCATGGCCATGATGTTACTCAATGCCAATGCTACAGTAACCATCTGCCACTCCCGCACAGAAAATTTACCGGCAATCATCGGTGATGCCGATCTGGTGGTCGGCGCAGTGGGGAAACCCGAATTCATCAAGGCCGACTGGATCAGGGATGGCGCGGTGGTGGTGGATGCCGGTTACCACCCCGGCGGTGTCGGCGATATCGAACTGGCGCCCCTGCACGATCGCGCAGCCGCCCTCACCCCGGTACCGGGTGGTGTCGGCCCCATGACCATCAACACGCTGATCCTGCAATCCGTTGATGCCGGTGAGAAAAAACTGGGCTAAACAGCCACCATCCACCCCGATAGCGATTGTCGTCACCCCTGCCCTGCTCTAGGATGAAGAGATAGACGCAGGACAGGATACCATCATGATAGCGAGCCGACTGGTCGCCCACCGGGGTTACCCCAAACACTACCCCGAAAACACCCTGCTCGGCATGAGCAAAGCGATTGAAGCCCGGGCGAAATTTATCGAGACCGACATTCTGTTCAGCGCCGACCAACAGCCGGTGCTTTACCACGATACTCTCATGACCCGCATCAGCGGCGTGGAAAACGCCATTCATCTGTTGACCCTGGATGAACTGCGCCAACACCCGGCCCATGAACCAGAGCGGCTGGGCCAGACATTCGCCAGCGAGCACATTACCCCCCTCTCGGCACTGGTCGGGTTGTTGTCGGAGTATCCCGATGTCACGGCTTTTATCGAACTGAAGCGCACCGGGCTGGAGACTACCGGCATCGAAAATGCGTACCGCATTGTCACCGGGATACTTGACCCGGTTATCGGGCAGTGTGTACTGATCAGTTTCAGCGACGAATTTATCCAGTATGCCCACGAACAGCAGTTTCCCCGGCTCGGCGTGGTACTCAAGGATTGGCAGGACCGACAGGGGCCCTGGATCACCGATATCCAACCGGAATTTATTTTCTGCGACACCGACAAGGTGCCGGAAGGGGCCACGCTGGACGAATTGCGAAGTACTGTCGTAGTCTACGAGGTGGAAGATCCCGATCAGGCCATCGACTGGTTCAACCGCGGTGCGGATATGGTGGAAACCTTCGATATCGGCAGCATGATTACCAATCTCGCCCACCGGGCCCTCTGACGGTGGCCGACAATAACCCCAGCGAACCCCATCCGGGCAACCATTTCGATGTGGTGGTGATCGGCGGCGGCATTATGGGCGCCGGGGTGGTACAGGCCGCACAGGCCGCTGGCTACAACTGCCTGGTACTGGAAAAAAACAGCTGGGGCTCAGGCACCTCCAGCAAATCCAGCAAACTGATTCACGGCGGTCTGCGCTACCTGCAGAGCTGGGAGTTCTCGCTGGTACGGGAAAGCCTGCGTGAGCGCACACGCCTGTTATCGCTGGCTCCGCAGCTGGTTTACGGCAACTGGTTCTACATCCCCCTTTATAAAGGATCGCGCTTGCGCTCCTGGCAGCTTCGCGCCGGTCTGACACTCTACTGGCTTCTGTCGGGCTGCCGCACCGATGCCCGGTTTAACGTGGTTCCACCGGCCGAATGGCCCGAACTCGCAGGTCTGAAAACAGACGGGTTAAAAAAAGTGTATCGCTACCGCGATGCCCAGACCGATGACGCCAAACTCACCAGCGCAGTCATTCAGTCCGCCGCATCGCTGGGGGCCGAGGTTTGCAGCCCAGCCGAGGTCATCGCTGCGGAAAGCACGCCGGAGGGTTACCGTGTCCTGATGAAAGCAGCGTCGGGGGAAAGAACCGTCCACTGTCGTTTTCTGGTGAACGCCGCTGGCCCATGGGCCAACCAGATCGCCCTGCGGATAACACCGGAACCCGGTCATCTCGACGTGGATCTCGTGCAGGGAACGCACCTGTTGCTGGACAGGAAAATCAGCGACCGCTGTTTTTATCTGGAATCCCCCAGTGATGGTCGCGCCGTGTTTGTATTGCCCTGGTATAACACTACCCTGCTCGGCACCACCGAAACCGGCTTTGACGGCAACCCGGATCAGGTACTGCCCACAGCGGCAGAGAGAGACTACCTGTTAGGTATTTTGAAGCATTATTTCCCCGACTATGATGGCCGGGTTTGCGGCGAAATGGCGGGGCTCCGGGTGCTGCCAAAAGCCGCTGAAGGATTTCACCATCGCAGCCGTGAAGTGGAGTTTGTGGAAAATTCCCACTATCTGGCGATCTATGGCGGCAAACTCACTGGCTACCGTGCCACCGCCGAAAAAGTCCTGGAACGGATCGAGAAAAAACTGGGGCCGGCCAGTGCCGGGCAACGCGGTGACACCCGCCAGTTACCCCTGCCACCCGCTGAAGAGCAATCCTGACCCCAGGCCCTGTCAGACAGGCATTGCCGTCGCGTCCGCCATGGCTTTAAGCCAGTTCGTGTAACGCTGCTTTATAGTCCCATCAGGCTGTGGCTTAAACTGCTCAAATACCGACCGCCAATCTCCCGGCTGACCTGCCAGCAAAAAAGCCGCGCCTCTCGCGGTGCTTTCCGTTTCACCACTACGCAATACGATCAACCCTGACAGGTCTGCCAGCCGCTGACAGAATCCGTCGATCATCGACAGACCACCGCCGACCACTATCTCCACGACAGGATCGCGATCCTCGCGAAGACGGGTCAGGTTCACCATCAGCAAAAAAACCACGCTTTCCAATACCGCGACAAGTTTACCCGCCGCCGAACCCTCACCGATAAATCGGCTTTGAAAATCACTCTGCCACCAGGGCGCACCCAACCCGCCGACACCGTTGAGAAACAGCGGCACATCCCGCTCGGTCTGACACCACTCCCCCAGGAAGCGCGGGTAATCTTCGACACCCAACTCGGCGCTGATGCTGTCGAGAGCACTGGCCGCACCATTCACCGTGCCTTCAGCAACAAACAGACATTGCCGGGCGGACTGATAGACGAGGGTTTTCAGCAGGCCCGCCGGTGCCGGATCATCGGCCGGCCACGGCATGGCGATAAATGCCCCAGTGCCCGCATTGATATAAAGACGATCGGATTGCAGAGGACCAACACCAAAAAACGCAGCATTCTGATCGCCATTCATCAGCGCCAATGGTACTGCTTTGCCACCCAGATCAAGGTCCCCAAAATCCGATTGAGTGAAACAAACCGGGGGCAGCACTCTGCGGAGAATAGCAAACTGGCTCAGCAGGGTTTCATCCCAGTCGCCACAATGAATATTCCACAACAGGGTGCGCTGGGCATTACCGGAATCTACCGCCACTGAGTGCTCCCGGGTAATGGCAGACAACAGATAGCTTGCCAATGGCCCGCAAAGCAACTGATCGGCATCCATCGCCTCGCTTACTGCAGGAATATGCTCCATGCACCAGCGCAACTTGCTGGCCCCATAGTGGGCATTGGGGCGCAAACCCGTGAGATCGGCTATGGCTGCCGGGTCGAGCTTGATATCGGCCAGATACGCGGCAGCGCGGGTATCCTGCCAGCTGATGACCGGGGATAGCGGCTCACCGGTTTGCCGATGCCAGCACACCAGACTGGAGCGTTGGGTCACCAACGCAGCGGACTGCAGCCGTCGCAGATCCGGCCCCAGCCTGTCGGCAACGTCAACCAGCAGTTCGCGAATGGAACTCACCACATCCGCGGGCACCTGCTCCACCCGGTTTCCCGCAATAAACCGTGTCGCCACAGCGCGCCGAAGCAACAGCGTAGTCGTGCCATTGGCATCAAACACCAACGCCCGGCTGCTTTGACCACCCTGGTCAATGACTAAATAAAGCGAATCATTCATAAGTGCATTACAGAACAGCGGGGCAAGTTACTCAACAGCTTACTCAAGAATCTCTGGCTACCCCCTCTTTTTTGAAATCCCCTTAAAGGGGTCGACTATTGGAAATCGCCAGCGGCACCGGTTGCTGGCGATAAAACTGGCACAACAGCCGATAGACCTCGGGCATCGCTGCCTTCATGGTTTCCGGCGTCTCGAAAAATGCTTCACTGCACACCGCAAAGAATTCTGCCGGACTGGTCAGCGCATAGTCATCAAGGGGCAGTGATCGGTGGTGTTGCCGGTCATTTTGCAATCGATCCCACGCCGCCGTAAAAATATCGTGCCACTCGCCGGGGCGCATGTCGGGATGCATCGGCGGTGCACCATTCGCGCCGTCACGTAGCATATCAAGCTTGTGTGCCAACTCGTGGATCACCACGTTAGCGGCCTTGCCATGACGCGTATCCGCACCGCTGTCACAGATCGATTGCCACGATAAAATCACCGGACCACGATACCAGGCTTCGCCGCTCAGGCCGGGGCCTCTGTCGTGAACCACGCCATCCTCAGTTCGATGGGGGCGGTTCGGCACAAAATCATCTTCGTAGAGAATCACCGTCTGCCAGCGGTCATACCAGTCCAGGCCGAGATGCAGAACAGGCACACAGGCCATTGTCGCGAGTTTCAGACACATGGCATCAGTGAACTGGAACTCACCGCCAGGAACGAACGTTTTACGCGCGAGCAAGCGAAACGTCATATCTCGCAGGGCATCGCGCTCGGCCCCCTGATAACGATGCATCACCGGCCAGTCGGCAATAGCGGCCTCCCATTGCGCGGCGGTAAAACCCATTTTCTTAACGCGCCGACCTTCGAGCCAGTTGCGCAATCGCTTAAACATATAACGCACCATACCTAACTAACTGCAGCTAACGTCTTGAACGGTTCAGGAACGACAGAATTGGAACGTCTGAGAAACACGATTTTTCATGCAGACGCTCACTGCGAACAGCTTACGTAAAATTCTGCTTTCTGGCACTGCAGATAATCCGATATGCCCAAAATACTACTTTCCTAATGCGACGCGCGCCCACCCCAGGAACAATGCATCCACTTTCGGGGAAGTCGGTCAGCCGCTCCACTACGTCAAATATGCCGTCAACCCACTCAACCGCAGCACCGGGTTTATCTTCATGTGCTTCTATATTGTGGAGTTGGCAAGGTGGGTCGCAGTGAGTGGTTTATCGGCGCAACGCGCCGATAAACCGGTACGATGGCATGGGCTCTACACCAATCAAAATGGATGCCGGGCCCTTTGTTAAACCGTACTCAACAGGTTGAGAAAACCATGTTTTGATGTTTAACCAGGACCCGGGTTTATTGCGCGAGGGTAAAACCCCCTGCGTCGACGGCTACTTCAAAGGACGAGCTCGGCTGGCCCAGATCCCGGCGAGCCCAAGGAGGAACAGGGGCAGTATCGCGGGTGTCGGCACTGGAGTCGCAAACCGGCTTGCGAGTTCTTCGGTGGAGAAGGGACCATCAGAGGAAAAGGTCCATGTAGCGAAGTTCATGAATTGCCCTGAGAGCACCTCGTTGTTCAGGATTGCAAGGGAGAGACTGATCAGATCGTCAGTAATCTTGAATGAGAGAATATCGGACAGCAGGTAGTCGTTCAAAAAAACGCTGTTGTTGCCTGCGCCGCCGTCGAAGATGCCGTTAATCAGCAGGCCCGAGGTCAGCCCCTCTACAGTTAGCAGGTCGTCGCCCGCACCAAAGATCACATCGCCGAAGATCTTGCTGTCGCCCGATACCAGCAGACTGCTATCGCCCTGTTCGGGGGCAAGCTGGATGGCGGTGCCGGATCGGCCACGCAGGGTGCCGCTGTTCTCGATGGTGATCTCGGAGGTGCTGGCCTCATCCGTGCCGATGGCGCGGACGCCTTCGATATAGCCTTCGTTGATGATGGTCAGTGGGCCTGCAACACGGTCCTCACCCTGCGTGGGCTCGAACAAGGCATCCACGTCGATGCCGCTGCCGCCATCCATTGAGTCACTCGCGGATCCGGTGGAGACAATCACGCCGGTGGCATGGTTGTGCACCCGCCCCTCGTCGATGTCGATCCCGTCATCGGTGCCGAGAATCACGCCGTGGTTATCCGCCGTCCCGCTGGCGAACTGCACACCGTCTTCATCGTCGGTCGCAATCGAGCCGTCTATAGACCAGCTACGGGTCGTCGCATCCCATTCCAGCCCGCGGATGGCGATGGTGCCACGGTTCTCGATGGTGAAGTCCTCACGCGCTTCGACCACTTCCTCGCCGCCCCGCAGCGTGCCGTGGTTAATCACGGTGCCACCCGGTCCGCGGCTCTGGATCGCGCGGCCCTCGGTGCTTTCGATCAGGCCGTAATTGGTGATATTAGCGTTTTCCAGTTCGTCTCCATTGTCCAATCGCACGGCCTGACGGCGCGCGAAGATTTCACCACTTTCCCGGTTGATTAGGGTGAAATTGTCAGCATCGTCCTGAAGGCGGATACCCCGGTCACCGCCACGGATTGTGCCGGAATTATCGACCGTCAGGTTCGCGCCCGTGCCCCGGATCGCGTCATCGTCGCCGCTTTCGATCAGGCCCTGATTGTCGACCGACTGATCCGACCCGCCCAATTGCACCGGGCGTCCTTCCGTGCGAACGATCTGCGCATCACTTTCGACGGTCACTGACAGATTGTTTCGGTCGTCGTCAATATTGCCACTGTCTGCCGCGGTACAGGTCAGCGTCGGTGAATCGACAGTGCCACCTTCAATACATTGCTCCGCCATTGCTGGCACGCCGGACCAAGCCAGTGCTGCAGCGAGCACCAATTTATGGGTATTTTTCACGTATGCCTCCAAGACTGATCATTAACATCAGGACTGATGCTAGAGGTCTATCGTGACAACCCAATGAATCTTGTATGACAGGGACATGGGCCACAGCGTTTCAGAAACCGGGCACAACGCGATGGCTGCGAGGGAAAATCTACCAGCAATCAATATTCAATGACCAGCGCTTTGTATGACTCTGCCATTGCATCAAAAAGTATTTTGGCATGCCGCCACCTCCTGAGTTATCAGAAGGTATCCATCAAAACGGGGGAACTACAAGTTCGATCTGGGCCGCCTTGTTAGTAAGCAATTTCATATTTGACACGCACCGAATATAAGGAAACAGATCAAACCAACAACAAAAGTAGCAAAGGATGATTTTAGTAGCCTGTTACTCCATATATCCGCCTTTCCTACAGGCTCAAGTGCCTTAATTGATTCTTGCCCAATTATATCCAATATGTCTTGCACTAAATTTGGAGAGTTAGGTTTTAATTTTTCAAAGCGACTCCGTAATGTTGGCATGGAATTAACCCACCTAGGATGAAAACTTAACAGATTTGAATGAGCCCAAAAACTACCTAGAGCTGCAATTAAAGAAGCTAAAATTAATGCCCAACTAAGGATGAGCAACCATGATGGGTTTTGGGGAACTTTACTCTGTATCAAAGTTCCAGAAAATGTGATTGTGCCGACGAGAATTGCTGATGTAAGAGATACCATCAATTTTGTTAGTTCAAGCCGGTGTTTCCATTGAGGCCCATGGACTTCATTAATTTTTGCAACAATGTCTCTGCCCGTATCCTCGGCATTTTGCTCTAGATAGTCTCTGTTAATTGGGTCTTGGTCAGTCATTGTTGCTTCCTAACAGTACGTTGATGATGGCTTTGCCATCATAATAGTTATTAGAGTGTATTCCTTATAATTCGTAGCACTCAAAACAAACCCCTTTAACTTTTTGAATAACAGGCTGTTATTTTTTTACATTGGAATAAATATTTTATTAAAGTGGGCAAGCCCTCTTTAATTCTGCTGCCACTATGGATGGGAGGTGCAACAGAATCCATGAATGAGGCTGGCATAAAGGAATATTCTTTTCCTGAATCCATTGCTTCGTTTATGCCGGTTCGCAATTACAGCCCCCTCTGCCACTCCTCTCTCAGCGGAATCACGCCGGGCCGCTGGATCGCGGTGCGTACCTGCTGCAACAACTGTGCTTTATCGCGGTTGAGGGTGCCTTTCAGGACCAGGTAGTTGGAGGCGTGGTCGCTGCGGAATACGGTACGCTCCAGTTCCAGGGTATCCAGCAGAATTTCCATTTCCTGAAACAGTTGCTGCTGTGTCAGCGGTTGGAATCCGCCACCAAATCCCTCTTGAAAACGCGCTTCACCCATGGGGAAACTCACCACCAGGGTGGAGAGGAATTCCGGTTGGGCCTGGTTCATTAATTTCGCGGAGTTGATGGCGTGCTGCTCGGTGTATTGTTGCCCGCCAAGCCCATTGAGGATCATCACCGAGCTTTTCATGCCGGCCTGTTTGATTTTGTGCAGGGCATCCAGTGATGAGGCGTAGTTTTCGCCCTTGTCGATTTTTTCCAGCACCAGATCGTCGCCGGACTCACAACCCACGTACATCAGGCTGAGGCCGAGCTGTTGCAGCTCCGTCAGTTCTTCAACGGATTTATTTTTCAGGTTACGGGGCAGACAGTAGGAAGAGATGCGCTGCACATCCGGCAAATATTGGCGGATAGCCAGCAGAAGCTCCCTGAGGCGGCGGAAGGACAGGGTCATGGCATCGCCATCGGCCAGAAACACCCGGCGCACGGGGTAGCCATTGTTGGCGATCTGTTGCAGTTCCTGTTCTATTTCCGACTGGGGTTTCACGCTGAATTTTTTCTGCGGCGCGGTGTACATCTCGCAGAAGGTGCAACGGTTCCAGGAACAGCCGTTGGTGACTTGTAAAATCAGCGAGCGGGCTTCGCTGGGGGGACGAAAAAGGGGTTC
>NVUM01000014.1 GCA_002733125.1 Porticoccus sp.
CGGGCGATTGCACCGACCAACCGCAGTTCGTCTATGTGGCCGCCGCCGGGGGGCGGCCGGGCCGGGATCAATATGGTCGGCGGCGACGTTATGTTCGATCTTCGCGCCATGCCGGTGGTCATGGCGATGCGGGCCAATATGACCGTGCAGGAATTGGCTGAAGAGCTGTTTCCCTACCTGACCATGGTGGAAGGGCTCAAGCTCTGCGCCCAGACTTTTACCAAGGACGTGACTCAATTGTCCTGTTGCGCCGGGTAAGGCTGCGTTCCCGGCTCAGTCGGCATTCCTGATCAGGCGCGGCAGCCAACGCAGATACGCCACCATGCCAAACAACTCGACCAGGGATTGGAAGACGATGACAACGATGGCGGCACGCCAGGGCTCCGGCAGTGACAGCGCCAGCGGCAGCATGACGAAGGAGTTGCGGGTACCAAAGCTGAAGGTGAGGGTGCGGCCGATAGTGGGCGTGAACCCGAATAGCTCACTGAGCCCCTTGCCGATGGTAGCGGCGGCAACCAGATAAAGTACAAAAACCACAAGCGCCGACCACAGCAGGGCGCCATTGTCGATCACCAGGCTGACCTGGGAGCCGGCAATTAGAAACACCACCAATGCCAGCAACGGCACGGGCAGCCACCCAAGCCAGTCCACCAGTGTTTGCGCGCGCGGGTGCTTTTCCGTCAACCGTTCGGTAATCCAGGCCAGGATCAGCGGGGTGACAATCAATCCGAAGAATGCCGGCAGCAAGTGGCTGCCAACCGCCAGTTCAATGGCGATATTGCCCATGAAGAGCCAGATATAAATGGGTAGCAAAATGAGCTGGACCAGCAGAAGGATCGGCGCGGCCGCTATGGCCCTGGCACCGTCCCCACCACCGAGATGGGTAAAACTGATAAACCAGTCCGTACAGGGCACCAGCAGTACCAGCAGTACGCCGAGACGAATAGCGGGATCATCCGGTAACAGCCACAACAGAAGACCAACGACCACCGGTATCAGGATAAAATTGCCCGTCAGCAAAGCGGCCAGAAAGCGGCGATCACGAAATGCCGACCTGAGATGTATCAGTGGTACCTGAGTGAAAGTAGTGTACAGGAGAACACCCAGGGCCGGCCAAAGCAGCGCTTCCCAATGACGAGTCTGCTCTGGTGACATCCAGCCGATGGCCATGCCGGCCAGGATGGCAACCAGATAAAACCAGACCTGATATTGTTCTAGGCTGTTACGCATTTGGCTTCTTCCACGATGATACCCGGACTCGGCACCTGTTTGTGTGGGCCGGATAGTACCATGGGAGTCCTGTGAGTCACGGTGTTGTCAGCCAACGTGTCTGTGGGAGTTCCTTCCAACCCCAGCAAAGTACTACTGCATACGCTGAGATATGCCCCAAGTTACCGGCCGATTTCTTAGGGAAAATCTGGGGCAATTTGATCGCCAAACTATGCCATTTCAGGCCATATTGCGTAGTACGGTGTAGGCTTCCTACGATGGTGATAATAAAAGAAAATACGTATTTTTAGCCGTTTGGCGTTCAGTCTGTCCCCACTCTTGGAGAATGGTCATTAGGGTTCCGCCTTATTTGATTTCAGCCTGGTGATAATCTGGCGTCGATTTGCCACAAGTTCGGCGGCTTCCCGCACAGGATCATCCTCGACATGGACATACCGCATAAACATGGTTACGGTTTTGTGGGCAGTTAGCGCCATACCCACTTTGATCGGGACACCTGAATTGGCGATGTCGGTGGCAGCGCGATGCCGGATGCCGTGTGTGCCAACAAGGGGGATGCCGGCCCTTTTCAGTATGCGGCGCCAGGCGCCATAGTAGGCATTTTGGGTCAACGGCTTGTTGGGATCTTCCAGAGCAGGGCAGACGTACGGCGATTTGCTGTGGATTGCGGCATCAGAGAGCAGTTCGTAGGCTTCCGAGCTGATAGGTTTGGACATGTTGCCGGTTTTGCTGTCGGGCCAGACGACTCGGCGACCGACCAGGTCTACCCACTCCCATCGCAGCGCCAGGATTTCGGACATTCTGGCGGCAAAGGCAAATTGGAGCCGAATGCCGAGAATCGGAGAAGGGTGTTCAAATTCCTCCTCTTCTGTTTTCTCCAGTTGCCTGAATAAGAGGATCATCTCCTTGTCGGTAAGTAGTCGAGTTTTGCCTTTCTCTGGGAACTTGGTCACGTGGCGGCAAGGATTGGTGCCATCCGGGCGGTACCCCCACAGTTCAGCCAGGTTGAACATTTTGCGAACACAAGCCAGTATCCGGTTAGCCTGGGTGGGTGTTTTTTCCAGGCGCTTCATGAGAGCCAGAATATCGGCTCGTTCTACCTCGTGGACTTTCAAGGTGCCCATAGAGGGGAGAAGATATTTATCGATATGGTACTGGTTTTTCTTTTGGGTAAGTGGTTTGTTGTGCGGTATACAGTGATCTTCCATAAAGCGTTTGCATAAATCTTTAACCGTCGGGGCTTGCCGATCCCTGGCTTTTTGGCCTGAAGGGTCATTGCCCCGGCGTACATCCGCCAGCAAATCCTGAGCGAGGGTGCGGGCCTGTTCGACAGTCAGCTCGCCAAACAGGCCAAGTGACGGCTTGCGTCGCTTGCCACTGTTTGTGCGATACTGGAGCATGAAAACCTTGCGTCCAGTTGGGGTGACTTTGCAGAAAAATCCGGGTACGAGGGTATCCCTCAATTCAATGTCGGTTTCTCCCGGTTGGGCACCGGCAACGATGGTTTTTGTGAGCTTTACTCGCGGCATTTCTGGACTCCTGAAACCTCCGGTTCCAGGTCTTATCCAAGGAGCAAATAGGAGCCTCGGGAGAGCGAACCAGAGCGATTAGCATCAAACTCCGGCATATGATCCCTTTTTTTAAGTCTTTGAAAAACCAGCTGAATCGCGCCGTATACAAGCAGGGAGTACCCCGGAGTGGAAGCCAGACTACCGCTTAAAATCCCTCGGAGGGTAACCTCCGTGCCGGTTCGACCCCGGCTCCGGGCACCATATAAATCAATAACTTATTATTTTTTTCCTAGCTGTTGCTAATAGGTCATGAACTGTAAAAAATCTTTGTGTAGGCGAAGAGTAGGCGGCTGGCAATATCTTTTACTCAGACTGAGATCAGTGGCTAACTGATAACAGAAGGTATTTACCTTATCTTTAGCTTAAGTCTTCACCGATAAAACTAATCATTGGCGTCGCATTTATATAGTCAACTCTTTATCCTGTTGGAAAATTGACTTCTATTGAATAAGGTAATGCGAGTTTGGATATAGCGAAAAATGAATTTGCTCCCGTTAATGCGGAGCAAGTTGAAGAATTCATCAATCGTTGGGACCAGGCCGGTGGCTCTGAACGAGCCAACTACCAATTATTTCTCACAGAACTTTGTACGGTATTACGATTGCCTCACCCCGATCCAGCGGGTGACACCACAGAAGACAATGCCTACGTTTTCGAGCGCAGGGTAGATATCAAAAGTCCCGATGGCAGTATCAGCAGGGGCTATATCGATCTCTACAAACGCGGCTGCTTTGTGATTGAAGCCAAGCAGACCGGTAAAGCCCTAGACAGCATCGGTTGGGACAAAGCCATGCTCAGAGCGCAAAATCAGGCTGACCAGTACGTGCGTGCTCTGCCTGTAAAAGAAGGCAGGCCTCCCTTTATCGTTGTGACTGATGTTGGGCGCTCTTTGGAGCTCTATGCGGAGTTCAGTCGTTCCGGTGGTGCCTATGTTCCTTTTCCCGATCCAAGTCACCATCGTCTTCGTCTGACTGACTTACGTGATCCGGATATCCAGCAGCGTCTGCACTGTCTTTGGCACAATCCAGAACAACTTGATCCTAGTAAGCATGCTGCGCGGGTTACTCGTGAAGTCAGTGCCAAGCTGGCTGAACTGGCTCGTCGCCTTGAACAACAGGGCTACGAGGTGCAACGGGTTGCACACTTTCTTAAACGCTGTTTGTTCACCATGTTCAGCGAGGACGTTGGACTGTTGCCTGGTGAGAGCTTCACGCAATTGCTTCAACAACAGCAGAAAAATCCAGAATATTTTGCAGATTCGCTTAGTTCCCTTTGGGATTCCATGAACCGTGGTGGTTATAGCCCACTGCTCAACCAAAAAATTCGCAGATTCAATGGTGGGTTATTCAATGGCGTTGATCCCATCCCCCTGGATGGTGACCAAATTAGCTTACTGATTGATGCAGCGAAAGCTGATTGGCGTTACGTGGAGCCAGCCATTTTCGGTACTTTGCTGGAACGCGCACTTGATCCCCGAGAGCGTCACAAGCTAGGTGCGCATTACACGCCTCGTGCCTACGTAGAGCGACTCGTGATGCCCACGCTCATTGAACCACTGCGAGATCAGTGGCAAACCGTACAGGTAGCCACTGAAGCCTGGTTACAACAGGGCAAGACTGATAAAGGAATGGATGAGCTCAAACAATTTCATTATCAACTGTGTCAAATTCGTGTGCTAGATCCAGCTTGTGGCAGTGCCAACTTTTTATATGTGGCGCTGGAGCACATGAAACGGTTGGAAGGTGAGGTACTTAACCTGATCAGTGAGCTTAGTGCTGGCCAGGTGAGCTTTGATATTAAGGGGCTGACAGTAGATCCCCACCAATTTTTGGGGTTAGAGCTAAACCCTCGCGCTGCAGCCATTGCAGAAATTGTGCTGTGGATAGGCTATTTGCAGTGGCACTATCGTATCCACGGAAAACTCGATATACCCGACCCTGTGCTCAAGGATTTTCGCAACATCCAGCACAAAGATGCGTTGCTGGACTACGACGCCTGTGAAGTCGTACATGATGATAATGGCCAGCCCGTGACGATATGGGATGGTATTAGCTACAAAAAAAGTTCCACCACGGGGGAGCTTATTCCTGATGAAGCCGGGCGCCTACCGGTATACAACTACACTAATCCCCGCAAGGCAATTTGGCCTGAGGCTGATTATATTGTTGGAAATCCTCCATTTATTGGAAAACTCAACATGCGTTCTGCTTTGGGTGATGGCTATGTAGGTGCGCTACGTCAGGTATATAAAAGTGAAGTCCCTGAGTCCGCAGATTTGGTCATGTATTGGTGGCATAAAGCTGCAGAAGAGGTAAGAAAGCAAGAAGCGGAACGGTTTGGTTTTATCACTACCAATAGCCTGAGTCAGACCTTTAATCGGCGGGTTATGGAGACTCACTTAAATGAAGATCAAAACCCTTTGATGTTGTTGTTTGTTATCCCGGATCATCCTTGGGTGGACAGTGCTAATGGTGCAGCAGTACGTATTGCTATGACGGTAGGGAAGGCCGGATATGGGTATGGGGTGCTAAGGCAAGTGCTGGGTGAGAATGATGGCAGCGAAGATGCGAAAGAGGTAACTCTTAATTATCGGGAGGGAACAATATTCTCGGATCTGACAATAGGGGCGAATGTTGCTGGAAGTTCAATATTGAGCGCCAATAAAAGGCTTAGTACGACAGGTGTCATCCCTCATGGTTCAGGAATGGTTCTATCGAGTGAGCAGGTGAGCAATCTCGAAAGCTCTGCCCCGATTAAGCCCTATAGGAATGGTAAGGATTTAACAGGCCGTTCAAGAAATATGTTTGTTATCGACTGTTACGGCTTAAGTGATGATCAGGTACGAATACAGTATCCCAAGTTGTACCAATGGTTATTAGAAAGAGTAAAACCAGACCGTGATGTGAACAGAGATAAAGATTTGCGTAATAAATGGTGGCTGCACAGAAGAAATAACGAGGATATGCGCTCCTCACTTGCTGAACTGAGTCGTTACATAGTCACTGTAATGACCTCAAAGCATAGGGTTTTTTTATTTTTAGATCGTTCAGTTATGCCGGATCAAATGTTGGTCAATATAGCCGTTGATGATTCGTCGATTCTAGGTGTGTTATCCAGTCGCATTCATTTTCTTTGGGCATTGGCAGCTGGAGGAAGGCTAGGTGTTGGCAATGACTCACGCTACAACAAAACTCGATGCTTTGACACGTTTCCTTTTCCCGAGCTCGAAGAGTCTCAGGCAGGAAATATCCGCCAACTGGCTGAGCAACTAGATACTCTCCGCAAGCGTCAGCAGGAAGAATATCCAGAACTGACGCTTACTGGTATGTACAATGTGTTGGAAAAACAGCGCTTGGGTGAGTTGCTGAATGATAAGGAAAAGATTATCCACCAGCAGGGCTTGGTCTCGATTCTGCGGGAAATACATGACGAACTGGACCGAGCAGTTTTCGCTGCTTATGGGTGGGGTGACCTGGCCAAGGTGCTGGTGGGTAAGCCAGGGGCTACGACGCCGTTGCCTAATAATAAGCCTACTGAGCAGGCAGAAGCGGAAGAAGAACTGTTAATCCGCTTGGTGGCGCTGAATGCCCAGAGGGTGGCCGAGGAAGCGCAGGGACACATTCGTTGGTTAAGGCCTCAATACCAGGCGCCGGATGCCAGTCAATCCTGTGTAGAGTTTGGGCTAGAAGAAAAACCACAGGCAACAACTGTAACGGCCCAGGGGAAAGAACCTTGGCCTAAAATCATGTCTGAGCAAGTCGCCGTCGTAAGAGCGGTTTTGGCTAAAGGTCCGCAAACGGTCGATATGCTAGCTAGCCGTTTTAAGCGTAAACCCACTAAAGCAATTTTACAGGTACTTGCTGCGCTGGAGGTGCTTGGACATGCGAAGCTTCAGGATGATTTGTGGCGTCTATGATGAAGAGATGGTAGGCCAACAGTGTCAAATAATTATTTTTTACTGTGGGATATTGAGTTAGTCTTCGTGTAGTTCGCTGCTATTGCGAAGTGTTCTACCCATTCCCAAGTCTTTAGCTAGCAGGTCAATTCCATCAATAACCAATGGGATATTTTCGACCTCCAATGCGGAGAAGCATTTGCCTCTATATTTTTCTGTGTCTTGAAACTTGCTAAGAGCTTTTTTTAGAGGGTCTAGTACTGGATAAGCATCTTCTGCTTTTTCAATAGAAGCTTGGGGTATGCCTAAATTCACCCTCAGCATTGCCAAGTCAATCAAGTCTCTTGATTCTATGCTTGAGTCATTCCATCTATCTGCATTGGCTAATAATTTTTCTGCGTATTGGTCTATTACGCTAAGGCATGGAATGGGTAGACAGCTTATAAACTGAGGAGGTTCTAAGTGGATTCTGGCTTCGGTAAAAATTTCAAATTTTATTGGTGTTCCATCTGCTACGACTAAAAACCTAACTCCATATTGGTCGGCCTTTACATCTCGTGGAAATTCAAGTTTAGCGTGGTTCTTAAATAGGGTTTCAGCCTTTGAGCCACCATCAAAGATAATCTTTCTTATTTTTTTATAGCTCTCCCCGACTGGAGCAACGAAGTCAATATCTTTGCTCCATCGGTACTCATTGTATATCAGAGTGATAAGCGTACCCCCTCCAAAATAGAGGCCGCAGTCCTCAAAAATAGAGGGGTTTAGAGAATTGAGAACAAGATGTATTTTTTGATGATGGTCGTGATCAAACATTCAATTGAAGCCAAGAACCTTTAGCTTCTGCTAGTTCGTGTACAAAGACTTTTTCTTGGCCTTCCAAGTCTGCAAGTGTGCCTTCATAGTTCCAGCCTCGCTCATACCTATTGAGCATCTCGTCCAAGTCTAGCTTGTGCACATCAGCCAAATCCCAGCAGACAGCTTCCAAGAACGGAAGTTGTTGTGGTTTTGGTATGTTGTTGGCTTTTAGCATAGTAATTTAATCAGTTGATCTCAAAAGAGTTTTGCTGCATGGGTGTAGGTTCTCGTTGACCGAGAACCTACACCCATGCACTAAAAAAGTCAATGCCTATCTCTCTAATCATACGCTATGTATAAGTATTTTCCAGTTAAATATAAATCCACACTGGTAAGATTACTACTTTGTTTCTTACTAACTTATTGAATGTAATAGTACAGTTATTGACAGAACTCCAAGGCAATCGCCGGTGGCGCTTGCGATTGCAAACACTCCCCAATGCAATTAAGGGAAGAGCCTTTACGTCGAATAGTCCATTCAGGCTTGGGGTATGAGATTGCTTTGGGCTGGTCGTGCGACCACAGGCCAAACACCTGTTTAATTGTGTCACCATATTGGCCGAGCTTTTCCTTAACCAGATAAGCCAATTGCAAAGGGCGACGCAGTCTCTTGCAGACGGCTCCCCCCATCTTTTCCGTGAATCCACTCCAATTTCCTTTATCAGCGGCTTCAATGATTTCCATGACTTCTGGCGTAGGTACTCCGGTGAGAGCATCGAGGTTTCTGGCTGTTTTTCGGCATTCTCGATAAACGGTTACAGGTGGGCCCCCAATTTGCTGAAATTGACGGATGTTCCAGATCGAAGACCATGCGCGCACACGCAGTGCTGTGATCGCGCTATGGTCTTCTGCTTCGTCGTCCATATCCAGGCCATAGCCATCAATGTTTTTGGAGATGTATTTGGCTAGGTAGGCAGTAGCCCGGCCCTTTCTGGGATCGATAACTTCAGCTTTAAAGCGGTGTTTACGAGCGCCGGGTTCATGGCCATCTTCTGCCATGATGTAGTGCCTTAGAATCTTAGTTAATGCCTTGCGTCGTGCTTTGGGGACAAACAACAGCATGTGCCAGTGAGGTGTGCCGTCATGGTGGGGCTCGGCAACTCGAAACCCATATAAGGAGATGCCAGCCCTTATAAGGGCTGCCCGGGCTTTCTGCCACTGGCTGTTAAGCCATGCTTGGGCTTCGGCTGGGGTGGAGCCGTTGTATTTAGGATTTATCTTCCCCTTTGTTATTGCATGGTATTTGCTGGGGCAGGTCCAAGTGTAGAAAACGGCTGCCCATCCGACCGCGCTATGTTGCTCCGCGTAATCCTCAAAACCATCCAGGCGCACCATTAACTCATTGCGTTTATTCACCGGGTTGGAAATACTCAGGTCAGCTAATTCCGCTAGGCTGTAGGATTGACCAAAATCATTTTCGGCTTCCATGTCTTCCAGCAATCGCCGGTTTCTCTGATCTTTGGCTAACCAGGATTTGAAACCACTGTCGGAAACATAAGCCGCGACACCTCTGCGCGTGAATCCCAGCTCCCGGTTAAGTTGTTCAACCCGTTGTGCTGCTACATTTCGTAGTTGTCTGCGCCAGAATTTTGCGCAACTTATACGCGGAATATCTGTATTCGAGGGAAGGGGAAATCCGTATTGTTTTTCAAAGGTAGCGACCATGCGCTTGATATCGAATGAGCTATTTATGGCTGCTCTGCCATAGCGCTTCGCAAAGCTCTCCGCCAGGTCGCGAATTTCCTGGTCATCAGCGGCAAAGTGAAAGTCCTCTACCCATAAGCGCTCAACAACATGACGAACCCGGGTATTGGCATCCCTTAAAGGAGTACCCTTGGCAAGTTCCCGGGTATGCCAACGCTTTAGTTTTGGACCAAAGGTGCGAGCCCGGGTTAGCAGTTTGGATAACCACACTTCATTCTCTTTAAGGACAAAGGAAGTCGTCATGATGACACCTCCTTTTTCCCGGGTTTTTTCGGGTTGTTACCGGGTTTCGTACCGGGTTTCCCGGGTAAACCGCTTGGAGTTTTCTGGACTAAATCTCCGGGATTCCCGGGTAATAAGACCCGGGTTCCTAATCCGGTTGGTGCTGGTATTTCCGAAAGCTTCCTCTGTTCAAGAATCAGCCATTCTTCAACGATTGAAACCAGAGTGATATCCAATAATAGGAGCTCACCAGGCCATGCGTGATGAATATATGTGTTAGGAATAACACCACAGATAGCGAGGCGTTGAATGATGGGTTCAGCGGGGATTTGGTTTCGGTAGGAATTCCCCCTCAGTTCATTAAAACATTCGGTGTATTCAAATAGTTCGAAAAGGCTATTCATGCTGCGTCCTCCTGACTGGTGGAGAAACGAAGCTGTTGCTGAATAAAATTGTCTAGATCATCCAGACGATAACGGATTGACCGGGTTCCTAAACGAATAAAGGGGATTCTCGCTCCGGCCCATCTGTCTCGTTCCAGAAAGGCTGCGCTTACGCCCAGGTAATTAGCTGCTTGTTTTGTATTAAGTAAAGTTTGCATTTGATGCCTCCATAGTTGCTATGGGGCAATACTGCAAAAAAATGAAAATGCTGTCGTGACAGCTCCACAGGAAGAGTTAACGTTTACGGACGTAAAAGCTGGTCTCTCCGTATGGAGAAGTTACTTCTTGGCCTTTTTTTTCGCTTCCTTTCGGTAATCCCTTATCCATTTAGTGAAGCGTTCAACGTTATCCACTAAGAGTGGTTTTCCATCGGCGCTTGTAAGCAATGTCTTATCTAACTCATTGGCCAGCTTTCTTGCACTGGCTGAGGCAGGCAAGTCGGGATATAACGAGTCAGCCTTTTCCAAAACGAGCTCTTTCAATTCATTACTTGCCTGGTGACGAGATTTGTTGGCACGTTGGATTTTTAGATTGTTCACCACTTTCATGGCCACGTAGTCAGTAGCTGGTTCGTAAATCAGTGCGAAACTCCTGATAAATACCAGAATGTCCAAGCAATCATTGGCTCTACGACTAAAGGAACGGTATCTTTTTCGGCTAGGTTGTTTCAGAAATAATGCTTCAAGTTTTGCTATGCTCTTTACGGTGTGCTTTAACGCATGCACAAACAGTTCTACTATTCCTTTGCCATCATCTGAAGCGACCAGCTCCTTGAAGTCGGAATTGGCCTCAGTTGTCAATCCGAGAGAGCTTAGAAGGGATGGCCAATCATCTAATTTTGTTGGTAAGTTGAAAAGGCTAGCCTCGTTGATATTTTCCACTTGTTCCTGATTGATGGACAGGCCATTGAAGTGAGAAGAGGCAATTTTAAGTAGTTCTTCAGCTCTTTTGTCGTTGTAGGTGATGCCTGCACTTTGCTCCATTTCTTCTGCAATCTCTAACGCGCTCTCACAGATCGGGCGTCCAAAATAGGGCAGGTCAATTGTAGAGTCCGTCATAGTGCGCACATATCCTTGATGTAGTTGGTGACTTGCTGCATGGGAGCCCTAAGCCTTTCAGTACTTGGCACAATATACCCGGCAGTGACATCATTGGAAAACTTGTGATTTAGCAGTCGCTTCAAGGCGTAGGCGGGAATATCCAGGCTTTCAGCAATGGTAATAAACGTCCGCCGCAAGTCATGAAGCGTGAAGACGATCCCGCTTTCTTTTGCGATAGTTTCCAAAGCCGTTCTGGGCTCTTTTAGTGGTCCATCAGTGACGGGGGAGGGGAACACCCATATTTTATTGGATTGCTGATAACGGCATTTTAGAAGGTCTTCCAGGTAGTCGGACATGGGGAGCCGGTGGGGCTCCTTATTTTTTGTTTCGGGGATGATGAAGGTGCGCTCATTGAAATCGACATCATCCCAAGTGAGACGTGTGGCTTCTGAGCGCCGAAGGCCAGTAAAAAGCAGGAAGTGCAGATAATCGCGGGTCGTTTCCTGATTCAGTTTCAGCGTAGCTTCATACCAAGGTTTGAGTTGGGTAGGGGTGAGCAGTGTTTGTCGGCGTTTAATGGTGTACCAGGCGCGGTTTTTGCTGAGACGGTTTACTGGATTCACCAAGATTACAGATTTTCCATCTTGGCCTTCGTATTGTTCTATGGCGAAGTTAAACAGTGCGCGCAACACACGCATGGTGTTGTTGGCGCGCGCGGGACTGTTTTTGCCCAACTTCCTGTGGCGTTGCTCCACCATATCCTTGCTAATCTCGGTCAGTGGCTTTTCTAGCCAGTCTCCTAGTGCTCCTCTGATACAGCGCTGGTAGTCGTGTAAAGTGTTTGGTTTGAGGTCTTTCCTGGTCAATAGGTAATCTTCGTATGCCTTTTTAAGCGTTACAGATCTAACCCGCTGTTCACGCTTGTCGGCAATGGGATCACTGCCCATGGTCATTTCACCCAATAACTTTTGCGCCTGTTTGCGGGCTTGTTCTGGGGTTATCTGCCCATGACTGCCAATGGTTACCCGCTTATTTTTACCGTGAATACGCTTCTCAACAAAGTACGACTTTGCGCCATTGCTAGTAACTCTTAGGCCAAATCCCTGTAGGAGGTCATCACGATAGAATGTATGGACGGGTTTGCCATCTGTTTTTGGTATAGGCGGCTTTATACTGCCTACACAGAAATTGCTGATTCTAATGCGTGGCATGTCTCTTAGGCTCTTTATTGCGGGTTTGAGTAGGCACAGTGTCGGAGCATTATTTCAAATAACCTGCCTACATGGCAAATTATGTCAAACAATGAAAAGCTGAAAAATAACGTAATTAACTGATAATAAAAGAATATAAAAGTCTGTCAAAAAATGGCACAAATAACTTAAAATCCCTCGGAAGGTAACTTCCGTGCCGGTTCGACCCCGGCTCCGGGCACCATTAAACTCAAATGGTTATACCTGCCTTCCCTGCTTTGGGAAGGCGCGTAAATTATCCTTTTATTTTCCCTGTAACCGGTCCGATGGGCTGGTTTCCCCCGCGTAATGTTGTCAAACCGCGACCACGGTTTATACTCGGTCCATGCTCGTTACCCAGCTACTCGTCTGAAAATGGTTGAAAAACAAGGGACTGCCAGCAGCAGGAAGGAAATAACGAGGTCCTATTATTTTAGATAACAGGAAAAACTCGCTCTGTTCTGAAAGGAGTCAGATATGTCTAAATTTTCCACTCCGTGTCAAGTTGTTAAAAAAGAGCGTCGAATATCAGATTCGGCAAAGCGCGCATGCGCGATATGCAAATGTTATGTTTTGAAAAAATGGAGTCAGTATGAGCTATAGAGCCATCGTGTTTAATGTGATGATTGCGTCACCAGGGGACGTGGCTTCAGAGCGATCTATAGTTCGTGAGGTGATTGCAGTCTGCGGCTCGTGGAATAGTTTTGCTCCCCACTGGATGGGAGTCACACTCTTCGCCAGAAATGGGGAATTCGCCGCAATCAATAATTAATGATCAGGTGCTTGATAAAGGAGACCTTCTAGTTGGCGTATTCTGGACTCGAATTGGCACGCAGACCAAAGACTATGCAAGTGGAACTGTAGAAGAAATAGAGCGGCATATATCATCTGGAAAACCCGCAATGTTGTACTTCTCGGATCAGCCAGCACGACTTGATAGTGTCGATGACGAGCAATACCAGGAACTTAAGAGATTTAAAACTGACTGCAAAGATCGAGGGCTTTACGAGGTGTATGATAGCCACTCTCAATTTAAGGAGAAGTTTTACCGGCACCTGCAGTTAAAGCTCAATGAGCATCAAATGTTTACTTCAGTAGATGGCGCAGAGTTAGTAGATCCGGTTCCCTTATCTAAAGAGTCTCGACTGCCCGAGTTAACCGAAGAAGCTAAGATTCTTCTTAAGGAGGCGAGCCTAGACGACAACGGAATAATCATGTATCTCCGCCACTTGGGCGGCACGGATCTGCAAACTAATGGTAAAAATTTGATTGACGACCAGAGCAGGAGGGTCGTTGCCAAATGGGAGTCTGCACTTCAGTTACTGATCGAAGAAGAGTTGGTGATAGAAAGAGGTTACAAGGGAGAGATCTTTGAGATCACTGAACGTGGTTTCCAGGTTGCAGATTCATTATGAAACATAACCATGCCAGTCACGGCGACGGCTACTGTATTGCGGCTTCGCCTCCATTCCGTACCTGCACGTGCTGAGCGGCGTTAGGAGGCAGTGATCATGGAGCACTGGGAGGAATTGCTGAACCCTCACGTTCTGCGGCAAAACCTTATCAGTGCTTCAATCTTTATATTTGCCTACGAACTTTGCAGAACCTATATCATTGACCAGCCAAGGACATTCTTCACTGATCTTTGGGCCAGAGCAAGAGCAGTTAAGTCCTGAGTATAACGAAGAGGTTCTTTCATTATCTAAAAGCCCCTTAGAGGCCTCCCTTCTCTGGTTCAAGTCTATGGGTGCCATTGGTGATGGTGACGTGGAAAAATTTGATCAGGCCCGTCAGCTAAGGAATAAACTGGCGCATGATCTCCCTAAGTATATTTCTGAACCAGGATGTGAAATTGAGCCGCCAGCATTCTAGGGACTGATTGAAGTCACACACAAACTCGGTGTCTGGTGGGTTTTGAACTTTAAGCTAACGATTAATCCAGAGTCTAGTGGTGAGTTGGTTGACGAATCCGGTATCAAGGTTGGAACTGTCATGATGATGGACATCGCATACGGGAATGAGCCAGAAGAAGGTTATTACTACAATGAAATGCGTAACTATAGCCTCTCCTAACAAATTGCTCCAATTCGTTCTGTAGTAGCAAATAAGTAGTCGTATCTTACTTAAGGGTCGAGCCAATGAAGTTCACAAATATACCCCCTTTCCTGCGGGCAGCCATTAAGGAATCAGACTTTTCGGTAGTCATTACTACTGGCGAGCTAGAACCACCGGGGCCCGTGTTCGTGCATGTCAATGATGCTTTTACTCGCATGACGGGCTATACCCGGGAGGAACTCCTAGGAGCCACGCCCCGCATCCTGCAGGGACCGGACACGGATCGCGCGGTCTTGAATCGGCTCAAGTCAAACTTGCATGCCGGCGATTCCTTTGAGGGGCGAGCTTGGAATTACCGGAAGGATGGAACACCGTATCTGGTCGAATGGACCATTACACGTTTGCGTCATGATGGTGAAGGGCATGACTATTTCTTTTCTGTGCAGCAAGAGATCACGGACCTGGACCCGGCCCATCACCGACTGGAAGGTCAAACCCGGCGACTGAATGCACTCCTGAATTCCACCGGCGCCAGCCACGATCCGATCACGGGCGCCTTGAATCATCAGCACATGCTATTGCGGCTGCAGCGCATCATTGACGAGACGGCCGCGTCTCAATCGGTGACCGGGCTGGTGTCGTTGCAGTTCAGGCGCCTGGACCGCATTGATCAGGCCTTCGGTGTCGAAGCCGTCAACCAGCTCTTGATCGATATTGCTAAACGCCTCGGTCACCGGCTTGAATTGAGTGAATCGCTTGCCCGTTCCCACGAGTACACTTTTGCGGTGATTGTCCCCGCGGATGCCGATGGGGCCAGTGACTCGGATCATCATCTGATGACGCGAGCACGTTCTTTGGTCGCTGCCGTCACCAATGAAGATTTCGAAGTCGCCGGTGAAACCGTCCGGGTCGAGGTCAGCGCCGGGATCGCCCGCGCACCGACCGATGGTCGCCACGCTCGGGAGCTTGCGCTTCTTGCCGAAGAGCTCACTGTCGGTGCCGACAATACGGACGCCGATCCCATCCACTGGGCAGATCACAGTATCAAGGAGACACAGCGCCGGAAGATCGAGCTTGAGGGTGATCTGCAGCGTGCCGTCTCCGAGAAGGCGTTAGTGCTTTTTTATCAACCCGTTATAGACCTGCAAACCGGAGAGGCGGTGGGGGCTGAGGCGTTGTTGCGCTGGCCTTTGCCTGACGGGGAGGCCCCTATCGGGCCGAATGAATTCGTTCCGCTGGCCGAAGAGCTGGGGCTTATGGATGAGCTTGGCGGGCAGGTCTTCGAGGACGCCTGCCTCCAGCTGCGGCGCTGGCAAGAGCTACCGGGCAACGCGGCATTCTGGGTTTCGGTCAATGTCGCTCCTGCTCAGCTTCGCGATCCAGACCTTGCCGCCCGTTTTCTCGCGATCACGCAAACGATCAGCGTGGCCCCGGCTTGCGTAAAGCTCGAAATCACAGAGAGTGCGCTGGAATCCGACCTTTTCGAGGTCACCCATGTCATCAACGGTCTTGTGGCCGCTGGCTTCTCTTTGGCTCTGGACGACTTCGGCACTGGCTACTCGTCGCTGAGCCGGCTGATCGATATGCCGTTCAACCTCATCAAGGTCGATAAATCCTTTGTCTCGCAGACACCCGACGGTCGCGGCGCAGGGGTTGTGGCATGCCTGTCTCAATTGAGCCACCATCTCAATATTGATGCTCTTGGCGAGGGTGTGGAAACCGCCGCCCAGGAGGCCTACCTACGCACTTTCAACTACCGCTACGCCCAGGGCTTTTATTACGCCAAGCCGATGTCGACGGCTGACTTTGCGGCCTGGGCCGGGTGGCCGATAGATTAAACATGTGTTGGGGGGAGCCACAACCTGATCATTCGGGTGTGGTGGAGTGAAAAACAGCTGAAATTGCCGGTGAATGACTTAAAACCAAGTCATGCTCCGTATACCAAAGCCTCCGCTTCTCTCCGGTTTCGTCACCGGTGATGGCGGCGTTATGCAGAGGATGGATCGAAGTGCTTAACAGGTAACCATCCGCCTTTCCTCCTTTCCATCTGGTCGCCGAAGAGGACGAATCTCCTAGAGTTCTTCAGTGCCATCAGCGGGCTAAAGATTCTCTGACCACATTCGTACCATGCTGAAGGCTATCGACAAGGATTCAAGCGTTTCACAGTGAAAGCAGCCATCGCTACCAATACTGTATGTGGGGTTACCCACGAGTATACTGGCTTACAAATATCCCGGGTTCTCCAGTGGAGTTCTAGTGGAGTTCCGTGTTTTTTCCTGTTCCAGGCTCAAACACATGGCGACTCAACAAGATACAATGAAAAAACACCTCTTGGGAATAATCGATGAATGCCAGGTTATGATTAATTTAAATAGAAAGGAGTAGGGATATGGAGTGGGTATTACTCGCAATTCTGGGCGTACTGATTTTATATGTAATCCTGGAATACAATAAGTTGGTTCGGCTTCGCAATGTATTTCAAAATGCATTCAAACAGATAGACGTCACGCTCAAACAACGACATGACATGATTCCGCAACTGGTCAACACCGTAAAAGGCTATGCCAAGCACGAACAGGCCACGTTGACCGGCGTTATCGATGCCCGGAATCAAGCTGAAAAACTACGCGGTCAAAGCGACTCAGGCGACGCAGAATCAATGCTGGCACTCGGACAGGCCGAAGGTTTACTCGGTAAAGCGATGGGCGGGATTTTTGCCTTGTCAGAAGCCTATCCCGATCTTAAGGCCGATGGCGCTTTTCGTGATTTGATGGAGCAATTGACCACTATTGAAAACAAGGTTGCCGCATCACGTCGTGGCTACAACAACACCGTGCTTGAATACAATAATGTGCTGGAAACCTTCCCGACCAATATCCTGGCGAACATGTTTACCTTTAAACGTGCATCAGAGCTGGATTTTGATGATCGTGAAGCCATTCAAAATGCACCTGAAGTTGAGTTCTAGGCATGGCTGTGAGTATGTATCAGCATGGCGCCAATGCCCGCAAGCAAAGCCTGCTGATTACCTCCTTGTTCATTTTTTCAGTACTGCTGATCGCCGTGCTGATTGCCTCATTGGCCTCGGTGCGTTTAACCCCGGAAACAGTAAATCAGGCCAGCCAGATCATTGTCGACTGGCGGCTGTTTGTTTATGTCGCTTTGGCAGTGGCCGGCGTGATTGTTTTAACATCACTTTGGAAAATGGTCAGTATGGGCGGAGACGGTGCCAAAGTAGCCCGTTCTTTGGGCGCTACCGATGTCAGTGATGAGACTGGCGACCCGCTTATTACCCGGTACAAACACATTGTTGAGGAAGTATCCCTCGGTGCCAGCATGCAAGCACCCCGCATTTTTGTGCTCGAAAACGAACCGGGGATCAATGCCTTTGCCGCCGGCGGCTCACCCGACAAAGCGGCTATTGCCGTTACGCGCGGTGCTTTAAAGCTGTTAAGCCGCAGTGAGCTGGCGGCTGTTGTCGCCCATGAGTTTGCACATATTCGCAACCTGGATATGCGTTTGAATGTCCGGGTTATCGGCCTGATTCATGGCTTAATGGTCCTCTATGTTGTGGGTCGTATCCTGATGCATTCCGGCGGTCGCAGCAGAAAAGGTGGGGCGCAAATAGCGTTAATAGGCATTGCCATTATCCTGTTAGGGTTGTTGGGGGCTTTTATGGGAAAAATCATGCAGGCAGCCATTTCACGACAACGTGAATATTTGGCTGATGCGGATTCCGCGCGCTATACCGGTGATCCCGACTCCCTGGCCGGTGCCCTGAAAAAAATCGGCGGACTCCAGCATAGTGGCATGAAAGAAGCTGTCCATGATGAACTGGAAGAGGCCAGGCATATGATGTTTGCCGAGCTCTCCGTCAAAATGTCCGGTCTGATGTCGACACATCCGCCGTTGGTCAAACGTATACAAGCTTTGGATCCCAGCTTTGATCCGGACAACAATGGCTGGCCTTCAATGGAAAACGCCGAGGTACCAAAAGAGGTGTAGTCAATTGAAAGCGTGTGAAAATACGTGGCAAAAAGTGGGCTCAGGTACAAATTTTATAGCATGTGCCGCAAAGGTAATTGTTGGGATAATGCAATGCACCAATGAAATCGTTCTTTTGGACTTACCCTGAATAGCTAGACCTTCTTAGACTACGTTTGTATTTGCCCGAACTTCCACTACACCTCAACTCGGTTTCTGCCAAGCTCTTTTGCCCGATAGAGTGCTTCATCGACCCGTTGGGTCAATGATTTGGCATTCTCATGGGGGGCAAGCTCTACCACCCCGAAACTGGCAGTGGTACTGCCGAGCTTGTCGAAGGGATGGACAGCGATCGTCCGTCGTAACTTTTCGGCGACGTCCCTTGCCGTGTCCAGCCCGGTTTGCGGCAGTAATACCATAAACTCCTCGCCACCCCAGCGCCCATGGATATCGATGCCGCGGATGTTGTCATTGACCAGGCTGGTAACTGTTTTCAATACCGTGTCACCAGTATTGTGGCCGAAGCGATCGTTGACCTGCTTGAAGTGATCCAGATCGTACATGAGCAGTGAAAGCGGGGCATGGTAGCGCTTGGCACGTTCTATTTCGTGTTTCAACAGGCGGTCAAATTCCTGCCGGTTATTAATGCCGGTGAGGCCGTCCGTAATGGCCATAATGCGCACCTGTTCCTCAGCCTGGATGCGTTGGGTAATATCCAGAAGTATTCCAGTCCAGATAATAGAGCCGTCCGCTTCCTTCTCCGGTGTGGAGCGGCACTCGATCCAGCGAATGGAGCCATCATTATGTCGGATGCGGAACTCTGCATGGAAATGCGACAGGTTTTGTGCGGATGTCTGGGCTTTACTCTCGATATCAGCGGTGTCCTCAGGAAGAATGCGGGACATGATGCTGTCCACGGCTGTACCGGATAATTCCTCCTGCGCCAGACCGCCCAGCTCAGCGAAACCCTCACTGAAATAGGGGAAGCTGCGTGTGCCATCCGGGGCGATACGGTATTGGTACAGTGCGCCGGGTACCTGGCTGGCGATGCGCTCAAGCAATTCTTTGTTCTGCCGAAGCCGTTCCTCGGTGTATTTGCGTTCCGTGGTGTCCCTGACAATACAGAAAATCAGGTTCTCGTCCTTATAGGTGGCGCCATTGGTGCTGACCTCTGCATCGGTAATAGTGCCGTCCTTGCGGCGGTGCCGGGTATCAAAATGCGCACTAGAATTGTCGGCGGCCAGCAGCATGTCCTTTAGTTTCTGCTTGCTGAAATGGATATCCCAGTCCCACACGTGAAGGCGGCTTAACTCTTCGAGAGAATAGCCGAGCATGTCGGCATAACGCTGGTTGGCCCGGTACACACTGCCATCTCGCCTGAGTACCACCATGGCGTCTCCGGATTGTTCGAACAGAACGGTCCAGAGTATAGTTTCTATCGTTTCGTCGTCTATCAGTGGTTTCAAGCTCAGGTCCTGTTTGTCCAGAATTTAAACCTGCATAAGTCTGTTAGTAGCCTTTAATAATATCACCGACAACCTCCTGTGACGAAAATTAGGAACGAGTGAAGGCAGCCAAAATGGATAACGGATACCAATTGCATGTGAGCTGGTGACCAGTGGCTCTACCCACTCTATCCACGTTGGGACGCGCACAGAACTCACTCTCAAAATACTTTACTCTTAAATAAGTCGGAAATGGATGGTCAGGTTTACCCAGGCATGTAACCGTCATGCACAGCATGACGGTTACATGCCTATACGTTAGGCGTCACAGGAGAATGCAAGGAAGTAGAGTACTATGCATTATGCATCCTTAACAGAAATTTCATCTTGATGATTGCTGCGTCTGCAACACTGATGTTTTGCTTGATGTATATGAACAGCTATCAGCTGAGTCACGCGTGGTTTAGCCAGACTCGCATGTTCATGACCTTCATCATGGCGGTCACCATGGCGTTAGTCATGCTCTTCTTCATACGTCATATGTACAAAAACAAGTACGCCAATATATCCATTGTTATTGGGAGCATTGCACTTATGGGCTCGGGCTTATGATTGGTTCGAGGCCAGATAACTGTAGGCGATGTCGCCTAGATGGCGGCGATGATTCCGCACCACTCGATAGCAGTACTCACCAGTGAGCGTGCCAATATTACTGGCCCTCGGGCCAGGAAGCTTGCCGACTGAAACTGTAGGGTGCGCTAAGTCTGTTACTCTGACATCACTGTAAACACAATCTACTTACTTAGGTTAATAACATGACTATTGCACTGACACCTCTTATCTCTCTGATTGCTGGCATTCTCATCCTGATTATGCCGAAATTACTCAACTATATTGTGGCAGGTTATCTGATCCTGGTCGGGGCTGTAGGGTTGTTTGGCTCGGCGGGTATCAACCTGAGCCTGTAGGCGCGTTATGGCTATTCCATTGGAATAACTGGGGATCAGGTTCAACTTCTTCAGACTGCTTCAAGTTGAGATCCCTGGCGTGGCTTTTATAGGAACGATGAGATGATCCCGGTTTCCTGTACCTACTTGTGGTCAAGCGGGTTCATGGCCCACCATGGCTACTTACATCGGTCACTTACATCTCTTTTGGAGCTTGCTAATGCGTGTCTTTGCCAATCCAGTTGGTGCCGGCTCTCTCTGGTTCGACAACCTTGCCACGGCCGATGGAACCCCCGTCGCCTATGATCCCCAGGCGCGGGCTTTCCTGCCGATGCCCCCATTTTGTGCCAACCGGGACAGAATCGACTGCAATTGGATAGCACCGGAAGAAGGAGCCTTCTGTCGGTCCTGTGCCATGACGGCATTGGCACCTGATCCTTCGATCCCTAATGCCATCCCCAACTGGGCGCAGACCGAGGCGGCCAAGCGGTGGGCGCTGGATAATCTGGGGCGCTGGCATTGGTTTCGTCCCGAGGATCCGGGGGCGCCACCTGTATTTCACATGCTCGCTGAAGGCCCGACCCCTGTTCTGATGGGGCACGTTGAAGGCGTGGTGACCATCAGTGTGGCAGAGGTGGACCCTGTGCTGGTCGCCACCCGTCGTGAAGCCCTGGAGGAGCCTTATCGCACCATGATAGGCCACATGCGCCACGAGATTGCCCACATGCTCTGGTGGCGGCTGAGTCTTCGTGAGGATTTTCTCGATGCATTCCGGGATATGTTCGGTGATGAGCGGGTGGACTATGTCGGAGCGCTTCAATACCACTACGAGAATGGCCCGCCACCAAACTGGAGACAGCACTACCTGACCAGTTACGCCTCCACGCACCCCCATGAAGATTGGGCAGAAACGGTGGCGCACCTGCTGCACCTGACGGACATTGCCGATAGCTTCGTGGCCACCGGCCTGTCATCACCGCAGATACCTCACGCTGGATGGGATCCGTATTCGGAGCCCGATGCCGAGCGGCTGATCCAGATCGCGGCAGCGCTTACCGTAGGTGTCAATCATGTCAATCGTTCCATGGGCCTATCAGATCTTTATCCGTTCGTGTTGTCAGACCACGCCCGTTACAAGCTGGCATTCGTTCATAACTGGTTGCGACGGGGTGCCCAGGGCCTTTGACCACCGTGAGCGAGGCTGACCTATGTAGTCTCCACAGTAAAGTTGTCGCAGCACCCGGTTTCACCAACCTGCCTGGTGTGCGCTTGTTCAAAGGTCGCCAGTATTAACCCACGGACTTTTCGAGTGCCTGATTGATGTCTGCCATCAGGTCGTCAACGTGTTCGATACCAATTGACAGGCGAACCATGTCGGCGCTCACACCGGCTGCTTTCAGTTCGTCGTTATTTAACTGGCGGTGGGTGGTCGATGCGGGTATGGCGGCGCAGCTTTTTGCATCACCGATGTTAACCAATCGCAATATCAGCGCCAGGGCATCGTAGAACCGGGCCCCGGCTTCGCGGCCACCCTCAATGCCAAAGCTGAGGATTCCCGAGGCTCTGCCGTTCATGTACTTTTGTGCCAGCGCATGGTCTTTGTGGTTAGGCAAACCCGCATAATTGACCCAGCTGACTCGAGGGTGCTGCTGCAAGTATTCGGCTATTTTCTGGGTGTTTTCACACACGCGCTCGATCCGCAGTGCGAGAGTTTCCAGCCCCTGCAGCAGGTTCCAGGCGGCCTGAGCTGACAGAACCGCACCCATATTCCGAAGGGGTACAACCCGGGCCCGGGTAATGAAGGCGGCTTCCCCCACATCGCGGGTGTAGCTGACACCGTGGTAAGACACATCCGGCTCGTTCAGAAGCGAAAAGCGCTTAGGCTGGTCAGCCCAGGGAAATGTGCCAGAATCAACGATTACGCCACCCATCGTGGTGCCGTGCCCACCTATGTATTTGGTGGCTGAGTGCACGACAATGTCGGCACCCTGATCAATCGGTCGCCACAGGAAGGGGGTGGCTACAGTGTTATCGACAACCAGTGGAATACCCGCAGCGTGAGCGATGTCAGCCAGACGTTTGATATCCACAACGCTGCCCGACGGATTGCCAATCGATTCGCAGTAAAGCACCTTGGTGCGGTCATCGATCAAGGCTTCAATACCGACAAAATCGTCCTTGTCGGCAAAACGGGTTTCAATGCCATGGCGGGGCAAGGTGTGGGCGAGCAGGTTGTAGGTGCCGCCGTATAATTCGCTGATCGAGACAAGGTTGTCGCCTGCTTCTGCGATTGTCTGAATGGCGTAGGTGATGGCCGCCATGCCGGAGGCGACCGCCAGAGCTCCGATGCCACCCTCGAGCGCTGCGACCCTCTGTTCGAGGACGGCGCAGGTCGGGTTCATCATGCGTGAGTAGATGTTGCCGGCGACTTTCAGGTCAAACAGATCCGCACCGTGTTGGGCATTGTCGAAAGAGAAAGAAGTTGTTTGATGAATGGGTACGGCAACCGCGTGCTGGTTGTCGGCCTCGTAGCCGTGGTGCAAGGCAATGGTTTCGGGTTTCATGGATGAGTCCTTTTTCGTCGGATGAATGCATGTTACCTCGGACAGGCAGGATGACAAGCGAACACAGGGAGCAATAAACGTGATCGTTCATTATTGTAGTGCCAGGGTTCGTGAGTGGTGTAGTCTGGAATCTGCCGGATAGAGACTGTGTCAGACAGCCACAGTCGTTAGGGGCCGCGAATGTTTTCATCCTTGATTCCCAGCTTGATTGTTTTTGGCATCGCCGCCCTGGCTATCGTCAGCGCGGGCAGTCAGCTGGCACGGTTGGCAGATGAGCTGGCTGATCGCACAGGCATGGGCGAGGCGCTGTTTGGAGTTCTGTTGCTGGCGGGTGTGACTTCGCTGCCGGACTTTGCGGCAACGTTAAGCGCCGCGATGGATGCCCGCCCCGACCTGGCCATGAGCAACGTCATGGGTAGCATGGCGGTGAATCTGGCGTTTCTGGGTATCGCGGATATCGTCTATCGCAGAGCCAACCTGGAGCATGCAGCCGCTTCCTCCGTTAACCTGATGCTGGCCGGGTTGCTGGTCATGTTGCTTACTCTCCCGCTACTCGCCATCGCTGCGCCGTCCATAGTCCACTGGGGAGTGCACCCGGTGACGCCGGTGATCGTCGTTGCTTATCTATTCGGTCTCCACCTGGTTCTCCGGACGCAGGAAAGACCCATGTGGTTTCCACGTCTAACGCGCCAGACCGTGCCGGATAAGCCTGAACGGCGACATAACGGCCGCCTTGCGGTGGCGTGGCTTGGCTTTATTGCCTTGGCGGTGGTGACGGGCACCGCTGGTTGGGTATTGATGGAAGCGGCCAAGAGTATTTCTGATCAGACCGGGCTTTCCGACACGGTGGTTGGCGGTCTGTTGACCGCTCTGGCGACGTCCACTCCCGAGTTGGTGACCACCATCGCGGCGATACGTTACGGGGCGCTGACCCTGGCGGTAAGCAATATCTTTGGTACCAACTGTTTTAACATGCTCGTCGTTGCCGCAGCCGATCTGGTTTACCCCCACGGCTCCATTTACCACGATATGGCACCAGTTCAGATGACGTGGGGCTTGGTCAGTATCCTGATGACTGCCATCCTGCTATTGGGGCTGGTGCGACGGGAGACATACGGTTTCGGCCGAATCGGATTTGAAAGTACGCTGATTCTGACTGTTTACTCTGTCGCGATTGGCATTGTTTTGGTGAGTGGCTGAGCTTACGTGGGGGTTTTCTATACTTCTACGGGAGGCATGAGAGCATGGTTGTAACCATGAATAATTCCGATAAGTTCACGATCCGCAAGGCGATGCAGGCTGACGTGCCTGTGCTTGTCGACTTCCTTGCAAAACTGGCGCTGCATGTTGCAGGAGAACCGCCTCATACCCTTAAGAAGGCGGAGCGAAGTCGACTTATGGTGACTCTGCGCTCATCGCTCTCAGATCCAAATAAGCGTCTCGTTGTGTCAGAAACGGACGATGGCAGGTTAGTGGGGATGGGTTATTTATATGTGTGGCGTAATCAGGGTATTTGGGAGCAGTCTGGAGACATTGAATTCAAGTCCGGGATTATTGATGATGTTTGGGTAGAACCCGATTTTCGCAAGCTTGGTGTTTTTAGTGCCATACTGGAAGAGTTGCTGGCATTCGCGGAAAGTCATGCCATTACTGAGCTGATTCTCGAATACGCCGCCTCCAACAAAGAGGCGGCAGCCACCTGGAAGAAGCTCGGGTTTAAGCCTACAGGGATCCGTGCTGCAGCCTTCGCGACAGATGTGCATGAAGCCCTGGCAAAACGGCGATGAATTCGTCACCGGTAAACAGGCGGTTTCGAATAGTCAAAGGGGAGTTGAGTGATAGGTGATCGCAAGGTAAATGTCTTTTTTGACGAGGTAATGTTGGGTCATGACCCACAGGTCGATCTACCCTTTATTCCCAGTCGGGTAGAGAAACATGTCAGGACTATCTTGCGGGGACTGGATTTCAAGTGGAGCTATCCCGAACACCCCGGACGGCTGACTGCCATCAGGGCATATCTTGATGAAAACCCAATTCCGGGCATCCACCTCACGTCAGGTCCCACTGCCACCTACGAACAGTTAAGCCGCGTACACACGACTTCCTATCTGGACCATATTTTTTCACTGGCAGGTGAAAGCGCCTGGCTGGACAGAGATACTACCGCCGTTTCACCCGGCAGTATCAAGGCCGCCACTGCAGCGGCCGGTAACGCCATCGCCGCAGTGGAAAGCGTGATTAGCAAAGAATCACAAAGTGCCTTTGCTCTGGTGCGACCTCCGGGCCACCACGCCGAGCCGGTTCGAGCCAGGGGTTTCTGTTTGCTGAATAATGTTGCGGTGGCTGCGGCCCATGCCCAGGCCAAGCTAGGTTGTGAACGCATTCTGATCATTGACTGGGATGCGCATCACGGCAATGGCACTCAGGATATATTCTGGGCGGATCCCGATGTGCTGTTCTTCGATACCCATTGCGCCGCACCTTTTTATCCCGGCTCCGGTCATCTCGATGAAGTGGGTGCCGGACTCGGCGAAGGTTACACGATCAATGTGCCGCTTCCAGAAACCACCGGTGATATCGCTGTCGAGAAAGCTTTCCGTGAAATATTGCTTCCTGCCGCTGAGCGGTTTGAACCCGACCTTGTTCTGGTCTCGGCCGGATTTGATCCGCACCATAACGATATGGCCATGAACCTGACCTATAACGGCTTCAAGGTCCTCACGCGCATCGTTCAGGATATCGCCGACCGGCACTGTGATGGCAGGCTTGTGTTTGTGCTGGAAGGCGGCTACAACCTTACATCGCTCTCTCGCGGCGTTCACGCAGTGCTAGAGGTGCTGGCGGGGGGTGATGCACCAGAAATTCTGGAGTGTGGTGTGAAGGAGGTGATGGAAGCGGCGGAATTCCATCGCACGGCGTTTGTCGACGATGATTAAAAACCGCGCCTGAATAAGTGAGTACAGGGACAGCTTCCCAGATTTAAATTTTCCAACACTTTCTGTTTCTTCAACTTAGAGCACTTTGAAAAAATTTGTGTCTAACCCCAGTTTATTCCATTCAGTTTATTAGGGTCAGTTAAAGAGAGCGGTCAGCCTGCCACCCGTGGCAGAGACCGCTTCTTGATATCACCTGAGTTGCGTTATCTATAGCTCTTCCAGTGGCCCAAAAAACTCATAGCGTATCCGCTCGAGAGGAATTTTCAGTTCATTGAGTGCGCGATAACAGGCCTGCATAAAGGGTTTTGGCCCGAGGAAGTACACGTCGATTTCACGATCAGCGGGTATCAGTTCCGCCAGGCGCGCGCGATCAAAAAAACCGCTGTGCTGATCTTTGTCCTGGGGCAGGGGGTCGCTATAACAGTAATAGCTGTGCAGATTTTCGTAGGTGTGGCTCATATCCTCAATCAGATCCCGAAATGCGTGGCATTCGCTGTTCAGGGCGCCATGTAGAAAATGCACCTGGCGGCCACTGTCCAATGCGGGCTGCAGCATGCTGACGGTGGGTGTGATACCGACGCCTCCACTCAGTAATACCAGTGGGCGCTGGGCGTCGTTGAGGACAAAGTCGCCACAGGGTGCGGTCAGTTTGATGTGATCATTGACACTGAGCTGATCGTGCAGGTAGTTGGAGGCCAGCCCACCCGGTTCGCGTTTTACACTGATTCGGTAATACGGCTTGCCGGGGCTGTCCGATAGCGAGTAATTGCGGCGGACAGTCTGCCCGTCAATATTGAGTATCAGTGTGATGTACTGGCCGGGCTTGAAGTCGGCAATGGGTTTGCCGTCGACCGGGTTAAAGTAAAATGATGTGATGACGTCGCTTTCAGGGACTTTTTTTGTCAGCACGAAACTGCGCTCACCACGCCAGCCACCGGGTTTCTCCTGGTTGACCTGATAAACCTGCTCTTCGGCGTTAATCAGGATTTCTGCCAATTGACCATAGGCTTCACCCCAGGCTGAGAGAACATCTTCTGTGGCCGCATCGCCCAGTGTCTCCTTGATGGCTGCCAGCAGACATTCGCCGACGATGGGGTAGTGCTCTGGCAGGATGTTCAGCGAGACGTGTTTTTGCACAATAAGTCCGACGGCATCTCCGAGAACTTCCAGGCGATCCAGGTTACCGGCATAGGCGACCACGGCGTTGGCCAGTGCCCGTGGCTGCGTTCCGGTTGCCTGGTGGGCCTGATTGAAATAGTCCTTGACCGCCGGGTAACGTTCGAACATCAACGGGTAAAAGACCTCGGTAATTTGATTCACGTGCGCGCCCACGGTGGGCAGGGTGGCATCAATAATGTCTCTGGACTGTTGCGAAAGCATAACGTACTCCATTCTCTGGTATGAGCGCTGTTCAGGTATAGAAAACTGCTCAGGTACAAGAGATAGAGCATTTATTGTGCCAACATTTAACACCATGAATGTTATGAAAATAATTCTCATGGTGTTAAAATGACATCAGTTTTTTTGATGTTAAAAAGACAATAACGGTGTATTTATGATAGCAAGCAACGTGCCTGAGGTCATGCTTGAGATTCTTGCGGACCTGTGCCGTGAAATGTCGCCGGAACAGCGCTATGCCCGCTTGCTGACAGCACTGAAACAGGTTTTTCCCTGCGATGCTGCCGCTCTGTTAAAGCTGCAGGGCTCCAGTCTGCAACCCATGGCAGTGAAGGGGCTCAGCGACGATGCCCTAGGGCGTACCTTCGTGGTGGATGAACAGCCCAGGCTGGCAAAAATTTTATTGAGTCGCGAGCCGGTGCGGTTCCTGGCGGATTCGGAATTATCCGATCCCTATGACGGGCTTATTGATGGCACCAGTGACAGCCTGCATGTACATGACTGTCTCGGCGTGTCTCTCTACATCGATGACATTCCCTGGGGGGTTTTGACCATGGATGCTTTGCAGCCCGGTGTATTCGACGATATTGATACGCTGGCACTGCGCACGTTCATTCGTCTCACTGAGGCGACCATCAGGATTGTCAATCTGATAGGTGGCCTTCAGGCTCGCGCCGAGCGGGAACATCTTGTGGCGCAGGCTGTAGTAGCAGATCAGGGGCAGTCACAGCTGATTGGCGACAGCAAGGCGATGAAACTGCTTTACCAGGATATCGATGTGGTCGCGCGATCTGATCTGGCGGTGTTGATCACCGGAGAGACCGGTGTGGGTAAAGAGTTGGTGGCCCGGCGTCTTCACCTCAGTTCGGCACGTGCGGACTTTCCGTTGGTGTATGTGAATTGCGCTGCACTGCCGGAGAACCTCGTGGAGAGTGAGCTGTTTGGCCACACCCAGGGGGCTTTCTCCGGTGCGTCGCAGGCCCGTGCCGGTAAGTTTGAGCTGGCCCATGGCGGCACATTATTTCTCGATGAGGTGGGTGAGTTGCCACTGGCTGTCCAGCCAAAACTTTTGCGCGCCCTGCAAAGTGGCGAAATACAGCGTCCGGGTAGCGATGCCGTACACAGAGTGGATGTGAGAATTATCGCCGCCACCAATCGCGATCTGAGTCGTGAGGTGGCGACTGGACATTTTCGTGCAGACCTGTATCACCGTTTGGGTGTGTATCCCATCCAGGTTCCCGCATTGCGCGAACGTCATCGCGACGTGCTGGTATTGGCCGGGCACTTTCTCGAGCTGAATCGGCGCCGTCTGGGACTGCGGGGCATACGTCTGGACAGCAGCGCGCGGGAAGCTCTGCTGCATTATGATTGGCCGGGCAATGTGCGGGAGCTGGAGCATCTGATCAGCCGGGCTGTGCTGCGGGCGCGGGCGCGTTTTCCACAGGAGGCCGGTTTGCGTAAATTGCTCAGTATCGGCCTGGAGGTGCTGGATCTGTCGGCACCGGAAACCTGCTCAGATCCTGTTGACGATCTGGCGGTGTTGTCACCCGATGTCGTCAGCTCGCCGAATCTGCGGGAGGCCACTGCGAATTTCCAGCGGCGTCTGGTCAGTGATACATTGCACCGCTGTGATGGTAATCAGTCCCGGGCTGCGCGGGAGTTGGGGCTGGATCGTGGTAATTTCAGCCGCCTGATTAAACGGTTGGGAGTAAACGACCAGCGGCTTTAGTGATAAGCTCAGGCTCAACCGAAGACAACATCGCCAATGACCTAACCAGGGAAGCATCATGATGAAATGGGCCATTCTGTTCCTCGTTGTAGTATTTACACCTTACAGTGCGCTGGCCAACGATATTTGCGATTGCGAAGGTTCCAAAAAACCGGGCGGACCCTGTTATGCGGGTAAAGGTGGCCCCGCTTATGCCGGTCCCGGCGGGCCGGCCAACGCGGGCATCGGTGGGCCCTGTTACACCGGCAAAGGCGGTGCTCGCTACGAGGGACCGGGCGGTCGTGCCTACAAAGGCTACGGCGGCGCCAAGTACGATGGTCTCGGTGGTCCGGCCTATAAAGGCTTGGGCGGTGCCTGCTATGCCGGGAAGGGCGGCCCCTGCAATCCGGCGAATAAGGGTGGCAAGCATTGCCCGGCAATCTGTGATGACTAGCGACTGAGCCCCTGCGGTTCTTTTGTTGTCCTGATGTGAAACGTCGACAATATCAAATCGATGCGTTTACAGGCTGGGTTTTGGGATGCAACCCCCGCTGCGGTGGTGCCTCTGGTCTCATGGCTGGACGACAGCTTGCTCAGGCCATTGCAGAGGAAAACAACCTTTCCGAGACGGCTTTATTTACGGCTTAAGTATTCTGTTCTTTATCTATTCCCTCTACGTTCTCTCTATTTTTCGTTTTCGGGTGAGAGTTGTTGTTTTCGGCCGAGAGTCTGTTGCGATAGCGAATGTAATCCCGGGCAGTCCGGCGGGGTGCCTCCAGCATGGGCAGATGGCCAACGTCGGCCATCATCTGAACCTTGCTGTCCGGCAGCAGGGATTGTAGCGCCGCAGCCCCGGCAGGGTTCAGGACCTGATCTTCGTCCCCCCAGATAATCAATGTGGGTGTGTTGATGGTGTTGAATTGTGTTTCCAGCATGGGCGATGCGATGAATTGCCGCATGATCTCGCTGTGCAGGGTGTAATCGGCGGCACTTCGTCGGGCCAGTGTGTATTTCAGGGAATAGGGCAAAAAGGGAGGGTGCCTGGTTGTCATCTGGATTAGCCGGCTGAAGTCGCTAGCCGAGCGTAGCAGCATGGGCAGTTCACCTGTGGCTAGATAACGTTTCAGCATGTCCGACTCGTAGGCGGGCTGGGTGCCGGCAGCATTCAGTAGCCACAGGCTGGCAACCCGTTCGGGCTGTTCGGCGGCAAATTGACACGCAATAAAGCCGCCCATGGAGTTGCCCCCCAGATGTACCCGCTTGAGACCGAGCACGTTCAGAAACTCGCACAGGCTCTTCGCCTGATCGGTGACCTGATAGTTGGCCTCTGGGTCGCGGCTGGCATCACCAAAGCCCGGCAGATCCGGGATGATCAGGTGATAATGGGGTGTGAGAAAGCGTGCGATACGGGTGAAATTGTCCTTGTCTCCGCCAAAGCCGTGAATCAGTACCAACGGCTCACCGCAACCTCCCTCTAGGTAGGGCATGGTGGCACCCGGAATAGTGGCTATTTTGCTGTCGAGGCAGGAACGCCAGCGCTCCAGGCCAATACCAGCCTTTGCTGCCTGACGGGGAAATACCCGGTTCAATGTGACCCAGGCAATGACCAGGGCAAAGAGCGCGAGCAGGAAGACATAGACTGGGTTCATTGACAAATCACCTCAACGGGTTTGTGGGGATGGGCCGTATTCATTTGGCGGTAAACTCCAGGAATTCATCATCAACCGGGTTGCTGAGCAACATGGTTCGGTCCGCCTCCAGGGCATGTGACACTCGCCACGGGGCATGTTTTCCCTGGCGCGGGAGCTGATCTTTACCTCGTTGAATATAGCCCGAACTCAGTACGTTCATGACATTCTCTTCGGTTGCTTCGTTGTCGGGTGCGCGGGGCGTGATAGTGGCGATGTTGTTGCTGTCCATGTATTGAAGAAGGCGGCAGAGGTAGCGGGACGCGATATCGGACTTGAGCGTCCAGGAGGCGTTGGTATAGCCAAGGATAAAGGCCATATTGGGCATATTTTGCAGAAGAACAGCTTTATAACTCAGCAGCCTGTTTGTCGGTATTGTCCTATTGTCGATGCTCAGGGCCACACCGCCAAAAGTCTGTAACTGTAAACCGGTAGCGGTAATCACAATATCTGCATCCAGCCCCTGCCCAGATTTGAGTTGAATTCCCCGCTCGGTAAAGTGGTCTATCTGGTCGGTTATTATGCGGGCTTTCCCGGATTTGATGGCTTTGAAAAGGTCCCCGCCGGGCACCACACAAAGTCGTTCCTGCCAGGGTGGATAATGCGGCGTAAAATGCCGCATATCGGCATCTCTACCAATCGATTTTTTGACTTTCCACAGCAGGTATTTGCGCATTTTTTCAGGCCAGCGCATGGCACTTTTGTACAGTAGGCGTTGGATAAAGGTGTTGGCAGATCGTAGAACGCGGTAGAGCCACTGCCGCGGGAGTATTTTTTCGAGCAGCCCGATCAGATTGTCGTAGCGGGGCGTACTGAGATAGTAGCTCGGCGACCGCTGCAGCAGGGTGATCTGGGCGACCTCTTGAGCCATTGCTGGCACGATTGTGGCTGCGGCCGCTCCGCTGCCGATAACCACCACTTTTTTGTCGCGATAATTCAGGGATTCTGGCCAGAACTGGGGATGAATACATATTCCCTTGAATGACTCGATGCCGGGAAATTCCGGTGAATAGCCCGCATCGTAGTTGTAGTAACCGGCGCAACTGATCAGGAAATGGCAGCGGTAGGTTGCGATGTCACCGGTGATTTCATTGAGCGCCGTGACTGTCCACTGGGATCTGCTGCTGGACCAGTCGGCGGCGGTGACTTTGAGACCAAAGTGGATGTGTTGATCAACGCCGTGTTTTTCTGCCGTCCGCCTGATGTAATCGCGGATCAGTGAGCCCTCGGCGATGATTTTTGGCTTCATCCATGGCTGAAAATCGTAGCCCATAGTGAACATGTCGGAGTCAGAGCGCACGCCGGGGTAGCGAAACAGATCCCAAGTGCCGCCAATCGCATTGCGGCGTTCCAGAAGTATGACGCGCCTGGCCGGCAACTGCCGGGCGAGATGGCAGGCCATGCCGATACCGGACAGTCCTGCCCCGATAATCAATACATCGATGTCTTGTTCTGGCACGGTGGTTTCTCTCTACCGGCCGGACAACGCTCCGGCCATGACATTACAATGGCCATTCCACAATATTATCGAATGACCTCAACATCGTTCCGGATGTCGACTGCATGTTGGTTGGTTGCCAGCCTCAGGATGAAAATTTCTTCATGATGTCGACGGGCAGTGGAAACACGATAGTGGAACTCTTGTCACCGGCAATTTCCACCAGGGTTTGCAGATAGCGCAATTGAATGGCGGATTCCTCTGTGGCCAGTATCTTTGCTGCTTCTGCGAGTTTCTCTGCCGCTTCGGCTTCACCCATGGCGTGAATGACTTTTGCGCGACGCTCTCTCTCGGCCTCGGCCTGTTTGGCGATGGCGCGAATCATGGATTCGTTCAGATCCACATGCTTGATTTCCACGTTGGCCACTTTGACACCCCAGGCCTCAGTCTGTTTGTCGAGAATGGTCTGTACGTCGGCATTGAGGCGGTCGCGCTCGGCCAGCATATCATCGAGCTCGTGCTGTCCCAGCACCGAGCGAAGGGTGGTCTGCGAGAGTTGACTGGTGGCTTCAAGGTAATTTTCCACCTGGATGATGGCGCGCTCGGGGTCCATAACCCGGAAATAAATGACCGCATTGACCTGGACAGAGACATTATCCCTGGAGATAACGTCCTGAGTGGGTACATCCATCACCAGAGTGCGTAAATCCACTCGGACCATTTGTTGCAGTACGGGGATGATGATGACAAGGCCGGGGCCCTTCACTTTGTAGAAGCGGCCCAGCATAAACACCACGCCGCGTTCATATTCCCGTAAAATACGGAACATGGAGGCCAGCAATACGACCACCAATACCAGCAGTATCCCAAAAAATGTTTGCATCTCGAACATCAGTATTCTCCTTCAGTGGGTTTGCTGACCACAGCGGTCAGCCCGTCAATAGCCGTTACCCGTACCTGTTCATTCAATTGCAGGGGTGATTCTGACCGGGCATGCCAGAGTTCTCCCTCGAGCCAAACCCAGGCATTTACACCATCGACCCGGCCCACCGTTGCCATGGTTCCGATCAGATGCTCTGTGCCAGTGACCACTTTGCGATGTCGTGCCTTAACCAGCATGCTCAGGGCAAACACTAACAGGCCGATACTAAAGACTGTCAATGCAACGATCATCGGTAGGGCAATCTGGTAGGCGGGCAAGTTGGTGTCCATCAGCATGACCGAGCCGGTCAAAAAGGTGATCGCCCCACTAATCCCCATGAGGCCGAAACTGGGGGCAAAGGCCTCTGCTGTCATCAGGGCGATGCCCAGCAGGATCAAGCCCATCCCTGCGTAGCTGATTGGCAGCATTTGCAGGGCATACATGGCAATCAGCAAGCTGGTTGCCCCGACAATACCCGCCAGGCCAATACCCGGATTGTAAAACTCTATAATCAGGCCATAGATGCCGATCATGAGCAGGATGTAGGCGATATTGGGGTTGGTGATAACTGCCAGGAATTCGCTGCGCCAGTCCACAGATTGGTAGTGGACGGTTTCCCCGGCAGTGGACAGTGTCACGGATTTTTTATCCAGCGCCACTTGACGGCCATCCAGTTGCGTCAGCAGGTTTTCCATGGAATCTGCAACCAACTCGATAACACCCTGTTCAAGAGCATCGTTTGCCGAGAGGCTGACCCCTTCACGCACTGCGCGTTCCGCCCAGTCGCCGTTGCGGCTCCTGAGTTGTGCCAGGCTGCGGATATAGGCCACGGCATCATTCACCACTTTTCGCTCCATGGCATCGCCCGGTGGGGCAGCTCCTGTGTTTTCTTTGCTTTCTCCCTCAGGTTTGCCATCTTTGGCATCATCGCTACCCGGCATGCTGGGCAACCCCGGTGATCCACCGCCGAGCTGAACAGGCGTTGCTGCACCGAGATTGGTGCCGGGTGCCATGGCCGCCAGGTGTGTGGCATACAACAGGTAGGTGCCAGCACTGGCGGCCCTGGCTCCACTCGGGGACACATAGCCAACAATTGGCAGGGGGGAAGCCAGGATGACCTTGATCATCTCTCGCATGGCCATATCCAGGCCACCCGGCGTATCAATACGCAGCACGACCAGACTGGCCTCGGCTGTGATGGCTTTGTCCAGAGATCGTTCCATATGGTCAGCTGTCGCTGGTCCAATGGCACCGTCGACATCGATCACCCAGATGTCTGCCCGGAGGACGGCAGAGAAGAGCAAAAGGCAAATCAACAGGCAACTGCGAGGGAGATAACGCGTGCAATACGAGAAAAGTTTCATGGTGCCAGTATAGAACAGACAATCGGCGCTGTTTACTTTATCGGCCCTTCTGCCCCGGCTGAATCAGGGTGTATATCAGCTGTTTATCAGGTTTTGCTGGGTAAGCAGTGCTGCCAATTGTCTTTGCCGGTGGGTAGGCCGACGGGTAGACTGCGTCAAACGGGCAGAACCAGATAAAAAATATGCCATTTACCAATGGGTGAAGTGAAAACACAGGAGAGAATGTTGATGAAGGCTTTTGCCGAAAAAGTCGTGATTGTCACCGGCGCAACTTCCGGATTGGGCGAGGCTGCTGCCCTGAAGTTTGCCCGTGAAGGGGCAAGCGTTGTGTTGGCTGCCCGTCGCGAAGACAAAGGGCAGGCCGTGCTGCAGAAGATTGAGGCACTCGGTGCAGAGGGGATGTTCATCAAAACCGATGTGACCGATGGCGCGGATGTTCAGGCGGTGGTGGAGAAAACCCTCGCCAGATTCGGCAAGCTGGACTGTGCGGTCAATAGTGCCGGTATTTCCGGCCCGGTACTGGTGCCGGTTGCAGACGTCGAAGAGACCGATTGGGATGCCCTGATGGATACCAATCTGAAAGCCGTGTGGATGTGCATGAAATATCAGATCCGCGCCATGCTCAAGCGGGGCGCTGGTTCTATCGTCAACATTTCGTCGATATACGGTTATAAACCCAGCGATGTGGGCCATGCGCCTTACTGTGCCAGCAAATATGCGTTGATTGGTCTGTCGAAATCGGCGGCCGTTGACTATGGCCAGCAGGGTATCCGTGTCAATGTGGTTTCACCAGGTTATACCCATTCTGAGATGATCGATCCCGTCGCCGAGGCGCAACCTGAATTCATCAATGCGGTGGTAAATCGTTATTCGGCAATGAACCGGCTCGGTCGCGCGGAAGAGACAGCGGAGGCCACTGCCTGGCTATGCTCTGATGCGGCAAGTTTTGTGAACGGTGCTGTATTGCCGGTGGACGGTGGTGATACCACGCGACTTTACTAGCCAATTTATTAGCTGGCGCAGAGACGGCAGTGTTCAGCCGAAACTTGAAATTTGTTATCAACTCTGAACAGGTTGTTTTATGAAAACGGTGTTTCGCAAAATCTTCTGGCCTATCCTGCGTATTTTTGAGCACGATGCGCCTGCTCAGGGCTACCGGCCATTGAACCGAAAAATCCTGCTTTTTGTGGGCATTCTTTTTTTGATGCTGACCGCCATATCTCTCTATTTTGTGGTTTCGGCAGCGGTCATGGGTGGACTGATTCCTGTAATAGGCTTTTTGGTTGCTGGCACTGTTTGTCTGGTGGTTGCCCTGTTGGGCAGCGATGGGGCCGTGGTGAAAATCTGGGGAAGCAGGTAGCGTCATTCAAACAGCAATAGGCATAAAAAGGGGCATACAGCCCCTTTTTATGATATTTGAGTCAGTATTACATCAGATTTTCTGACCTTTCGGGAGATTCTCATAGACCTCGTCATCGGGTGCGGCATTCAGGATTGCCTTGAAGTAGCTGCTGGGCAGTTTGATCTGGTAAGTGCGATTGCCCGTAATCGTAAGATCCATTCCCATATTGGCGCTGTCAAAGAAATTGATAAACGAGATCGGCAGGGCGATTCGCTCTTCGTAACGGCAATTGGCTGCCTCGCAGACATTTTCATCTTTCGACATGGGTACCAGGCGAAGCTCGCCATCCTTGGTGGTTGCCTTGCTGTAGGAACGCCAGCCTTCATCATTGTACTGAGCTGTGACGTAGAGAATGTACTGGTCTTCACCCTCGAGATCTACAGCGCGCACCAGATAGATCTCGGAAAAATTCTCGGACAGCTTTTTTTCCGAGAGGGCAAAGTTCGGTCCGTAGGTGATTTCACCGTTGACCGGATCCATTTTGTATTCAATGAGTGTGCTGATTTCCTCGGGGGACTGCCAATCGATTTTGGCTTCTTTGGAAGCTTCCTGGGAAACAGGTTCGCTGTCTGAACCGGCGTGGACCTGCAGGGAAGCCAGTGCCAACAGGGCAAGGATCTGTGGAATTATTTTCATGTGTGACTCCATGGTATTGATGAGTGCTTGACGCGTTCATTTTTGTTGGTCGGTATGCTTGCGCTTTTGCCTGTGCATTTCAACCTGTTTATTGCTGGATAACGTTCCAGCATCACCTCATAGCCGTTTCGCAAATCGTGCTGTTAAACACAGATGTTACCGATATATCGGCAACTATGAGTCTTTCCGTTATCGATGGTTCCTGAGCAGGACAATTTTGATCACAGCTGGTGCAAGAACCTTTCGTCGATAATTACGCGGGAGGAAGATATCTGGATCAGCGAAAACGAAGCAGGAGTCCGAGGTCGGGTTTCTCTGTTTTTTCAGGATCCCGGTGTTCTCAATGAATAGTGCCAACTATGCTAAGATGCCGGGTTTGCAATTGATGAATTCAGCCTGTTATGAACCAAGCGACACCCTATATCGTTCGAACCTTTCCAGTGGGGCCGTTGCAGTGTAACTGCACGGTCATAGGCGACCCGGCCACCCGCCGGGCACTGGTGGTTGACCCCGGTGGCAATGCCGCAGATATTCAGGCCATTCTGGCAGAACTGCAGTTGGTGGTTGTGGCAATTATTCATACCCACGCGCATCTGGATCATATATTGGCCGCTGGTGAGATCAAAAAAGCTACTGGTGCACCCATTTATCTGCACCGTCAGGACATGTTTCTGTGGCGTGGTGTCGCGGAACAATGTGCCATGTTTGGCGTGCCGCTGGTGACTCTGCCCGATCCGGATCATTATTTTGAGGATGACCATGATTTGGGTTGTTGTGGCGGGGTGGCAATGCATACCCCTGGACACACGCCGGGTTCCACCAGTTTCTGGTTCGAACCAGCCGATCTGCTGATTGCGGGGGATACCCTGTTTCGCAGTGGTATCGGCCGCACCGATTTGCCCGGTGGCAATCACGGTCAGATAGTCAAATCCATTCGCGAGCGGCTCTATACCCTGGATGACAATGTGGCCGTGGTCACCGGACACGGGCCGGGTACCACGATTGGTGATGAGAAGTACCACAACAGGTTCGTGCGGGCCTGAATGCCCGCTTCCCCCAACAGAGACGGAGTGCTTATGAAGCAACAGATACTGGCGATGCTGGAGTTGCAGAATGCGATGAATAGCAGGGTGAATGAGAACTGGGCCGAGCAGCATTTTGCATGGTATCGGGCGATATGGGTGGAATGTGCCGAATTGCTTGATCACTATGGTTGGAAGTGGTGGAAAAAACAGACGCCGGATGCAAACCAGGTAAAACTGGAGCTGGTGGATATCTGGCATTTCGGCCTCAGTATTCTGCTGCTGGAATCCCGGGATCATCATGGAAATATTGCCCGGTTGGTGGAGCAACAACTGGCGAATGCGAGACCCTCCGGGGATTTTCGTGAAGACCTCGAGGCGTTTACCCTGAACACCCTGCAAACCAAAAAGTTTGATGTGGCCGGGTTCGGTGCCTTGATGGCGGGGGTGGGGTTGAGTTTTGATGAACTCTACACCCGCTATGTCGGTAAAAATGTGCTGAACTTTTTTCGCCAGGATCACGGTTACCAGGACGGCAGCTACCGCAAGCAGTGGGGCAGCAAGGAAGATAATGAGCACTTGGTGGAAGCGGTTGCGGAACTTGATCATCGTTGCCCTGAGTTCAAGGATGATCTCTACCAGGCCCTGCAGAACCGCTATGCCGACAGCGCCTGACCTGTTTGGGCGCATGCCTTAAAAACCGATAGAATTACCTCTTTCAGAGTGGCCTCTTTTCAGAGTGGTTTCATAACCCAAAAAACAGTTACAAGACAATCATGATCGATTTCGATACTCGCAAACAGCGGCTGGAATTCAACAAGCTGCAAAAACGCTTGCGCCGCAATGTGGGCAAGGCCATTGCCGACTTCAATATGATTGAAGAGGGTGACAAGGTGATGGTCTGCCTCTCCGGCGGGAAAGATTCCTACGGTATGCTGGATATTTTGCTGGGCCTGCAGAAAACCGCACCGGTCAGCTTTGAGCTGGTCGCCGTCAATCTCGACCAGAAACAACCCGGCTTTCCGCCGGAGGTGTTGCCCCGCTATTTGACCGAGCTGGGGGTTCCCTTTCATATTCTGGAAAAGGACACCTACAGTGTTGTCACCGAGTTGATTCCGGAAGGCAAGACCTACTGCAGTCTCTGTTCGCGGCTGCGGCGCGGGACCTTGTACGGTTTTGCCGAGCAGATTGGTGCCACCAGAATCGCCCTTGGCCATCACCGCGATGACATGATTGAAACCCTGTTTCTGAATATGTTCTACGGTGGAAAACTGAAGTCCATGCCGCCAAAATTGCTCAGCGATGACAAGCAGAATATGGTGATACGCCCACTTGCCTACTGCAAGGAAAGCGATCTGGAGCGCTATGCCATAGCCAAGCAGTTTCCGATTATTCCCTGTAACCTGTGCGGTTCTCAGGATGGTTTGCAGCGGAAGGTTATCAAGGACATGCTGCAAACCTGGGAGAAAGAGCATCCCGGACGCCTGGAAACGATTTTTAGTGCCATTCAGTCCGTTGAGCCCTCACAGCTGGCCGATGCCGCCCTGTTTGACTTTGCGGATTTAAAACTGGAACGGGCGCCACGTATCGGCGCGGTCAATCTCTGGGATGCCGATAGCGATGCTGTCCGCGAGCCTGCCTGATGCGCTACGGCTTTCGGTGTCGGAGTGATCACCCTATAATCATTCCTTTCAGCAAGGCGGATACTGCCCCATGAGTTATCAGGTTCTGGCCCGCAAGTGGCGCCCTCGCAATTTCAGCGAGATGGTTGGGCAGGAGCATGTGTTGCGGGCCCTGATCAATGCCCTCGATAACAATCGGCTACACCATGCCTATCTATTTACCGGTACCCGGGGTGTGGGGAAAACCACCATTGCCCGGATTCTGGCCAAATGCCTCAATTGTGATACGGGCATCAGCTCTAATCCCTGTGGTACATGCAGTGCCTGTGTGTCGATCGCAGAGGGTCGGTTTGTTGATCTGATCGAAGTGGATGCAGCTTCCCGTACCAAGGTCGAAGACACCCGGGAGCTGCTGGACAATGTTCAATACGCACCGACGGCGGGGCGCTTTAAAGTCTATCTGATCGACGAGGTGCATATGCTCTCCGGTCACAGCTTTAACGCACTGCTGAAAACCCTTGAAGAACCGCCACCTCACGTGAAATTTCTGCTGGCCACCACGGATCCGCAAAAATTGCCGGTGACGATTCTGTCGCGCTGCCTGCAATTTAATCTCAAGCATCTAAGCCCCGAGCGGATTGTGGAGCATCTGCAATTTGTGTTGGGTGAGGAGAAGGTTCCCTGCGAGGAGGCGGGTCTCTGGGCCCTGGCCCGCTCTGCCGACGGCAGTATGCGAGACGCCCTGAGCCTGGCCGATCAGGCCATTGCTCACGGTGGTGGCAAAATCACCGAGGCGGAAGTCTATGACATGCTGGGCACCATCGACCTTGGGGCTATTGCCGATATTGCCCGGGCACTGGCCAACCGTGATGCGGTGGATGTACTGGCGGTAGTCGGGCGTATGGCGGAGCACGCTCCGGATTTTGGTGCCGCACTGGCCGATCTGCTGTCGGTCTGGCACCGGGTTGCCATCGCCCAAACCGTTCCCGATGCGCTGGACAATCGTCATGGTGATGACCCGTTGGTGCGCGAGTTGGCAAAAGCACTCAGCCCCGAAGATGTTCAGTTGTTTTACCAGATAGCCCTGTTGGGGCGACGCGACTTGCCGCTGGCACCGGAACCCCGAATCGGCTTTGAAATGGCTCTGCTGAGAATGCTGGCATTTCAGCCGGCGGCAGACAGTGCTGTACAAGCACCCCCGGTAGCAGGGGGTGCGCCTACTGTGTCCGCTACTCCGACCGCAGAGGAGGCGGAGGGGGCGCCAAAAAAGCCCTTATCCGGTGATCGCCGCAGCGCGTCGTCAGCGACTGTACAGGCAGGTTCTGTAGAAACCTTCTCTGTAGAAACATTGAAACCAGCTGTGAATCGATCATCGGTTGACGCTGCCCCGGATGTTGCGATGGATGGTGCCATTGCAGCCGAGGCAACGGAAACGCTGTCCGCCAATCCCGCTGTCGTCGATCTGCCCAAGCCATCAACTACAGCTGTGGCGGTAACGCCTATAGAGCCGGCACCGTGGGTTGAGTCGGAGACGCTGGCCTCATTTTCCCGTCAGGCCCGACATCAGACTGCTGTTGAGAATAAAACGGGGCCCGTATCGGGTCAGCAGCCAGGGGTAACTCGTGATTTGACGCCGGCAGTGCAGGCCGATGACGTGGTGCCCGAGATTGCTGAACGTGCGAATCCTCCAATGGCAGTGAATCCGGTGCCGTTGGCTGAGGTTGTGCCGGATCGCTGGATTGAGATTTACCAGGGACTTCAGGTGGCTGGTTTACTGCAAAATATTGCCGCCAATTTGTGCCTGGTGGAAGTCGATGGCCCAACGTTGCACTTTGTGCTGGATATCGCCAGTAGTTCGCTGTATGAGGAATCGCATCAGCAGCGCCTCGCCGATGTCCTCACAGAATACTTTGGCGAGCCAGTGACTGTGCAGATTGAAGTGGGTGCAGTCGCTACTGAAACGCCTTTGGCTCGCACTGAAAGACTGCGCCGTGAACGCCAGTCGCAGGCGGTGGAGCAGCTGCGACTGGATCCCAATGTCCGGCGAATCACCGAGCTGTTTAACGGGGTTTTGCTGGAAAATACAATTAAACCAATAGATTAATAAATATCGGTAACTTTATGAATATAAATGAATTAATGAAGCAAGCTCAGGACATGCAAACAAAGATGCAGCAATTGCAGGCCGAGGCAGCCAAAACAGAGGTCACCGGGGAAGCGGGTGCCGGTCTGGTTCAGGTGGTGATGAATGGTCGCCACGATGTGCGCAAGGTCAATCTGGATCCATCCCTGCTCAGTGAAGAAAAAGGGTTCCTGGAAGATCTGTTGGCAGCAGCTGTCAATGATGCCGTCAGGAAGGTCGAGGAGGACCAGCGCAAACAGATGGAAAAACTCACCGGTGGCATGCAGATGCCGCCTGGTTTTCAGATGCCTTTTTGAGCTGTTGATCAGGTGGCAAGACAGGACGCACCTTGATTGAAGGGTGCGTTCGAATGATTCCCCGGAGATTGGAAACAGATTGTGTTCAGCCCTTTGATAGACGAATTGATTGATGCCTTGCGCTGTCTGCCCGGTGTGGGCCCAAAATCTGCCCAGCGAATGGCGCTGCAATTGCTGGAGCGCAATCGCGATGGGGCAGTACGTCTCTCCAGTGCTCTGAATCAGGCCGCTGAACACGTGCGGCGTTGCCGAATGTGCCGGACCCTGACGGAAGCCGATCTGTGTGAGATATGCAGTAATGGACGCCGCGATATTCATCAGTTATGCGTGGTGGAAACACCGGCCGACATGTTTGCTATTGAGCACAGTGGCAGTTATCGGGGCCGTTATTTTGTCCTGCTGGGCCATCTTTCGCCGATTGATGGTATCGGGCCGGATGCCATCGGTGTCGATCATCTGATGTCCCGGTTGGCTGAAGAAGAGATCAATGAATTGATTCTGGCCACGAATCTCACCGTCGAGGGCGAAACCACGGCCCATTACATCAGTGAAAGAGCCAGAATGCTCAATGTGACAGTGAGTCGTATCGCCCACGGAGTGCCAATGGGTGGCGAGCTTGAATATGTGGATGGCGGAACCCTGTCCCATGCCTTTACCAGCCGCAAACAACTATAGTGGGTCTGCCAATTCATGCCGCAGATTTCTTAATGACCTTTGTAACGGGAAGCACTGATGTCTGAACAAATACCGCCACCGATTCTGGTGGCTGACAGTGCCGCTTTGAGCCACTGCGTCGAAGCGCTGCATAAATCCGATGTGCTGGCTGTTGACACCGAGTTTATGCGGACCGATACGTTTTACCCGATATTGGGTTTGATCCAGATATTTGACGGCCAGCAATGCTGGCTAATTGATCCCGTGGCACTGGATTCACTCGATGAGCTGGGCAGCGTTTTTAAAAACCCGGCAATCATCAAGGTATTCCACTCCTGTTCTGAGGATCTGGAGGTGTTGCAGCATGTGATGGGTACTCTGCCTCAACCCCTGTTTGATACCCAGATTGCGGCGGCGTTGTCCGGTTTTGGGTTCTCCCGGGGCTATGCTGCCTTGGTGGACGACATGCTGGGTCATCACGTGCCCAAGGGCGAGACCCGCTCAGACTGGCTGCAGCGGCCTCTCAGTGAGGCGCAACTGGGTTATGCGGCTTCTGATGTTTATTTCCTGCTGCCTGTCTACCATTTGTTGGTGGCGGCGCTGAAAAAACTTGACCGGACGGTATGGATGGACGAGGAAATGGCGACATTGGTCGGTCGTTCGCTTAAGACCGATGACACTGCAGACTATTATCGAAAGGTTAAGGGTGCCTGGAAGCTGGAAGCGAAAGCGCTGCTGGTATTGCAAGCAATTTGCCAGTGGCGGGAAGTCGAAGCGCGGCAGCGCAATCGTCCGCGCAACCGCCTGATAGCTGACCGGACCCTGCTGGATATTGCCATCGCGCAACCGGCCAACAAGCAGTCACTGGCCGGTATCGAAGGCATATTTCCCGGTTTTTTACGCCGGTATGGCGACGATCTTCTGTCGCTGATTCATCGGGCGCAGAGTGATCATGTATCAAATCCCAAACCCTTGCCGCCGCTGGATGCGCCTTTGCCAAAAGCGGCCCGGGATATGGCAAAGGAGCTTAAGGCGGTGGCCAGCGAATGCGCAGAATCCCGCAACCTGTCGGTTGAAATGCTGGTCAGAAAGCGCGATATTGAAGAGTTGGTGCGTTCGGCGGTCGATACCGGCAAGCCCCGTCTCTCTGCTGCATTGCGGGAAGGCTGGCGCTATGAACTGATCGGACAGACGCTTCTTGCAGAAGTCAGTCGTCTGTCATCCAATCCGAGTGCCGTCAATGAGTAAACAAATCTGCAAAATCTATCGCAGCTCGAAAAACGAAGCCATGTATCTCTATGTCGATCATCAGGAGGACCTGGATCGAATCCCAGAGCCGTTGTTGCAGCGATTTGGCAAACCCAAACTGGCAATGACCCTGGCGTTGTCTTTGGATAAAAAGCTGGCCAGAGCCGATATTGCCAAGGTGCTCGAAGCGATCAGAGAGCAGGGCTATTACCTGCAGTTGCCACCAAGTCCCGAGGCATACATGCAGGAATTGCGTAATAAAAACGACAAGCTTTAAAGGGTAAGTGATTGAGCAAAAAACCTTTTTGGGAAGAAAAACCACTGGCAGAGATGAGTCGGTACGAATGGGAGCAGCTCTGTGATGGTTGCGCCCGATGTTGTCTGCACAAGCTTGAAGATGAGGAAAATGGCGATATCTTTTATACGGATGTTGCCTGTAAGTTGCTCGACCAGACCAGCTGCCGTTGCGTTGATTACCGGCATCGGCTGGCAAAAGTGCCCGATTGCCTGGCCCTGTCATCCGAAAAGATAGACCAGTTTCACTGGTTGCCGGATACCTGTGCCTACCGTCTACTGGCTGCCGGCCGTCAATTGAAAGCCTGGCATCCGCTGGTTTCCGGTGATCCTGAATCAGTACACCGGGCAGGCATTTCAGTCCGGGGCAGGGTGGTTGAAGAATTTTCGGTAGCAGAGCAGGATATGGAGGATCATGTGATCCACTGGGTGAGCAGTTGATCCGGTTTTTTTTGAGTTCTCTTTGACATTTTCTGCCAACTGGTTTTTAGTGGCGGCCTCTGCTTCTCAGAGGGTGAATCAAAACATCCCGGGCAAACATCACCATTAGGTTATACTCGCCGATCACGGATTGAATAACGGACGTATCAAAGGGAAAGGAGCGTATTTATGTATTCAGACGAAAACTATCTTTGGGGGCTGGTCGCCTATTATGTCGGTAGTGGGCTGGTGTTGCTTTTTTTATGGCGTTTTCGCGAGCTGTTACCCGGTAGGCATTTTCGCAATGTGCTGCTGCTGTTGATCAGTGCCACTTTACTGGTACCTATCAAGGCCTACCCCGACCTCCACTATCTGGCCCCGGCCTGGTTTGTCAGCTTGTATGAGGGGCTAACCAATGCTTCGGATCAGGGTTATTTGCGTGGAGCGCTGCCCATCTTCGTATGCTTTTTTGCAGCATTGCTGGTTTATACTGGTGGGCAGCTGATTGCCGGTCAGTTTGTTCGATCCTCCAGGACTGCAGATCACGAAGTGAATTCCTAGAGAGTCAAAGCTGCTTCAAGTGTTTCCAGCTGCTCGGCCAGTTCCAGCCATTGAAGCTCAACTGCCTCTCGCTGCTGTTTGAACTGATTCTGTTCAAGCAGCAGTGACTGCAGCGCCTCTTTTTGTTCGGGTTGATAAATTGCCGGGTCGGCAAGACGATTTTCAATATCACCGACAGCCACATCCAGCTTGTTCATGCGAATTTCTGCTTCACTCAGGGCCTTCTTGAGCGGACGCAGCTGTTGCCGGATTTCAGCCCCTTCACGACGTTGCTGTTTGCGCTGTATAGCAGGCTCGGGTCCGGGGGATGCTTGTCCGCCTTTGTCGCGCAAATGTGACAGCAGCCAGTGGGTATAGCTGTTGAGATCGCCTTCAAAGGGTGCCACTCTGCCATCGTTTACCAGCAATAGTTCATCAACGGTATTGCGTATCAAATGCCGATCGTGGGATATCAGCACCACGGCACCGGCAAAGTCCTGTAGCGCCATGGTCAGCGCATGGCGCATTTCAAGATCCAGATGGTTGGTGGGTTCGTCGAGCAACAAAAGGTTGGGTTTTAGCCAGACGATGATCGCCAGCGCCAGTCGTGCCTTTTCGCCACCTGAGAAATGCTGGATCACATTCAGTGCCATATCGCCACGAAAATCAAAGCGACCGAGAAAATTCCGCATGCTCTGTTCTGTGGCGGTCGGCGTCAGTCGCTGTAAATGCAGCAGTGGACTGGCTGACATATCGAGAGCATCGAGTTGGTGTTGGGTGAAATAGCCGATGGAGAGGTGTTCTCCTGCAACGCGCTGGCCACCTAAGGGCGGTAAATCACCGGCGAGGGTTTTTATCAGCGTCGATTTACCGGCACCGTTGGCGCCGAGCAGTGCGATTCGGCTGCCCGGATGCAATGTCAGGCCGACTTCGCTGAGGATGGTCTGGTCGGGATACCCCACCACACTTTTACTGAGTGATAGCAGCGGCTCGCTGATTCGTTCCGGTGGGAAAAATTCAAAGTCGAACGGTGAATCAATATGCGCGGGAGCGACGGTCGCCATTCGCTCCAGTTCCTTCAGGCGACTCTGGGCCTGTCGGGCCTTGGTGGCCTGGGCCCTGAAGCGCGCGACGAACCGATTGATTTCTCCGATACGACGTTGCTGCTTTTCATAAACAGCCTGCTGTTGGGTGAGTCGCTCACTGCGCTGGCGCTCAAACGCCGAGTAGTTGCCGCGGTAGCTGAGTAGGCTGGCGTGTTCGATATGAAAAATTTCCTCGCAGACGTTGTCGATAAAATCCCGATCGTGGGATATCAGCAGAACGGTGCCCGGGTAATTCTGCAGCCATCGCTCCAGCCAGAGAGTCGTATCCATATCCAAGTGGTTGGTAGGTTCGTCGAGCATTAAAAAATCGGATGGGCACATCAATGCTCTGGCCAAATTCAGGCGAATCCGCCAGCCACCTGAAAAACGGCTCACCGGAGAAGCTCTTTCCACCGCAGAAAAGCCCAGTCCCTCCAGCAATTGTTCCGCCCGTAGCGGAGCGGTATAACCATCGATCTCGTCCAGTGCCTGATGCAGGTTGGCCAGGCGGTCGTTAGCCTGATCGGTTTCGGCCCGGGCAATGTCTGCCTCCAGCTTGCGCAGGACCTGGTCACCATCAATGACAAAGTCCAGCGCAGCCCGGTTGGTTGTCTGCACCTCCTGTGCCATATGGGCCATGCGCCATTGACCGGGGATCTGCAGCGTGCCTTCCTCCACCGTCAACTCCCCCAGAAGCAGGCTGAAAAGGCTCGATTTACCAGCGCCATTGGCACCAATCAATGCTATTTTTCGACCCGGGTGGATGGTTGCGCTGGTTTTTTCCAGTAGCCGTTTGGTGCCCCGCTGCAGGGTAATGTTTTCCAGAATGATCATGGCCGGCATTATGACGGATTTGTAGTCTTTAAGCCGCATTGGCATGCGTCGTTTGGGTTACTTTTGGCAATTAATTCAATGATGGTCAGCAAACCACTACAAGTTCTGTTGTACGTCCGCCAGCCATTTGGTTAGCATTGGTTATCGGGCTAAAACCATTGCAGAATGACCCGTGCGGTAAAAACATAACAATCCCGGGGGAGAGCAATGTCTGAGAATCAGCAGCCAATGGATGTGAACGAAGCAGTACGCAAATCGTGGGCGCACTTTGGATTGCCCGCCGAGTTGCCGCCCTGTGATTTTCAGTCACTACTGGATGTGCTCGAGGATGCGGTATCGCATTTTCCGAATAATCCAGCGGTAACGTCCCTGGGGGGGACGCTAAGCTTTGCTGAGCTGGATACCCTTTCCACCCGGTTTGCTGCCTATTTGCAGCAGCACACCCAGCTAAAGCCCGGTGACCGCCTGGCCATTCAGATGCCCAGCCTGATCCAGTACCTGGTGGTGGCCTACGGTGCTTTTAAAGCCGGACTGGTGGTGGTGAATATCAACCCAATGTATACCGAGGTGGAGCTCGACTATCAGCTCAATCACGCCGGGGTGAAGGCCGTGGTGGTGTTTGACCGCTTCCTGGGTATCGTGGAAGCCGTACGCGATCAGACACCGGTGGAAACCGTGTTTGTCACCAGCCCCTTCGATCTTCATCCACCCGTTAAACGTCGGTTGATGAGCGTGGTGCTTAAACTGATGGGTAAATCGGTGAAGCCCGGCTGTGCAATCCCTTTGCAACAGGTATTTGCCGAGGCTGCTGGCGCCGAATATCAACCGGTTGAGCTGACACTAGACGATATGGCGCTGTTACAATACACCGGCGGGACAACCGGCGTCTCCAAACCCGCCATCATCAGTCATGGCAATATGGTTAATGTTACTCGCCAGGCCTGGGCATTGCTTGAGATGTCGGGTCTGGAACGGGGCAAAGAACGGATTGTCTCACCGTTGCCGCTCTATCATATCTATGCCTTTGCGCTCTCTGTAACCACCGGCGTGTATATCGGGGCTCACTCCCTGTTGGTGCCAAACCCGAGGGATATAAAAGGCTTCGTCAAGCTGTTGAGGCGCTGGCCCGCCACGCTGTTTTCCGGGCTGAACACCCTGTTTGTGGCATTGCTCAAACATCCTGATTTTAACCGCATCGATTTTTCCGGCCTGAAAATTACCCTGTCAGGCGGTTCCGCTCTGGCCAGTGGCACCGGCAAGGCCTGGCAGGACAAGACCGGCTGCGAGATCAGCGAAGCCTATGGTCTAACCGAGGCTTCGCCGATCGTGTCATTTTCTCCACGGGGTTCAGGCAAGGCCGGCTCTGTGGGTATTGCCGTTCCTGAGACAGAGTTGCGAATTGTCGATGACGAGGGCAGGCCATTGGCCGTTGATGAACACGGCGAGCTCTGGGTGCGGGGCCCGCAGGTGATGTCAGGCTATCTGGATTTCCCTGAAGAGACAGCCAATACCATTACTGACGAGGGTTGGCTGAAAACCGGTGACATCGCATCAGTTGACCGGGATGGGTTTCTCCGCATTCACGACCGTAAAAAAGACATGATCAGTGTGTCCGGTTTTAACGTCTATCCCAATGAGATTGAAAACGTGGTGTCGCATCATCCCGACATCAGTTACTGCGCGGTCGTTGGCGTGCCAGACGAACACTCGGGTGAAGCGGTCAAGCTGTACCTGGTCAGTACCAACCCCAAGCTGACTGCGGACGATATGCATGATTACTGTGCGAAGCAGCTGGCCCGCTATAAATTACCAAAATACATTGAGTTCCGGGATGAGCTGCCGCTCTCCAACGTCGGTAAGGTTTTGCGTCGAGAGTTGCGTGACAGCTGACCGGATGGCACGAATGCAACAATGAAGGGCGATGTTTCACAATGGCGGGACAGGGTTGCGCTGTGCCTCGGGGTTGACCGTGGACCACTGAACCGGCAACTGGACAAGATTGCCCAGCGGGCTGCGCAGGGCAAGCCGTTTGACCGGGAGCTGAAGATTTTTTTGGCGCGGCTGGAAAAATCCAGCCAACGGTATCAAGCACGTCTGTCCAGTGTGCCGTCGCTGATATATCCGGACGATCTGCCCATTGCGGCCCGTCGGGAGGACCTTCGCAAGGCGATTGCCGATCACCAGGTGGTGATTGTGGCCGGGGAAACCGGTTCCGGTAAAACCACCCAGTTACCCAAAATCTGTCTTGAGCTCGGTCGGGGCGTCGCCGGCATGATTGGCCATACCCAGCCGCGCCGTATCGCGGCCCGGACGGTGGCCAACCGTATCGCCGAGGAGTTGCAGCAACCACTTGGCGAAACGGTCGGTTATCAGGTTCGTTTCAGTGAGCAAAGCAGTGATAACACGCTGGTTAAACTGATGACGGACGGTATTCTGCTCGCCGATATTCAGCATGACCGACGGCTGCAGCGCTACGATACCCTGATTATTGATGAGGCCCATGAGCGGAGCCTGAATATCGACTTCCTGCTCGGCTATCTGAAAAATATTCTCCCCCAGCGTCCCGACCTGAAAGTGGTTATCACCTCTGCGACTATTGATGTGGAGCGCTTCTCCCGGCATTTTGATGATGCGCCGATTATCGAGGTATCCGGCCGCACCTATCCCGTGGACGTTGAATATCGTCCCGCCGAGGAAGACCGGGACCTGTCGCTGCAGGTGTTGGATACGGTAGAAGAGATTCTGACGTTGCCAAAGCGGGGTGACATCCTGGTGTTCCTCAGCGGCGAGCGCGAGATTCGCGAAACGGCCAATCTGTTGCGCAAGGCGCAACTGCCTCACCTCGAGGTGGTGCCACTCTATGCCCGTTTGAGTCTGGCGGAGCAGGGCCGGGTATTCTTGCCCCACAAGGGTGTGCGGGTGGTACTGGCCACCAATGTGGCGGAAACCTCCCTGACAGTGCCCGGCATCCGTTATGTGATTGACCCGGGCACGGCCAGAATCAGTCGCTACAGTTATCGCACCAAGGTACAACGACTGCCAATAGAACCGGTTTCCCAGGCCAGTGCCAACCAGCGCAAGGGACGCTGTGGCCGGGTTAGTGAAGGGGTTTGCTTCCGCCTGTACAGCGAAGCGGACTTCAATAACCGTCCGGCCTATACAGATCCCGAAATTGTCCGCACCAACCTGGCTTCAGTCATTTTACAAATGTTGCAATTGAAAATTGGTGATATTCGTGACTTTCCGTTTGTGGAGGCACCGGACCAGCGGCTGATCAACGACGGTTTCAGCCTGTTACAGGAGCTGCACGCGGTCACCCCGCAAGGTGAGTTGACCGAGACAGGGCGGCAACTCTCCCGTATCCCGGCTGACCCCAGGTTGGGCAGGATGTTGCTTGCAGCCGGAAAAGAAGGGGCCCTGCGTGAATTGTTGGTTATCGTCTCCGCACTCAGTGTTCAGGATCCCCGGGAGCGGCCCGCCGACAAGCAGCAGGCTGCCGACGAAAAGCATCGCCAGTGGCAGGATAAACACTCGGATTTCACGGCGCTGTTAAACCTCTGGAATACGATGGAAGCCCAGCGTCAGGAGTTGGGTCGCAACCCGTTTGACAGATATTGCCGACAGCAGTTTGTATCACCACTGCGAATCAGGGAATGGCGGGATTTGCATCACCAGCTGCACCGTTATTGTCGTGAGCTGAAGTTACCTGAAAACCGTGATCCAGCGGACTATCCAGCGATCCACCGAGCCCTGTTAACCGGTTTGCTGGGACAAGTAGGATTCCGCCACGATGATCGGGAATTTCTCGGCCCGCGCAATCGCAAGTTTCATGTTTTTCCCGCCTCGGGACTGTTTAAAAAACCGCCCAAGTGGCTAATGGCAGCAGAAATTATTGAGACGTCAAAACTGTACAGCCATGTCAACGCCGCGATTGAACCTGAATGGCTGCAGGAACTGGCTGCACACCTGGTCAAGAAAAGTTACAGCGAGCCCCACTACAGTGCCCGGCGAGGGCAGGTGATGGCCTTTGAGCAGCAGACATTGTATGGACTGCCGATTCTGAGTAGAAAACCCTGTAACTACAGTGCCATTGATCCACCCGCGTGCCGCGACATCTTCATTCGTGCCGCACTGGTGGAGGGCGAGTATCGGGGGAAGGGTGCATTTTTCGACCACAATCAATCAATGCAGGAAAATCTCGAGGATATGGAATCGCGAATCCGTCGTCGTGATGTGCTGGTGGACGACGAGGTGATGTACCAGTTTTATCAGGAGCGGTTGCCCGCCCATATTGTTAATCTGAAAGGTTTTGAAAAATGGCGCACCGAGGCCGAAAAGCAGGACCCCAGATTATTGTGGATGGACGAGTCTCTGTTGATCCAGCGGGAGCTTGACGAAGACCTTGAGGCCCAGTACCCGAATCATCTGGAGTGGCAGGGTACAGTCTATCCACTGAGTTACCATTTCGAGCCGGGACATCCCGAAGACGGGGTGAGTCTGACGGTTCCTGTCAGTATCCTCCACCAGTTGCCAAACTACCGTTTTGAGTGGCTGGTGCCGGGTATGCTGCGGGATAAATGTATTGCTTTAATCAAGGGGTTGCCGAAATCATTGCGTCGCCATTTTGTGCCGGTTCCCGGTTTTGTGGACAAGGCACTGGCGGGCTTGAAAGTGGGTGATGTCCCGCTTGCCGACTCCCTTGGACATCAGCTGAAAAGGCTCTCCGGTGTGACGGTTACCGATGAGCAGTGGCAACAGGTTGAGCTGGAGCCCATTTATTCCATTAATATCCGCCTGATCGATGAACAGGGTGAGCTTTTGGCGATGGGCCGCAACCTGGCCGAGCTTAAAACAACCTACCGGGGGCGGGTCTCCCGAACGATCAATGAATCCTCGGTCGACAGCATTGAGCAAACAGACCTTACCGGTTGGACATTTGATGAATTGCCGACAAGTTTCACCATCCGGCAGCAGGGGCTGGCTATTCGCACCTACCCGGCGCTGGTTTGTGACGGAAACCGGGTGGATTTGAAGTTACTGGATAATCCGGCAAGAGCCGCCAATGAAACGGTCAGGGGGTTGTTGAAGCTCTATCAGCTGAGTTATCCACAGGGGGTGAAATACCTGCGCAAAACGTTACTGAAGGGGTGCGATTTGTCGTTGAAAGCTGCCCACTTCCAAAGTCGCGAGCAATTGCTCAATTCACTGATCGATGCAGCCTATTATCACTCACTGGTTGAACATCATCCTGTGCCGCGAAACCGCGAAGTCTTTGAGCAGCAGCTTTTGGAGGGCAAAGCAGAGGTTGCCGGTGCCGCCCTGCAACTCGAACAGCTGGTTCTCAGCTGTCTGCCCCTGCGGGCAGATGTGTATCGAGTCATTAAAAAACTCGGGTTCGTTGTTTTGCCCGCGGTGTCAGATATAAACCGGCAGATTGACGGTCTGTTCCGCGACGGTTTTTTGCTGGATGTACCCGCGGAATGGTTGCAGCATTACCCGCGCTATTTAAAGGCGATCCTGGTTCGACTGGAGAAACTGCCGGGTCAGCCGGAAAAAGATCGACAGTCTGTGCAACAGCTTGTAAAGCTGGAGGATCGTCTGTATCCCTGCTTCGGCAAATGGGACGATCTCGTCCGCGACGTTCGCGAGGAGGTGTGGCAGCACTACTTTATGTTGCAGGAATACCGTGTTTCACTATTTGCTCAGCAACTGGGTACGCGTATGCCTGTTTCAGAGAAACGGATAACTGCCCACTGGTTCGAGTTGGAGCCAATGCTGGCAGGGACATGATTTTGAATAATCCTGTATCAAAACTGGATCGGGAAACTTATTCTGTGACGTCCAGTCTGACTTTAGAACCTCTCGTCTACTGGCGAGTGCCCTATCAGTCAATTAACCTAAATGGAGATTAATAGATGAGCAAGCGTAATATGAATCCACTGGCAGCGGCAGTTGGCGCCGCATTTATGGCATCTGTCACCCTTTCCCCAATGGCATCCGCCACCGAGAATCCCTTTCAGGCCACTGAGCTGGGCGCAGGCTATAAATTGGCCGGTGACCATGGTGAAGGCAAGTGCGGGGAAGCCAAGTGTGGTGAGGGCAAGTGTGGCGAAGGCGATAAAGGCGATAAAGGCGATAAAGAAGGGAAGTGCGGCGAAGGCAAGTGTGGTGGCCAAGGCTAAGTTGAGTAGCCTGTACGACCATGTCTGATCGCCAATACCCCGTTCAGGGAGCAGGGCTTGGATTGCGGCGAACGCTGATGGGTTCGCTGTGGTCTCAAGCGCCCGAGGGTATCAGTTTTATGGAAGTGGCCCCGGAAAACTGGATCGGGGTGGGAGGCCGCTTGGGTCATCAATTCCGCGCCTTTACGGAGCGCTACCCTTTTGTTTGTCATGGTCTTTCTCTGTCAATCGGTTCCCCCGCGCCGTTGGATTTTGAACTGCTGTCGAGAATCAAAGCCTTTCTCGATCAGCACCAGGTGCGTTACTACACCGAGCATCTGAGTTATTGCAGTGATCACGGGCATCTCTATGATCTGATGCCGATTCCGTTCACTGAGTCGGCTGTTCACTACGTGGCTGGAAGAATTCGCCAGGTTCAGGATTTTCTCGGCCGGCGTATCGCCATGGAGAATGTTTCCTACTACGCGGCACCCCAACAGGAAATGTCTGAAATTGACTTTATCAATGCGGTGATCGCAGAGGCCGACTGTGATCTGTTACTGGATGTGAACAATATCTACGTGAACAGTGTCAACCATCGCTACAACGCAGAGGAGTTCCTCGCACAATTGCCCGGGGAGCAGGTGGTCTATGCCCATATCGCCGGCCACTACAAAGAGGCGGACGATCTGCGAGTCGATACCCACGGCGCGGATGTTATTGACCCTGTCTGGCATCTCCTCGATATGGCCTACCAACAGTTTGGCGTTGTGCCAACTTTGCTTGAACGGGACTTCAACATACCACCGGTGCCTGTTTTGCTTGAGGAGGTGGCGCGTATCCAACAGTCGCAACAGTCAGCCCTGCAGACCGGTGAGCGTGGAAGAGTAGCTAATGTCTGAATCATCCCCCGATTCATCAACCCTGCCGACATTCCAGCAAACCCAATATGCCTTTGCTGCGCATCTGAGGGACCCGGATGCCAACCCAGCTCCTCCGGGTATTGAAGACCGGCGTATGAAGATCTATCGGGAGCTGGTTTACAACAATATAGAATCTTTCGTCGCAACCGGTTTCCCCGTGTTGAGGCAGTTGATCGCCGACCAGCAGTGGCATGCCCTGGTTCGCGACTTTGTCAGCCGACACTGTAGTCATTCACCCTATTTTCTTGAGATCAGTGAGGAGTTCCTCAAGTACCTTCAGGAAGAACGCCAGTCACTGGTAACGGATCCGCCATTTATGCTGGAACTTGCTCATTATGAATGGGTAGAGTTAGCACTTGATGTCGCGGAGGGTAACCTCCCGAAGTTACCATCTGCCCCCGTTGACGTAATGACTGAGTCGCTGCAGGTTTCGCCACTGGCGTGGCGACTGTCCTATCAATATCCGGTCCATTTGATTGGTGAGGTATATCAGCCAGCAGAACCGCCCGAGCAGCCGACATTTCTGGTGGTGTATCGCAACCGGGAGCACAGCGTGAAATTTCTTGAGAGCAACGCGGTGACAATCCGGCTGTTGCAGTTGCTTGAGGCTCGTCGTTGCACCGGCCTGGATGCGCTACAGGCTATTGCCACTGAGTTGGAGCATTACTACCCCGGCGCTATTATCGCTCACGGTGCAGAATTGCTTGAGCGGCTTTATCAGTTGGACATCATTGTTCCCACCCCGGTACCATAAAAAAACGGCCCCGCAGGGCCGTTTAAAGTGAGAGATGTTATGGGTTTGCTGACGGATATCAGCTAACCCGGGTGCTGCAATTTAAAATTTGGTTTTCAGGTCCAGCTGGATGCGGTCGTAATCAAATTCCTCCCCGCGGGTGAAATCACCATACTCATTCTTGAAGTAGGTGAGTGCAAGTTGGGTATTTTTACTCAGACCCAGTCCTGCACTGAATTTGTGGCCCTTGACATCCGTGCCGCCACCACCAAAGTCGGAATCAGCAAAGGCTGCAAACACGGCATCCGCTTCGAGATCCTGATAGGTGTAGCCAAAGCCCCAGTCACCCTTGTTCTTGACTTTACCCAGCTTAACACCCATCGCGTAGCCGGTATCTTCATCGGCATCACTGTCGGTATTTTGCACGAAGTCAGCAAACAGGGTAGTTGGAATGCCGCCCAGGTTGGTGTTCAGCTCGGCAAACACCTCGGCAACTTCATAGTCAAGTGCGTGTAAACCGCCAACACTGGAGTTGCCGAAGAAGTCGCCGTCGACGAAAGAAGCACTGCCTTCAACGGGGATGTAGAAGTAGCTGGCACCAATTTTGTAGGATGTTGTATCGGAGATGCTGCCGTTAAAGCCGAGCTGGGCTCCGAACATTTCTTCAACATCATTGGTACCGTTACTGCCATTGTCACTGTTGAGGAAGTGATAGGCGGCTACGGCCCAGATAGTGCCGTTGTCGTAAGACAGGTGGCCACCTTCAGGGCGGTAATCGCCGTCCCATACCAGACCATTTTTAGCGGGTTTGTAGAAAGGGTTTTTGGTTTTACCGGCCACCAGATTCAAGTTTTCGGCAAAATTCCAGTCAATCCAGCCCATATCCAGGTTAATGCCTTTGGAGCTGCCGCCGCCGCCCAGTGTCTGGTTGGATGAGACCGGGTCATCGCTGCCGCTGGCCAGCGCTACACCTGCTTTGACCGTGTCGGTTACTTGCGCTTCAACACCAATGCGGGCGCGCAGGCGATTGCGATTGCGTTCATCGTCGCGGCGATCATCGTCGATGCCTTCGTAGCGGTAACGAACATCACCAGTCCATACCACCTTGTCGGCCCAGGAAGCTGCTGGTTTGGCAGTGGCAACCATCTTGTCCATTTTTTCTTCTTGAGCTTTGGCTGCATCAGCGATGGTGTTGTAGTCTTCGGCGCTGATGGTGCCTTTATCCCGCAACACTTTCAGCAGATCCAGCATCGGGTCCGCCTGAACAGGCAAAACAGCGGCACTCAGCATGGCGCCGGTGATTAAAATTGCAGATGTTTTTGATTTCATCGAATCGTTCTCCTCAAATAACTAAACGCGTTTAGCCTGATTGCTTCAGACAGGAGAACCTTATGTCGCGATTGTTTCAGCGCCGTGATAGTTTCGTGACAATTTGGTGACAGTTAGGGTGTTCGGTAACTTGTCCTCTGAGAGATTGGCTCAGCTGGAAAAGTATGGAGGCTGTTGGGGGTAACAAAAAAATGGCCCGGTAGGGCCATTTTTTGATGCCTGGCGGGACGATCGGTTAGAATTTTGCCTCTACGTTAAGCTTGATGGCGTCGTAGTCACTCTTTTTGCCTTCACCTCTGACTTTGCCGATTTCGGTGTCGTAGTAGGACAGGCTTGCGGTGGTGTTCTTGCTGAGGCCCAGGTAGGCGCCGTATTTGTGTCCTTTCACATCGGTGCCACCACCGGCGAAATCCGAGTCAGCGAAAGCGGCAAATACAGCATCGGCTTCCAGATCCTGATACAGATAGCTGAAGGCCAGGTCACCCCTGCCTTTTACCTTGCCAAGTTTGAATCCTGCCCCATAGCCGGTATCTTCATCGGCGTCGCTGTCGGTGTTTTTGACGTAATCGGCAAACAGCATGGTTGGTATGCCGGCGAGTTTGGTATTGAGCTCGGCAAAGACTTCGGCAACTTCATAATCCAGTGCATGGGTTCCGCCAATCCCTGTGTTACCAAAGAACTCGGCATTATCATCACTATCCTCAAAAAAAGCGGCACTGCCGGCAACCGGTATATAAAGGTAGCTGGTACCCACCTTGAGCGAGGTTTTTTCGGAAATCGTTGCGTTATAGCCTAGCTGTGCGCCAAACATTTCTTCGATATCATCCGTTCCTTTGCTGCCGTCGTAACTATTCAGAAAGTGATAGGCGGCAATGGCCCAGACCGAGCCGTTGTCATAGGACAGGTGCCCGCCCTCAGGGCGATAATCGCTATCCCATACCAAGCCGCTACCACCAGGGGTATAGAAAGGATTTTTGGTCTTGCCGGCCACCAGATTCAGGTTTTCGGCAAAATTCCAGTCAATCCAGGCCATGTCCAGATTGATTTGTTTGGAGCTGCCGCCGCCTCCGAGGGTCTGGTTGGCGGATGTTGGCGACTCACTGCCGCTGGCCAGCGCTACGCCCGCCTTGAAGTCATCGGAAACCTGGGCAGTGAGACCAATGCGCGCACGTATCCGGTTGCGGTTGATGTCATCATAGGCGCTGTCTTTGTCAGTCTGTTCGATGCGGTATCGGACATCGCCGTGCCACTGGATTCTGTCGGCCCAGGATGTGGCCGGTTTTGCGGTGGCAACCACCTGGTTGGTTTTTTCCTCCATCACTTTCGTTTTTGCCTCCATTGCATTGAGGCGCTCAGTCAGGTCGGCAACCTGAGCTCTCAATTCCTGCAGGGTTGCTTCGTCTGCATTTGCTAACAAGGCAGGGCACAGGGTAAATCCGCTAACGGCTAAGAAAATGGCAGTTCGTTTCATAGTTATGATTCCACTCTTGTTTATTTAATACTTGATATCTCGATATCGTCGATGCTCTCTATTTATAGATAGTCGCTGTTTTTTCCGAAACAGACGTAAACGGGTGTCGGTATCTTAATATGTCAGTTTTATGACACAAGGTTATTATCTGCTGAGCGGTAGGGTAGGGAGACTTGTGGCGGGTAGTTTTGGATGATTACGGTATACCTGAAAAAGTTCAGCGTGTAGAATTGCGAGAATTTGTTGTTATCAGATTATAAAAAGTAGGGAGAACACCCCAGATGAAAAAAATAGTGCTGTTGCTGGCTGGCGTTATGTTGTCTACCCATGTATTTGCTGCAGGGAACCCCGACGATCCTTGGGAGGGCTTCAACCGCAAGATGTTTACTTTCAATGATACGGTGGATACTTATACGCTGAAGCCTATCGCCAAGGGGTACCGGGCGGTCACGCCTGATCCGGTTGAACGTGGAGTCAGCAGGATGTTCTCCAATGTTGGTGAAGTGGTGAATGTTTTCAATGATCTGTTACAGGGGAAATTCCGTCAGGCGGGAAATGACACTGGACGGTTTGTCATCAATACCACTATTGGTCTGGTGGGATTTTTTGATGTAGCCGATCATTTTGGTCTGCAAAAAAATGATGGGGAAGATTTTGGCCAGACACTGGGTGTCTGGGGTGTAGATAGTGGCCCTTATCTGGTGTTGCCGTTGATCGGGCCAAGCACTGTTCGTGACGGCCCGGCCCGAATCGTCGATCGGTTTATCAATCCCATTAATGAAATAGACCATGTCCCAACCAGAAATCAGATATACGGTGCCGAGGTGATTTCTACCCGTGCCGATCTTCTTGAGGCTGAAAAGTTCGTGCGCGGTGAGCGCTACAGCTTTATCCGCGATGCATACTTACAGCGTCGTAAGTTTTTGCTGACGGATGGCGGTGTGGAAGATGACTTCGGGGACTACAAGGATTTTTAGCCCCAGTTCATTTTTCTTTGCTAATCGACAGTTGCCCGGGAAAGCAACTGTCGAAAAGGGCATGGAGCTTATACCTGAACAACTGGATATCAGTTCCGAGTAACCTATGGATAAGAACGGCAAACTGTTTATTGTTGCCGACAGTCAGGATAAATGTCATGCCTTGAACGCGCATCTGGTCGACACCAGTTGGCGCGTTTCAATTTTTGATAACCCTGAAAATGCTCTCGCAGCAATCAAAATCGACCACCCCGGTGTCGTGGTGATCGACCTCCCTCTCTCGGCGATTCGAGAAAAGTTTGCATGTCTACCCTCTCAGGATGTGGATATTGCCTATGTTGTTGTGCTCCCGGAAACGGATCCCCGGGATGTGGTTGCACTTTTCCATAACTATGCTGCGGACGTGGTTATTAAACCATTTGACGGCGACCGGTTTCGAGAGGCTGTTGAACGCGCCTCACATTGTAAAAGCCTGATGGTGCAAAACCGCCAATACCGTGAGCAGCTGGAAAAAGCAAACCGTGAGCTGGAAGAGAGTCTCCGGATACTGGAAGTTGATCAAATGGCAGGTCGGCAGGTGCAGAGTAGTCTGTTGCCGGTGACCCCGCTCTATCATGGCGACTACGAGATCGCCCATCGGATTGTCCCATCGCTGTTTCTGAGCGGAGACTTTGTCGGCTACAACGTCATTTTTGATCGTTATATGGTGCTTTATGTCGCCGATGTGTCCGGTCACGGTGCCTCTTCTGCATTTTTAACCGTCCTTTTGAAATTCATTCTTAATCGTATTTTGCGAAGGCATATCAGTCGCAATGATTATGGGGCCATGACCAGAGCCCCCGAGGGTTTTATTGAACACATCAATAAACAGATTATGGCGCTGGGACTCGATAAACATTTGACCATGTTCTCTGCATCTATTGATATGGAGCAGAATATTTTGCGTTATTCAGTTGCTGCCCATATGCCGATGCCGGTGCTGGTTACCGATGACCAGGTTTCGCTGTTGCCGGGTAAAGGTAAGCCGATTGGTATTTTCCCTGAAGGTCATTGGGCAGTAGAGGAAATCGAGTTGCCAGAAAAGTTTGTTCTGACTGTGGTGTCGGATGGTGTACTGGAATTTTTACCGGGAAACTCCTACAGTGAAAAGCAGCAGTTTATTGTAGATGCAGTGGCCAAATCAGACGGATCCATAGAGGCCATTTGTGAAGGTTTGTGTATCAACCAGCTGAAAGATGCACCCGACGATGTCACTGTTCTGACCGTGCGCAGGGGGTATTAGTGCAACCGGGTAAAATTCTGGTTTCTCATGACGATGATGTTTACCTTATCAAGCTGGTTGGTGATGTACGCGTTACTCTGTGCACTTCTCTGAACAATTATATTGAAGCCATTTTTCAGACCGGTAACGTCGCTGAGGTGGTGATTGACATGCTTGATACTGTTGCCGTCGATAGCACGACATTGGGTTTGTTGGCCAAGCTCGCTATCTACAGCCATGACCACTTTGGTATCAAGCCTACTGTGTTCTGTAATGATGAAAGCCTTTATCAGGTGCTTGCTGTGATGGGGTTGGATGAGATATTCAATATTATTCAGGAATCATCGTCGTCTGCGGCGGACTATCAGGAGTTGCCTGATATTAGCCCAGATGTGGAAGTAGAAGAGGTTCGGGATCGCGTACTTGAAGCACACCGGTTGTTGTCTGTGTTAAACGAGAGGAATCAGCAGGAATTCATCGATTTGATACGCTCTCTCGAGCAGACCCGTTAATTTCCGTTGTTCTGGTTGGCGCGGCGTTTTGCCTGAATAAAATCTGTGTGGGAAACGTACAGTAACTCTGAAATTCGCCGAATCAGCGCTTCTTCGTGTTTGTCCAATTGATCGTCAGCAAAGGCAACTCGCCATAGGTTTTCAATCAGCTCCCTTTTTTCGTGCACGTCAAAATGATCATTGATCAGTCGAGTGAACTGAAACAGTGATGTGGCATCGTTAACTTCGCTGTGAGCGAGACGGACCAACGTCTCGATTTCCTCGTGTGACAGGGAAAACTGGTTTTCCAGTAGCTGCCGGATAATCTCCTGTTCCTGTTCGTCCAGGGTCCTGTCAATGACCATGATTTCAACCATCAGGGCGGCCGCCGCGAGTTGTCTCTGGTGAACGGGCTCGCCGTGAGGTTCATCAATTCGGGCGGAAAAAAACTGTTTGATCTGGTCTATCATCGAGTTGTTTCTCCCATCAGCCGTTTCTCCAGTTTGTCCTGATCAGCGATGAAATTGCGTATTCCCTCAGCGAGTTTTTCGGTGGCCATTGCATTGTTGTTTAATTGATAACGAAAGTTTGCTTCATTTAACTGATCGCAATCGATTGGTTCCCCAGTGTTGTCCGGATGGAGTTGGCGCGCCAGGTGGCCGCTATCATTGTTTAATGCTTCCAGTAGTTGCGGGCTTATGGTTAAGCGATCACAGCCCGCAAGGGCCTCAATTTGATCCGTATTTCGAAAACTGGCACCCATGACAATAGTGTCGTAACCGTATTGCTTGTAAAAGTTGTAGATCGATTTCACTGAGAGAACACCGGGATCCTCTTCGGGGAGGTAATCTGTCTTGCCGCTGTGATGTTTATGCCAATCGAGAATACGACCCACAAAAGGGGAAATCAAAAAGGCACCTGCATCTGCTGCTGCTGCTGCCTGATCAAAACTGAACAGGAGCGTCAAATTACACTGGATACCGGATTTTTCCAGTTGTTCGGCGGCGCGTATACCCTCCCAGGTTGCTGCTATCTTAAGCAAAATCCTGTCGCTGGCAATGCCGGCATTCTGGTATTTCTCCACCAGGCTCATACCCCGGGCGATGGTTGCTTCCGTGTCGAACGAGAGGCGGGCATCAATTTCTGTTGAGACCCGACCGGGAATCACCTGAAGTATTTCACGGCCAATGCCTACCGCCAGCATGTCCATGCATTCCGGCAACCAGTCCGGATGTGACTGCCTGGCTCGGTTGACTGATTGCTCCAGCAGGGGGCGATAACGTTCCAGTTCGGCAGCTTTCAGGATCAGGGATGGGTTGGTGGTGGCATCAATGGGCTGATAGTGGTTGATGGCGTCGATGTCACCAGTATCCGCAACAACGACAGTCATTTTGCGCAATTGATCCAGTTTGCTGATCATATTAAATAGGCTCGGTTAGTTGTATGTGGGTTTGAGTGCCTTGCATTGCCGCCATGGCACCGTAAAGAACCTCTATACCGGCGTCTGGCCGGTGAGCATGTTCGCTGATATAACGCCGAAATTTTCTCGCGCCAGGCATACCCTGATAGAGGCCAAGAATATGTCTGGTCATATGACTTAGCCTGGTGCCTGTAGCCAGTTCCTCTGTCATAAAAACAGCGAAGTTCTCCAGAATTTGCTCCCTGTTGGGCGATGAACGGTGATCGAGGTAGAGTTCTCGATCAACTTCAGCGAGTAAATAAGGGTTTTGGTAAGCCTCGCGGCCCATCATCACACCATCTAAGTGGTTAAGATGTGCCTTGGTATCATTTAGTGTTGTGACGCCACCATTTAGAATAATTTCCAGTTGTGGAAAGTCCTTTTTCAGGCGATAAACCTTCTCGTATTCCAGCGGCGGAATATCACGATTCTGTTTCGGACTTAATCCCTTTAACCAGGCTTTGCGTGCATGGACAATAAAGGTCTGACAGCCTGCTTCTGCAACAGTGCCGACAAAGTCACATAGCAAGGCATAACTATCCTGCTCATCAATACCGGTGCGGTGCTTGATCGTGACAGGAACTGTGCTCACTTCCTGCATGGCCTGAAAACACTGAGCGACCAGCTCGGGGTCTTTCATTAAAATTGCACCGAACTTGCCTGACTGTACCCGGTCGCTGGGACAGCCACAGTTCAGATTGATCTCGTCGTAACAGTAACTGCTGGCAATATTGACGGCCGTGGCGAGCTCGGCGGGATCACTCCCACCAAGCTGCAAAGCCACAGGGTGCTCCGCTGGGTGAAACTGCAAATGTCTTGGTCTGTCGCCGTAAATCAACGCCCCGGTGGTGACCATTTCTGTATAGAGGACACTTTGCCTGGTCAGCAGCCGGTGAAAATAACGACAGTATTGATCAGTTAAGTCCATCATGGGTGCGATAGAGAACCGACGGTTTACCGGGCTGATTAAAGGACTGCTGCTGGTTGGCATGGGTGCAACTGATTTGTCTGTAAAGTAAGTATGTGGGCTGGAATTATATCGGCAAAAACCACCAAAATAACCCCGCTGGGTGTTCAGTGACCGGCATGTTAGCATTGCTCAGCCACTGATACTGACCATTCACGAAGAATAATATTTATGACTACGCCTGAGCAAAAAGCAGCATATCATCAGGATACGGCAGAGATTAACACCCATGAGCTTATGGATTGCCTGTTGTTATTGGCTGGACTGGAAGGTCGACCGACCTCGCTTTCTGCCCTGTCATCCGGCTTACCGCTGGTAGATGGAAAACTGACGCCGGAGTTGTTTAATCGGGCGGCAAACCGGGCAGGCCTGGCTTCCATTCTGCTTGCTCGGCAACTGGATAATATTCCACAGGAAGTTTTACCCTGTGTGCTGCTACTTAACAGTGGTCAGGCCGTGGTTTTGTCCAGCCTGGATGCTGAGTTGCAGTTGGCCGTATTAACCGACCCTGAAGAGAATATTTCCGAGCAAGTGGATTATGAAACACTAAAAGAGCTCCACAGTGGCCATGTCTTCTATGTCAGGCCGATGCAGCAATTTGATTCCCGCACGCCAAAAATTTATCAGAAAACCGGAGATCATTGGTTCTGGGGGGTCATGCGTAGTTCCTGGAAGATTTATCGCGATGTCTTACTGGCGTCCTTCCTGATTAATTTCTTTGTTTTGGCCCAACCCCTGTTTGTCATGAATGTCTACGACCGGGTGGTGCCTAATAATGCCGTGGAGACCCTCTGGGCACTGGCTGTCGGTGTGCTCATTGTCTACACATTTGATCTGGTCTTAAAACTGTTGCGCGCCTACCTGGTAGAGCTGGCCGCAAAGCGTTCAGATGTGGTGCTATCTGCACAATTGCTCGAAAAGGTGCTTAATCTGAAAATGTCTGCCAGGCCCAATTCCACCGGTGCCTTTGCATCCCGTCTGCATGATTTTGATATGCTGCGAAATTTTGTCACCTCTTCCACCATCCTGACCCTTATCGATCTGCCCTTTGTGGTTCTCTTTATAGTGTTCATCTGGTACCTGGGTGGCTGGTTGGTGTTTGTCCCGTTAACGGTGTTCCCGATAGCGCTGTATCTCGGCTTTCGAGCCCAGAAAAAGCTTCGTCCCACTATTGAAAATGTCATGCGGGGTAGCGCCAAGAAAAATGCCACATTAATCGAAAGTCTGGTAGGTATCGAGACCATCAAGACACTGGGTGCCGAAAGTCAAATTCAGCGAGGCTGGGAACAGGCGGTGGGTTATGTCTCCCAATGGAGTCTGCAATCGCGTTTGACATCCAACAGTGCACTTCAGGCTGTTCAGTTTTTGCAGCAGGTAGCCATGGTCGCCATTGTGGTGTGGGGTGTTTATTTGATTGCCGATCAGAACCTCACACTCGGTGGTCTGATTGCCTGTGTGATTTTGAATGGACGTGCACTGGCGCCGCTTAGTCAGATTGCTAATTTGCTGGTCAGTTATGACCATGCGGAGGCGACGCTGAAGTCCCTGAATGAGGTAATGGCCCTGCCGGTTGAGCGTGAACCGGAAAAACGTTACCTGACGCGCCCTGTTTTTCACGGGGATATCCGCATCAAGCAAGTGACGTTTAGTTACCCGGAGCAGCCCAGGCCGGCACTTGAAAATGTCAATATCACCATCAATTCCGGTGAGAAAGTGGCGATTATCGGTCGAATTGGTTCTGGTAAATCGACCCTTGCCAAGCTTCTTATACGTTTGTATGAGCCCACCAGCGGGTCCGTGCTGATGGATGGTTTCGATATCAATCAGCTCGATCCGGCAGATTTGCGTCATAACGTGGCCTATGTGGCACAGGATGCAAAACTGTATTTTGGCACGCTGCGGGACAATATAACGTTTGGTCTAAATGGAATTACAGATCAGCAGGTGGTCGATGCTGCAGAGCAGGCCGGCATACTGGAATTGGTCAATAGCCATCCATTGGGTTTTGAAATGCCGGTGGGTGAGCGGGGAGAAACACTTTCCGGAGGTCAACGCAGCGCCATTGCGATGGCTCGGGTCTTTCTTCGCAAACCCCGTGTGTTGGTGATGGATGAACCGACATCGGCCATGGATCAGGGGACTGAAGAGCGCCTGACCCAGCAGATCAAAACCCGCTTTTCGGACAGTACGTTACTGATCATTACCCATAAGATGAGCATGTTGACTCTGGTTGACCGCCTGATTGTGATCGATAGGGGTGTGATCATTAGCGACGGTCCAAAGTCGGAAGTGCTGGCGGCCCTCAAGGAAGGCAAAATCAGAGGGAAAGGCTGATGCCGAAACAACAACTTGAAAAATTGCGCCGTCAACTGGACAAGACCTCTGCGGTTGACCTGAAGTACATGTCCTACTCCTCAGAGGCGGTTCTGAAGCAGTCACCCTTCGTTTCTCAGGTATTGTTATGGGTGATCGCAGCGTTTCTGGTCATCATGATGATTTGGGCCAGCCTGGCGAGAATTGATGAATTTGCCCGGGGAGAGGGCAAGATCGTCCCTTCCAGTAACATCCAGATAGTACAGAATCTGGAGGGAGGCATACTGGAGATGCTGTTTGTCACTGAAGGCGAGGTTGTCGACCGTGGCCAACCGCTTTTACAGATTGACGATACCATTTTTGCATCGACTTACCGGGAGCGCTCGCTACAAGTCGAACAGTTGACGGTCAAAGCTGCGCGGTTGCGAGCTGAGGCCAATAGCACCGAGTTTGATGAAGAGCTGAAGAAGTTGGGCGATGTTCACAATGAAATATTGGTTGCCAGTGAGCGGGCATTATATGAATCCCGCAAGCAGGCTCATCTCTCACAGTTAGATAGCCTCAATCAGAAGGTTTCACAAAAGAAGCAGGAACTGTCCTCAATGCGGGTCAATCGGCAAAGCCTGTCTGACAGTTACCGTCTGCTTCGCCAGGAGCTCGAGTTTACCCGGCCACTGGTTTCCCAGGGTGCCGTTTCCCAAGTGGAATTACTTCGCTTGGAGCGTCAGGCCAACGATCTTAAAGGTGAGCTGGATAGGGCGACAATATCAATTCCCCAGCTGGAATCTGCTTATCAGGAGGCAATTAAAAATGCCGAAAGCTATTCGCAAACCTTTGCCAGTGAGTCCCGGGAAGAACTGAATGAGGTAATGGCTGAACTTGGCCGTATCGGCCAAAGTAACCAGGCGTTGGAGGACCGGGTGACCAGGACACTGGTTCGTTCGCCCATGAAAGGTATTGTCAAGCAGATTAAAGTCAAAACGATTGGCGGCGTCATTCAACCCGGGGAGGATCTGGTTGAGATCGTACCGTTTGATGATTCATTATTGGTGGATGCCCGTGTATCGCCTTCCGATATCGCTTTTATCCATCCTGGCCAGCAGGCAACGGTTAAATTTACAGCCTATGATTTTTCAATTCACGGTGGTTTGCCAGCCAAGGTGATTAGAATCAGCCCGGACACGATTGTGGATGAGGAGGGCGTCAGCTACTACCAGGTAAGGTTGCGAACGGACAGCAGCCATTTGGGCAACGAAGACGATCCTTTGCCAATTATTCCGGGGATGATTGTTCAGGTCGATATCCTGACCGGTCAGAAAACCATTTTGGACTATCTGCTCAAACCCATCCTGAAAACCAAAGAGTTAGCATTCAGGGAACGCTAGTTGCCATAATTGAAATAGATCACTACTTAAGTGGTCATTTTACCGATCCAAACGGTAACTGGTTCACTCAAATTCTGTGTTATAAATCTAACTATATATAATCACTATGATTTTATATTCTCAAGGCAATACAAGAAGGACAGGAAGTAATAATGTTTTTTAACCGATATCTGACATTTTTTTCTATTGCCGGGGCTGCCTGCTTCTCGATGCAATTGAATGCACAAACAATAAATATGCGGGATGCTATTGCCGAAACGTTGCAATCCAATCCGGAGGTTCAAGCGGAACTTCGTGAAGTCGATGCACGGGAAAGACAAATAAGGGAAGCGTTGGGTGGCTATTACCCCTCTGTTGACCTCCTGGCCGGGTTTGGTTATCAGGAGAGAGATCCCACATCACGCCAGTTTTCTGATCCTGACCGCACACGCAATGAACTGGAGAGGCATGAGGCTCAGTTAAACGTCAAACAACTGGTGTTTGACGGATTTAGTACTCCAAATGAACACAAAAATCAGATTGCCAGGCACGAAAGTGCTGAGCATCGTGCCTATTCCGTGGGTGAGAATATTGCTCTGGAGGTGGTCAGGTCCTATCTGGAGGTCATCAAGCAGCAAGACATTCTTGCGTTGGCCAAGCAAACATTGGCTACACATGAAAATATTTATGACAAGATGAAAAAACGTGCCGATTCTGGCGTGGGCAGTACCGCTGATTTTGATCAGATATCCGGTCGTCTGGCCCTGGCAAAAACGAACGTGATTAATCAGACAGCAAATTTACTGGATGCTAAAACAAATTTTCAACGGGTAGTTGGACGTTATCCCCAGGAAGGTGAGTTGGCTGCGCCCGGCACCTACAGTAAATATTTGCCTACTACAGTTGAGGAAGCCATTGCCAAGGCTATCGAGGCGCATCCCTTGCTGAAATCTGCTGTATCGGATGTCAAAGCTGTGAACTTTCAGTACGAACAGACAAAAAGTACCTTTTACCCCCAGTTTCATGTGGAGCTGGAGCGTGACCTGAATAAGAATATCGACGGCGTAGACGAGCAGGTTGATGATCTGACGGTCATGTTGCGTATGCGTTACAACCTTTATCGAGGTCGTTCCGATGAGGCAAAGAAACAGCAATTCGCCCACTTGGTGGAAAAGGCAAAAGAAGTACGTAACAACACCTATCGTCAAGTAGAACAGGAAACGCGCTTGGCGTGGGTTGCATATGAGGCCGTTCGCGATCAAATCCCGGTGCTTGAGGATTATGTTCGGGATTCCGAATCAACAAAAGCAGCGTATATTCAGCAGTTTGATCTTGGTCGCCGTACGCTCCTCGATCTTTTGAATACTGAAAATGAAATGATCACTGCCAAACAGTCTCTGGTCACTGCCAGGCAGGATCTTCTCTACAATGAATACAGGATATTTCGCGCCATTGGAGAACTGCTCTACACCGTTGGTGTAGAACTCTAATAGCAGGACACATGCCAAAGTAAGAGATGTGACCAAGTTTAAGCCGGATTGAGCCGGGAGGGTTAAAATCATGAACGAGCAAACTTCACAAGCAAGCACCGTTGAGTCCGGTCAAGGTCAGCAAATTCTCGGATTTGTTGCATCGACTGAAGGCGCCACAGTGGTGGTTGTTTCTCCAGACGGCACCCTCCGCGAACTCAAAATGGGTGATCCCATTCATGAGGGCGACGTCCTCCAGGTAACTGATGGTAGCCATATCGCGATCAGTTTTGTCGATGGCTCTATTCGCCAGTTAAATAGTGGCGATTCTTTTGTTGTCGGCCTGGACAGTCATCAACAGCTGGCGGCTATTGAGTCTGCAGAAGAGGAAAACCCAGAATTCCAGGACTTGCTGGCCACACTCGCCGCTGGTGAGGATATAGCGGAAGATCAAGAAGCAACAGCCGCTGGCGCTGAGGACGGTGCTTCTGGTACGGGTGATGAAATCGGTCAGGGCCTGCAATTTTCCTTGCTCGGTGGAGAAGTGACGCCAACGGCGGGTATTGACCCCGACTATGTGCCGCCACCGTTGCCTGATCCAACTGCCAACGCAGATATCAGTGAAAATGATGATGATAATGGAGAGACCAATAACAATGTAGCGGTGGTCACGAATGATGCGCGTTCGGTGACGGAGGATCAGGACCTGAATCCGGTGGACAGTGTGCCGGATACGGTGCTGAGT